>NZ_NJGE01000099.1 GCF_002777915.1 Bartonella tribocorum | reverse complement strand
GTTGCGACTTACTTAGGTGGCGGATCTGGTTATAAAGAAGGTCAATGGATTGATCCAACGTTTACAGTTAAAACTGTTACAGGCGATGGCAAGGAAGAAAATAAGACTTACAAAAATGTAGCGGAAGCTTTTGAAGGAGTTGGTGCTTCTATCACGAATGTCCAGAATAAAATTACCAATGAGATCACCAACCAAATTAATCATCTTCAGTCGGATGATTCAGTGGTTGTTCATTATGATAAGGCAGATGATGAAAGTGACGCTATTAATTATGGGAGTATCACTTTTGGTGGTAAGGATAAAACTCTCACCGCTCTCCACAATGTTGCTGATGGTAAGATTGTTGAAAATTCCCATGATGTGATCACAGGTGGCCAGATTAATGCAATTGGTGGTGATATTGCAAAATACTTAGGTGGAGGTTCCGCATTTACGAATGGTGCATTTACACAGCCAACGTATAAATTATCGGAGGTTTCTGAAGAAGGGCATGTGAAGTCAAAGGACTTTAATGATGTAGGAAGCGCCTTTACAGGTCTTGATGA
>NZ_NJGE01000098.1 GCF_002777915.1 Bartonella tribocorum | reverse complement strand
ATCTTTTAAAGATGGTGGTCTCACACAGCCAATTTACCAATTATCAGATGTTTCTAAAGACGGTCAGGTTACGGGTAAGTCCTTTACTGATGTTGGTTCTGCTTTTAGCGGGCTTGATACGAATATTAAGAATGTTAATGATCGTATTAAAGAAGTATCTCAAGGAGTTGCACAGGATTCTTTATCGTGGAGTAAGGATGACAATGCGTTTGTCGCAAAACATGGGGAGAAAGAGGGTAGCAAAACGAATAGCAAGATTACTCACATTTTGGATGGAAATATTGCTTCTGGCTCTACGGATGCGGTTACAGGTGGTCAGCTTTATTCGCTGAATAATACGTTAGCGAACTATTTTGGTGGCGGCGCTAAGTATGAGAATGGTGAGTGGACGGATCCTAATTTCAAGGTTAAGCAAATCGGTTCTGATGGCGATATTACTGAAGAGTCGTATAAGAATGTAGCGGAAGCTTTGACTGGTGTTGGTTCTTCTTTCAAGAGTGTTCATGATGAAATTAGCACTATGATAAGTAATAGTCTTGTAAAGCAAGATGCTACAACGAACCTC
>NZ_NJGE01000097.1 GCF_002777915.1 Bartonella tribocorum | reverse complement strand
ATCTTTTAAAGATGGTGGTCTCACACAGCCAATTTACCAATTATCAGATGTTTCTAAAGACGGTCAGGTTACGGGTAAGTCCTTTACTGATGTTGGTTCTGCTTTTAGCGGGCTTGATACGAATATTAAGAATGTTAATGATCGTATTAAAGAAGTATCTCAAGGAGTTGCACAGGATTCTTTATCGTGGAGTAAGGATGACAATGCGTTTGTCGCAAAACATGGGGAGAAAGAGGGTAGCAAAACGAACAGCAAGATTACGTCACTTGCCAATGGCGATATTTCTGCCAACTCGCATGATGCAATTAATGGTTCACAGCTTTATTCGCTGAATAATACGTTAGCGAACTATTTTGGTGGCGGCGCTAAGTATGAGAATGGTGAGTGGACGGATCCTAATTTCAAGGTTAAGCAAATCGGTTCTGATGGCGATATTACTGAAGAGTCGTATAAGAATGTAGCGGAAGCTTTGACTGGTGTTGGTTCTTCTTTCAAGAGTGTTCATGATGAAATTAGCACTATGATAAGTAATAGTCTTGTAAAGCAAGATGCTACAACGAACCTC
>NZ_NJGE01000096.1 GCF_002777915.1 Bartonella tribocorum | reverse complement strand
TAAGACGATCGTTGATACCAGACAAACTTCCGTTAACGCCTTCAAAYGCTCCCGCTACTGTATCATAACTCTTACTCTCACCAGAACTCCCATCACTCTTGAACTGCGTTACTTGGAATTCAGGCGCTGTCCATTGACCGCCCTGATAGCTCGCTCCCCCGCCTAAATAACTCGCTAACGTCTGATTCAACTGATACAACTGGTTCCCCGTAATCGCTTCTGTCGAACCCGCTGAAATATCTCCATCTACAAGATGGCTCAACTTGCTATTGTGCTTCTCTGAACCTGTGCCATGAAGCGCTACAAAGGATTCATCCGCATCACTCCACAACAACGCATTCTGCTCAATATTGTCTGAAAGATCATGATGAAGCTTCGTGAAAGAAGTATTCATGCCTGCAAAAGCAGCAGCAACATTATCATAGCTCGTCTCTTCAGAACTTCCATCATCTTTAAAGCTCACTATCTTGAAGCTTGGGGCTGTCCACTCACCATTCTCGTACTTAGCACCACCACCAAAATAGTTCGCAACCTTATCATTGGTCTCGTAAAGCTGCGAACCATTCACCGCTTCTGTC
>NZ_NJGE01000095.1 GCF_002777915.1 Bartonella tribocorum | reverse complement strand
TGCTGGCGATAAGGTTGAAGAGAAGAGCTATGATAATGTTGCTGCAGCTTTTGAAGGTGTAGGAAGTTCTTTCACGAATCTTCATAATGAAGTGACAAATGCTGTTACAAATATTAACAAACACATTAACGATGTGGTGAGTGATAGCCTTGTTAAGCAGGATGATGCGACAAAGATTATCAAGATAGGTGCAGAAAAAGGTGGAACAAGCATTAGCATTGCTAATAGTGGAGATGCCGCACGGACTCTCACGGGCGTAAAAGGAGGAGAGCTAACAGAGACATCGACCGATGCGGTAAATGGTTCACAGCTTTATTCGATGAATAATACGTTAGCGAGCTATTTTGGTGGTGGCGCTGAATATAAAGAAGGCAAGTGGGCTGCTCCAAACTTCAAAGTTAACACCGTGAGTGCTGATGGTGATAAGGTTGAAGAGCAGAGCTATAAAACAGTAGCAGAAGCGTTTGCGGGAGTAGGCAGTTCTTTCACGAATCTTCATAATGAAGTGACAAATGCTGTTACGAATATTAATAACCAGATTAACCAAGTTGTGGGTGATAGTCTTGTGAAACAAGATGACAAG
>NZ_NJGE01000094.1 GCF_002777915.1 Bartonella tribocorum | reverse complement strand
AAACCACCATCTTTAAAGGCTGATTCACCTCCTAAGAACTTGGCAATATTTTCACCGATCGTATTAATCTGGCCACCTGTGATTGCATCATGGGAATTCTGAACAATCTTACCATCAGCAACATTATGAAGTCCCACTGGAGAAGAATCTTTACCCTTACCCAAAGTCACATTTGTATAATCAGTTTTACCATCTGCCTTATCGTAAAGAACAACCGCTGAATCTTCTGACTGAAGATCCTTAGAAAGTGCTTCCAAACTTTGATCAAGCTGCATTTTATTAACCGCTTCATCATCTTTTGTTGCTGCTTTTACACCAGAAATACTACGAGCGATACCTTCACTGTTTGCAACGGTGATTTCTGTACCCTCTTTCTCCGCACCGATCTTAATAACCTTGGTCGTATCTTCTTGCTTGACAAGACTATCATCCACAACTTGGTTAATGGCTTTGTTAAGCTCTTGGTGAAGATTCGTGAATGAAGTACCTACACCTTCAAATGCTTCTGATACGCTCGCATAATCCCCTTCCCCAGCGTTGCCATCATCCTTAATGGTTTTAACTTTGAAACTCGGAGCTGTCCATGCAC
>NZ_NJGE01000093.1 GCF_002777915.1 Bartonella tribocorum | reverse complement strand
TGCCGCCTGTTTTGCTTCTTCTGCTAGGCTCTTCGCTTCACCAGACTTCGTTAAGGCTTCTGAAGCTTTTTCACCTGTCTCAACGCAACTCTGCTTGGCTGTGTTGGCTGTCGATAACGCCCTTTCCGCAATACCTTTCACTTCTTCAAGAGTTTTAGTCGATGCATCAAAAGCATCCTTGTTTTCCTGAACAAGTTTCTTGGCTTCTTCTGATACTGTTTTAGCTTCCTCAGCACTCCCTTTCGCATCATTGGCGACAGTAGATGCACCGTCCGCCGTTGTTTTCGCAGAAGTTGCTTCTCTTAACGCCTGCTCTGCTACCTTTTGCGCCTCGCTAGAGGCTGTCGTTGCTTTCTCTGACAAATCTTTGGCGGCTTCAGAAAACCCCTTACTTTCTTGTGAAAGCGCTTGTGCCTCTTCAACCTTCTTCTGAATTTCTTCTACCAAACTCTTGGTGCTTTCATGGCCTTCACGGACCGCTTGTCTATCGGCTTGCAATGCCTGCTCTGCAACTGTCTTCGCTTCTGAAGCGACTCGAGACGCTTCTGTCGCACTCTGTTGCGCTTGTTCGGCTTTCGTTTGTGCACCTTCTGCTGTACTTTT
>NZ_NJGE01000092.1 GCF_002777915.1 Bartonella tribocorum | reverse complement strand
CTTACCATCAGCAACATTGTGAAGACCTACAGCTGTAGAATCCTTACCTTTACCGAAAGTCACATTCTGATAATCAATTTCATCTTTTTCTTTTTTATCATAATGAATAACCGCTGAGTCATCTGACTGAAGATGATTAATCTGATTGCTTATCTCATTCTTGATATTCGTGAAAGATGTACCAACTCCAGTTAAAGCTTCTGCTACATTCTTATACTCTTGCTCTTCAGATTCACCATTATCCTTAACTGTTTTGACTTTAAAGCTTGGATCAATCCATGCGCCATCCTTATAACCAGCTCCGCCACCTAAGTACGTCGCAACCTTATCATTGGTTTCGTAAAGCTGGGAACCATTAATCGCTTCTGTTGAAGYAGCAGAAATTTCTCCGCCAGCAAGATACTTAATCTTGCTTGCCGTTTTTTCTTTTTCCCCATGTTGTGCACTAAAGGCATTGTCATCCTTACTCCACGATAAAGAATCCTGTGCAACACCCTCTGAGACTTCCTTAATACGATCATTAACATTCTTGATATTTTCATCAAGTCCAGTAAATGCAGAGCCAACATCTTTAAACTCAGCCGAATTTACCTTACCATCAGCATCAACATTGGATAATTTATA
>NZ_NJGE01000091.1 GCF_002777915.1 Bartonella tribocorum | reverse complement strand
ATCTAACCTGGGTAAGTGGCTAGCAGAAAAATGTGTCTTTTTTATGTTTTAAAGTGTTTTCAGATTTTTTCATTGGAGAGTTTATTATGAAAAAATTGCATGCCACACAAACAACAAACAAATTGAAAAATTCGCGTTTTTCTTTTGTGAGAGTTTTTTCAGTGGCGACAGTCACGACATTTTTATCAAATATTTCTCCTGTTTTTTCAGCAAATCCTGATTTTAGAAATATGTTTCTTGAAGGCGCTAACAATACTGTTGTGTCTTATCCACAAAGCATTATCTCTGTTGCTGGTTTGAATGCTTCTTCTGATAAATCAACAGACGATTATTTGACAGTGTTAAATGCAGCATTCACGTCAAAAGCTAATGCTTCTGGAGATTATGCCAATTTTCTCATCAATACTCTTTCGGAGGGAAATAATGCTAGACCTGTCGTCGATGTTTTAACAGCAGACAAGGGTGATTTGTCTCAAAGAATGTTAGATATTGGAGATAAGAATAAGAGATCTCTCCTTAGTCCACAATGGTCTGTTGATGGCAACTTGCCTCCCCAACAGTTTAGCCAGAATGGAGCAGATACAGCGCTTATTAATGTGTTTGATAGCTTGCAGAATAATGCATCCACAG
>NZ_NJGE01000090.1 GCF_002777915.1 Bartonella tribocorum | reverse complement strand
TATTGCAAATATTGATAATGCGACACGGATTCTTTCAGGTGTTCGTGCTGGTTCAATTACAGCAACATCAACGGATGCGATCAATGGTGCTCAACTTTATTCTATAAGCAATGCAGTTGCAGGCTATTTTGGCGGTGGTGCTAGCTATAGGGATGGAGCTTGGAATGCGCCTACTTTTACAGTTAAAGTCTTTGATAAGAATGGTAATGGGGCTGAAAAGGATTATAGCACTGTTGCAGAAGCTTTTACTGGCGTCAGTAGTTCTTTCACAAATCTTGATAAAAAGATTGAAAATATGGTCATTAATGGCACAGGTGATGCTCTTGTTAAGCAAGATACAGCAGGACTTATTACCATTGGTGGAAAGGTAAGTGGCACTAAGGTAAGTATTGCAAATATTGATAATGCGACACGGATTCTTTCAGGTGTTCGTGCTGGTTCAATTACAGCAACATCAACGGATGCGATCAATGGTGCTCAACTTTATTCTATAAGCAATGCAGTTGCAGGCTATTTTGGCGGTGGTGCTAGCTATAGGGATGGAGCTTGGAATGCGCCTACTTTTACAGTTAAAGTCTTTGATAAGAATGGTAATGGGGCTGAAAAGGATTATAGCACTGTTGCAGAAGCTTTTAC
>NZ_NJGE01000089.1 GCF_002777915.1 Bartonella tribocorum | reverse complement strand
CTTATAAACTACATTGATGTAAAAGAAACTTCAGTTATGTGTTACTAACTTATTGAATTTGTGATGATAATTCATCATTTTGCAACGTAAGAAAGCTGCATATAATCATCTTCGCGTATTGTAAATTTTCTTATATTAAATTTAATCAAAGCCATTCTTTGTGTTTCATAAGAAAGGGCGGCATGCGGGTAAATGCCCTTTGAAAGGATGCAAAATACGTTTTTATGAGTAGTTTTAATATAAAAGAAATTGTCGTGTGTGGCTATCAATGTGTTGATTTATGTCAAAATATTAAGAGCTGGAGAATAAAGCTATTTGCATAGATAAAGGTGATTGTGTTGGATTATATTTTATGTAACACATTAATTTAATAAGAATATTTCATTTTTTATATGTTGAATGAAAGCCTTATATCGTAAAGACCTTTCGTTTTAATCTCTTTATATATTGCCTCAATCAAAAGTATTTCTCTTGCATATGACAACTGGGGAAGATCGTGTCGATGAAAAAACATAAACATTAAAGAAAAGACAAAAATGCCTCTTAAATGAATCATCTCAAATGCTAAGGTTTGTTGCGATATCGGGAGAAACAAGCATAATGATTGTATCGGTTTTCTTTTTTATGAAGCGTAAAGATGGTGAT
>NZ_NJGE01000088.1 GCF_002777915.1 Bartonella tribocorum | reverse complement strand
GGGCTTTCACAGACTCTTTAAAAATCTTCAAAGGACTTTCAAAGGACTTTCAAAGGCTTTTCTCATTTTTACAATGAAAACGCACTTTTTTCTGATTTTTGGTAATTTTCGCAATTTTAGGTGTCAAAATCTATTTTGACAAAACGCGCATTTAATGCTAAATTTTATGCATAAAAACAACAAATTATCACATATTCCTAACTAATCCCACCTCTTCCCACTTAATCCAAAACCTAATGTCAAACTACATGCATCAATTTATTTTTTTTCAAAGGGTTTTTGAAAAATTTGCAAAGCTCTATTAAAACCTATCTCATTTTTTCTGTCAAAAAACCATTTGATACATAGTGTATCCAATAAAATTTCAGATAAAAATAATCACTCATTACAGATTTCCCACTCGTCCCACCTTTTCTCATCCTGTACAAAACATAATGTCAAACGACCACAAAAAAATTTATTCTTTATTAACTTTAAAACTAGAGCACCTCTTCTTTTTTAATATAAAACTTTAAAAATATTTCTCTTCTTTTATATTAAGCTTTCTTTTTTAGGGTATTTTCTAGTCTTATATTTCTAATATAATACATAAATAAATATTTATATCAAAGAATATCTACCATCAATAAAAATCTCATAACTTTATAAT
>NZ_NJGE01000087.1 GCF_002777915.1 Bartonella tribocorum | reverse complement strand
TGATATGACGCGGCTTTCTAAGAATGATTCTTATGATTAAAATAACCACCTACAATTACAATGGAGTAATGAATGCGTATATACAAAATGTATCATATTACAAGTGCTCTATTAAAAATATGAAAACTTATCAAAAGGAACGTAAATTATGCATATGATCTTTAATCACTCTTTTGAATGAGAATGTCTTTATCTTAAAGAGATGCATTTAAAACAAAGCCCATAATCAAGATGCTTCTTTAAAACATTTTAAAACACTAAGCTCAAAATTGAGTTGAGTGAATTTCAAATAACGCATTTTCTAAAATCAAAACATATTAAAACGTTTGGTAGCTTTATCAATTCAATCAAAAGAAAATGCTTATTAGATTAATGTTTTTTTAAAACGTTTTTTACACTTGCAAGCATTGGTTTTCAAAACAAGCTCTCATAAGATAAAAGCAGCGTTTTTTACAAATGTAAGGCTTTAAAAACTGTTATAAACATTAGTTGCAAACGTTTTTTATAAAAATCTCATTTTATGGTTAAAATGTTTAAACGTGCATTTAGAAAAGCTTTCATAAGCGTCTTTTCACTTTTCTTTAAAACCTAATTTCTTTAAAAATCAACCCGCTCAAATTTGAGCTCGTTATCTTTAGAATAGAGCATT
>NZ_NJGE01000086.1 GCF_002777915.1 Bartonella tribocorum | reverse complement strand
TTAGCAATGCTAATGCTTGTTCCACCTTTTTCTGCACCTATCTTGATAATCTTTGTCGCATCATCCTGCTTAACAAGGCTATCACTCACCACATCGTTAATGTGTTTGTTAATATTTGTAACAGCATTTGTCACTTCATTATGAAGATTCGTGAAAGAACTTCCTACACCTTCAAAAGCTGCAGCAACATTATCATAGCTCTTCTCTTCAACCTTATCGCCAGCAGTATTTACTGTATTAACTTTGAAGYTTGGAGCAGCCCATTTACCTTCTTTATATTCAGCACCGCCACCAAAATAGCTCGCTAACGTATTATTCATCGAATAAAGCTGACCACCTGTTACTGCATCCGTAGAGCCAGAAGCAATRTTTCCATCCAAAATGTGAGTAATCTTGCTAGCTTTTCTTTCTTTACCTTCCCCATGTTGTGCACTAAAGGCATTGTCATCCTTACTCCACGATAAAGAATCCTGTGCAACACCCTCTGAGACTTCCTTAATACGATCATTAACATTCTTGATATTTTCATCAAGTCCAGTAAATGCAGAGCCAACATCTTTAAACTCAGCCGAATTTACCTTACCATCAGCATCAACATTGGATAATTTATACGTTGGCTGTGTAAATGCACCTCCACTAAATGCTGCACCTCCACCCAAGTATTT
>NZ_NJGE01000085.1 GCF_002777915.1 Bartonella tribocorum | reverse complement strand
GTGAAAGCGCTTGTGCCTCTTCAACCTTCTTCTGAATTTCTTCTACCAAACTCTTGGTGCTTTCATGGCCTTCACGGACCGCTTGTCTATCGGCTTGCAATGCCTGCTCTGCAACTGTCTTCGCTTCTGAAGCGACTCGAGACGCTTCTGTCGCACTCTGTTGCGCTTGTTCGGCTTTCGTTTGTGCACCTTCTGCTGTACTTTTTGCTTCTAAAGCTGTTGCTTTGGCTTTGCTTACTTCTTCTTTGGCTTCTTCTGATAAGCTTTTAGCACTAGAAGCGGTTTGGTTTGCCTGATCACTCGTTGCTTTTGCTTCATTGGCTATATTCTCTACGCTTTCGGCTTTAACCTTTGCTGTTTCTGCTGCCTCCTGTGAAGTTGATGCCGCCTGTTTTGCTTCTTCTGCTAGGCTCTTCGCTTCACCAGACTTCGTTAAGGCTTCTGAAGCTTTTTCACCTGTCTCAACGCAACTCTGCTTGGCTGTGTTGGCTGTCGATAACGCCCTTTCCGCAATACCTTTCACTTCTTCAAGAGTTTTAGTCGATGCATCAAAAGCATCCTTGTTTTCCTGAACAAGTTTCTTGGCTTCTTCTGATACTGTTTTAGCTTCCTCAGCACTCCCTTTCGCATTTCTTCTGATACTGTTTTAGCTTCCTCAGCACTCCCTTTCGCATC
>NZ_NJGE01000084.1 GCF_002777915.1 Bartonella tribocorum | reverse complement strand
CTTTATATCCGTATAAGATTTTGCCTCATTAACACCATTATTGACAAGACTACTTACTTGATCATCCGTATACTTCTTCGCATCATCAAGCACTAGCTTCATCTGCTGATCCGTATAATCATGCAATTGACCACCCGTTACCGCTTCTTTCGAACCACTTTCTATACGACCTTCCGCTAAATTATCTATCAATACTGGATCACTTTCATTACCTCCAACTAACGTAATCTTATTCGTTTTCTTGCCATCAGCATCCTTATCGTAGTTAACTGCACCGTTCGTAACCGCACTTTCAACATCCTTAACATGCTGATCTATGCTCTCTACACGATTTTCAACCGCTGAAACTTTCTGGTTCGTYTCCCAGAGCTGGCCACCATTCACAACTTCTTTCGAGCCTTCCGATATATCTCCATCCGCTACATGCGTAATCTTACTATCCGATCCATTATGGCGACCATCATAGCCTCCTAACTCTTCATTCCAACTCAAACTGTTCGACGTAACATTCTGCGCTACATCATTAAGACGATCGTTGATACCAGACAAACTTCCGTTAACGCCTTCAAACGCTCCCGCTACTGTATCATAACTCTTACTCTCACCAGAACTCCCATCACTCTTGAACTGCGTTACTTGGAATTCAGGCGCTGTCCATTGACCGCCCTGATAGCTCGCTCCCCCGCCTAAATAACTCGCTAACGTCTGATTCAACTGATACAATGATACAA
>NZ_NJGE01000083.1 GCF_002777915.1 Bartonella tribocorum | reverse complement strand
CCAACAAGTCCAAAAATATGAAAAAGGATTGAACCGTGTGGGGGCAGGGCGCTTACAAGAAATTGCTGATATATTGGATATCTCGATTTTCTTTTTTTATGCCGATATTTCAACAAAAGAACATATCTTGCTTCCTTATGAAGAAATGACCTCAAACCAAGAAGAGCATATCCTTTTGAAAAGTTTTAGAGAGCTTAAGCCTAAACAACAAAAAGCAATCTTGTGTTTGATTGCTGAAAGATAAAACACGGCTTTAAATTTTATTGTAAATCTTTCGAAATTACTTTATACCTTAAAGGGTGACTTTGGTCGTAGACGCAACGATCAAGAGGGCTTCAAAAACCCTAAAGTTCAGTACATAAAAATTAACCTACTTTTGTGGGTATCCCGGAATTCCGGGAGTTTTTGCCATGTCCAGGTGTGCTTGCACACTAAAAGCAAAAAAGCTGACTGAACTCAGTGTTTTTGACTCCCGGAATACTTATGCGAGGGCGCTCGCACTTGGCGGGGGGCTTTCAGTGCAAACCAAAAATCCACATTCTAACGATATTTTGATAGGCAAGAGAATTCGTTTGAGACGAGAAATGTTGAAAATGTCTCAAAAACAATTAGGGCACCGTTTAGGGATAACCTTCCAACAAGTCCAAAAATATGAAAAAGGATTGAACCGTGTGGGGGCAGGGCGCTTACAAGAAATTGCTGATATATTGGATATCTCGATTTTCTTTTTTTATGCCGATATTTCAACAAAAGAACATATCTT
>NZ_NJGE01000082.1 GCF_002777915.1 Bartonella tribocorum | reverse complement strand
TGATTATACAAATGTGACTTTGGGTAAGGGTAAAGATTCTTCTCCAGTGGGACTTCATAATGTTGCTGATGGTAAGATTGTTCAGAATTCCCATGATGCAATCACAGGTGGCCAGATTAATACGATCGGTGAAAATATTGCCAAGTTCTTAGGAGGTGAATCAGCCTTTAAAGATGGTGGTTTCACACAGCCAACCTATAAATTATCCAATGTCGATGCTGATGGTAAGGTAACAAACAATTCCTTCAATGATGTTGGCTCAGCATTTACTGGACTTGATACGAATATTAAGAATGTTAATGATCGTATTAAGGAAGTTTCAGAAGGCGTTGCACAGGATTCTTTAAATTGGAATGAAAAAGAAAAGGCCTTTGTAGCGCAGCATGGCGAGGAAAAAGCAAATAGCAAGATCACGTCTCTTGCGAATGGTAACATCACTGAAGATTCAACGGATGCTGTGAATGGCTCTCAGCTATTTGAAACCAATAAGGTTGTTGCAACCTATTTAGGCGGTGGTGCTAGCTATGCAGAAGGAAAGTGGACAGCTCCAARCTTCAAGGTTAAAAAAATTGATACAGAAGGTACAGCGACCGAAGGGAAGTATGATAATGTAGCAGAAGCTTTGACTGATGTTGGTAGTTCTATCACGAATATTCACAATGAAGTTCACAAGGAGATTGGCAAGGTTATAAGCGATAGTCTTGTTAAGCAAGAGAAAGAGGGTGATCATATTACCATTGGTCACGAAACAGGTGGTACAATAATTAACCTTCAAAATAAGAATAAAGAGAACCGCACCCT
>NZ_NJGE01000081.1 GCF_002777915.1 Bartonella tribocorum | reverse complement strand
CTCCACCTCCACCTCCACCAAAAGAATATCTGGAAGTTATTGAATTATTAAAAAAACAGATTCAGTTAAAAGAAAAACAACTTTTAGAAGAAAGGGCAATTTATGAATCTGTAAGAAGGAGTCAGTTTGCTAAAGCTGGTAAGCTAGATTACAGCAGTTTTTTTCTCAAAAACCCAGAACTGATTTACGATGAAAAGGAACATAAAAATGGTCTGTATCAACAAGTTGTAAAGAATGAAAAAAGCGTTTTTGGAAATTTTACAGAAATGCGCAAACAGCTTCTTGCACGTTTACAATATATGGCATCTCTAGACAAAGCTATAACTTTGCAAACTTTCGAAGAGTCAAAAAATCGTTTTAGCTATTTCTCAATCATACCCCAAATGCTAGAGAAAGCACAAAATCTGAAAGACATTATCGATTTGCAAACATATTTGGAGGGTGCATTGGCTATGGTCGAAAATGAATCTATAAAGCTTCAAATGGTTACACATTTACGTCATGCAGAGTATGCGCTTATCAAAATGCGTAGACGCGAACTTGATATGAGCGTTTTTACCACTCTTAACAAGAGTATACCTTTCATACGATTGTCATCAAGCTCTTTATAGTATTTGTTTTCTCTCTCCATGAAGGAAATTCTCATTTAGTACTGTTCTGACAATCTGGAATAACAAACAAAAGTTTCATAAAACCCAAAATAGTCCCAGTAATAATACTTGAGCAAACTGTGTAAATAAAAATGACGCGTATAATATTATGTCTATGTTTTAAAATGATGAGAAATTGAAGTTTTGTTAAAGAGGAATGCTATGAACTTCAC
>NZ_NJGE01000080.1 GCF_002777915.1 Bartonella tribocorum | reverse complement strand
CACCGCTTCTGTCGAAACCGCTGAAAGGGTGGCTGCTTTTACTCCAGAGAGACTACGGGAGGCACCGTCACTGTTTGCAATGCTGATTGCTGCACCCTCTTTCTCCGCTCCTATCTTAATAACCTTGCTCACATCATCTTGCTTTACAAGACTGTCACTAACAACCTGGTTAATCTCATTCTTAAGCTCTTTATGAAGATTGCTGAAAGAACTGCCTACACTTGCAAAGGCTTTTGCTACATCATCATAGCTCTGCTCTTCAACCTTACTACCATCAGCACTCACGGTGTTAACTTTGAAGTTTGGAGCAGTCCATGCACCATCCTTATATTCAGCACCTCCACCAAAGGATTGAGCTATATTCGCAGCAGCTGTTTCAAAATTGTGGGAAACGGCGCTTACATGTTGATTGGTATCAAATAACTGGGAGCCATTCACAGCATCCGTTGAACCTTCTGCAATGTTACCTTTGGCAAGAGACGTAATCTTGCTGTTCGTTTTTTCTGCTTCACCTTCCCCGTGCTTGGCACTAAAGGCTTGATCAGTTGCACTCCACAACAACGCATTTTGCTGAATATTTTCTGTAACCTCTGCGTTTCTTTCGGTAAACTCTTTGTGAAGTTTCTCAAAAGAACTGCCTACACCAGCAAATGCTTCCGATACAGTACTATAATCCTTATCTTCAACTTTACTACCGTCATCATTGACAGTCTTAAACTTGAAACTTGGAGCGGACCATTGACCATTCTCATAATTAGCACTACCACCAAAATACTTCGCAACATTGTCGCCTAAGCTATAAAGCTGAGAACCATTAACAGCCTCAATGGAATTCTTAGAGATTGTTCCACCCATCACACCGAAAAGGGTGCGGTTCTCTTTATTC
>NZ_NJGE01000079.1 GCF_002777915.1 Bartonella tribocorum | reverse complement strand
TGAGTTTAAAGATGTTGGTTCGGCTTTTGCAGGTATTGATAAGAATATCAATAATGTGAACAATCATCTTACGAATGTTGTTCAAGATTTTACGAAACAACTCACAGATATTACTGAGGAAGTTAAGGGTGATGCGTTGTTGTGGAGTCAAGATAAAGAGGCATTTGTTGCAACACATGGGACAGATGGTGAGAAGAAAAACAGTAAGATCACGTCTCTTGCGAATGGTAGCATCACGAAAGATTCAACGGATGCGGTGAATGGTGGACAGCTTTATTCGCTGAATAATACGTTAGCGAGCTATTTTGGTGGTGGCGCTGAATATAAGGATGGCAAATGGACTGCTCCAAACTTCAAAGTTAACACCGTAAGTGCTGATGGTAGTAAGGTTGAAGAGAAGAGTTATGATGATGTAGCGAAAGCGTTTGCAAGTGTAGGCAGTTCTTTCAGCAATCTTCATAAAGAGCTTAAGAATGAGATTAACCAAGTTGTTAGTGACAGTCTTGTAAAGCAAGATGACAAGACACATGTCATTGCAGTTGGAAGTGAAAAGAGCGGTACGAAAGTTACGTTTGCGAATACTGATGGTGCGGTACGGACGCTTACAGGTGTAAAAGCAGGAGATCTTACAGAGACATCGACTGATGCCGTGAATGGTTCACAACTTTACGAGACCAATGATAAGGTTGCGAGCTATTTTGGTGGTGGCGCTGAATATAAAGAAGGCAAGTGGGCTGCTCCAAACTTCAAAGTTAACACCGTGAGTGCTGATGGTGATAAGGTTGAAGAGCAGAGCTATAAAACAGTAGCAGAAGCGTTTGCGGGAGTAGGCAGTTCTTTCACGAATCTTCATAATGAAGTGACAAATGCTGTTACGAATATTAATAACCAGATTAACCAAGTTGTGGGTGATAGTCTTGTGAAACAAGATGACAAG
>NZ_NJGE01000078.1 GCF_002777915.1 Bartonella tribocorum | reverse complement strand
GGCTGTGTAAATGCACCTCCACTAAATGCTGCACCTCCACCCAAGTATTTCGCAATATCACCACCAATTGCATTAATCTGGCCACCTGTGATCACATCATGGGAGTTTTCTGCAATCTTACCATCAGCAACATTGTGAAGACCTACAGCTGTAGAATCCTTACCTTTACCGAAAGTCACATTCTGATAATCAATTTCATCTTTTTCTTTTTTATCATAATGAATAACCGCTGAGTCATCTGACTGAAGACTATCAGACAATTCTTTCAAACTTTTATCAAACTGACCTTTGTTAACCGCTTCATTGCTCTTCGTTGCTTCTTTAACACCAGAAAGGGTCCGATCAGATCCTTTGCTGTTGGCAACGTTGATTTCACTGCCCTCTACTTTTGAACCAATCGTTATACGATGGCTTTCTGCATCTTTCTGAACAAGGCTATCACCCTTAACATTCGCTATTTCATTGTTAATCTGTTTCGTGATCTCATTCTTAACATTCGTGATAGAACTACCAACTCCTGTCAAGGCATCCCCTACATTCCGATAAGTCTCTGCTTTTTCCTCTCCATCTCCGTTAACAGTTTTAACTGTAAAACTTGGATCAGTCCATACGCCATTCTTATAACCAGCTCCGCCACCTAAGTACGTCGCAACCTTATCATTGGTTTCGTAAAGCTGGGAACCATTAATCGCTTCTGTTGAAGTAGCAGAAATTTCTCCGCCAGCAAGATACTTAATCTTGCTTGCCGTTTTTTCTTTTTCCCCATGTTGTGCACTAAAGGCATTGTCATCCTTACTCCACGATAAAGAATCCTGTGCAACACCCTCTGAGACTTCCTTAATACGATCATTAACATTCTTGATATTTTCATCAAGTCCAGTAAATGCAGAGCCAACATCTTTAAACTCAGCCGAATTTACCTTACCATCAGCATCAACATTGGATAATTTATA
>NZ_NJGE01000077.1 GCF_002777915.1 Bartonella tribocorum | reverse complement strand
CCCAGAGCTGGCCACCATTCACAACTTCTTTCGAGCCTTCCGATATATCTCCATCCGCTACATGCGTAATCTTACTATCCGATCCATTATGGCGACCATCATAGCCTCCTAACTCTTCATTCCAACTCAAACTGTTCGACGTAACATTCTGCGCTACATCATTAAGACGATCGTTGATACCAGACAAACTTCCGTTAACGCCTTCAAACGCTCCCGCTACTGTATCATARCTCTTACTCTCACCAGAACTCCCATCACTCTTGAACTGCGTTACTTGGAATTCAGGCGCTGTCCATTGACCGCCCTGATAGCTCGCTCCCCCGCCTAAATAACTCGCTAACGTCTGATTCAACTGATACAACTGGTTCCCCGTAATCGCTTCTGTCGAACCCGCTGAAATATCTCCATCTAAAAGATGGCTCAACTTGCTATTGCGCTTCTCTGAACCTGTGCCATGAAGCGCTACAAAGGATTCATCCGCATCACTCCACAACAACGCATTCTGCTCAATATTATCTGAAAGATCATGATGAAGCTTCGTGAAAGAAGTATTCATGCCTGCAAAAGCAGCAGCAACATTATCATAGCTCGTCTCTTCAGAACTTCCATCATCTTTAAAGCTCACTATCTTGAAGCTTGGAGCTGTCCAATCACCATTCTCATACTTAGCACCACCACCAAAATAGCTCGCAACCTTATCATTGGTCTCGTAAAGCTGCGAACCATTCACCGCTTCTGTCGAAACCGCTGAAAGGGTGGCTGCTTTTACTCCAGAGAGACTACGGGAGGCACCGTCACTGTTTGCAATGCTGATTGCTGCACCCTCTTTCTCCGCTCCTATCTTAATAACCTTGCTCACATCATCTTGCTTTACAAGACTGTCACTAACAACCTGGTTAATCTCATTCTTAAGCTCTTTATGAAGATTGCTGAAAGAACTGCCTACACTTGCAAAGGCTTTTGCTACATCATCATATCATA
>NZ_NJGE01000076.1 GCF_002777915.1 Bartonella tribocorum | reverse complement strand
ATAGTGATGAGGTTCGTTGTAGCATCTTGCTTAACAAGGCTATCACTAACAACTTGGCTAATCTGATTGTTAATATTCGTAACAGCATTCGTCATTTCATTATGAAGACCTTTGAAAGAACTATTTACACCACCAAATGCATCGGCAACATTGTTATATGTCTCTTCAGAAGACTTACCATCACCAGAAAATTGTGTAACTTTGAAGTTTGGAGCAGTCCATTTTCCATCCTTATATTCAGCACCACCACCAAAATAGTTCGCTAACGTACTATTCATCGAATAAAGCTGTGAACCAGTGATCGCATCCGTTGAATCTTTCGTGACACTACCATTCGCTAGAGACGTGATCTTGCTGTTCTTCTTATCACCTTCAGTTCCATGCGTCGCAACAAATGCATGATCATTATCACTCCATAACAACGCGTTCTGCTTAACATTTTCTGAAACTTCATTCGTATTTTGCTTAATCTCTTTATGAAGCTCTGTGAATGAATGATCAACACCACCAAACGCATCTGCTACACTCTGGTAACTCTTACCCTCCACTGTATAAGTCGGTGCTACACCCTTCAACACATCGGATCCACCACCTAAATACTTCGAAGTATTATCAGAAACTGTTTTGAGATCATTCGTTACTGTCGTGACATTCTGATTGGTTGCAAAAAGTTGCGAACCATTCACGGCATCGGTCGATGTCTCTGTGAGCTCTCCTGCTTTTACGCCCGTAAGAGTCCGTGCGGCATCTCCACTATTAGCAATGCTAATGCTTGTTCCACCTTTTTCTGCACCTATCTTGATAATCTTTGTCGCATCATCCTGCTTAACAAGGCTATCACTCACCACATCGTTAATGTGTTTGTTAATATTTGTAACAGCATTTGTCACTTCATTATGAAGATTCGTGAAAGAACTTCCTACACCTTCAAAAGCTGCAGCAACATTATCATAGCTCTTCTCTTCAACCTTATCGCCAGCAGCCAGCA
>NZ_NJGE01000075.1 GCF_002777915.1 Bartonella tribocorum | reverse complement strand
TTGAAGTTTGGAGCAGCCCATTTACCTTCTTTATATTCAGCACCGCCACCAAAATAGCTCGCTAACGTATTATTCATCGAATAAAGCTGACCACCTGTTACTGCATCCGTAGAGCCAGAAGCAATGTTTCCATCCAAAATGTGAGTAATCTTGCTAGCTTTTCTTTCTTTACCTTCCCCATGTTGTGCACTAAAGGCATTGTCATCCTTACTCCACGATAAAGAATCCTGTGCAACCCCTTGAGATACTTCCTTAATACGATCATTAACATTCTTGATATTCTCATCAAGTCCGCTAAAAGCAGACCCAACATCTTTAAACTCAGCTTGTTTAGCTTCACCTTTTTCATCAACCTGAGAYARTTTATAAGTTGGGCCTGTAAAGGCACCATCTTTAAAGGATGTTTCACCACCTAAGAACTTTGCAACATCTTGAGAGATAGTATTAATCTGACCACCTGTAATCGCATCATGTGACTTATCCGCAATCTTACCATCCGAAACATTGTGAAGACCTACAGGTGATGCATCTTGGCCTTTACCAAAGGTCACACTCGTATAGTCAATCTCACCATTGTCCTTCTTATCATAAAGAACAACCGCTGAATCATCCGATTGAAGGCTGTGAGAAAGATCCTTCAAGCCTTTATCAAATTGCTCTTTATTAACCGCTTCATTACCCTTCTCTGCTGCCTTAACTCCAGAAAGCCTACGATCTTCTTTATCTTTGTTGGCAATATTGATTTCACCGCCTTCTACTTCTTTACCAATAGTGATGAGGTTCGTTGTAGCATCTTGCTTTACAAGACTATTACTTATCATAGTGCTAATTTCATCATGAACACTCTTGAAAGAAGAACCAACACCAGTCAAAGCTTCCGCTACATTCTTATACGACTCTTCAGTAATATCGCCATCAGAACCGATTTGCTTAACCTTGAAATTAGGATCCGTCCACTCACCATTCTCATACTTAGCGCCGCCACCAAAATAG
>NZ_NJGE01000074.1 GCF_002777915.1 Bartonella tribocorum | reverse complement strand
AACAACGCATTCTGCTCAATATTGTCTGAAAGATCATGATGAAGCTTCGTGAAAGAAGTATTCATGCCTGCAAAAGCAGCAGCAACATTATCATAGCTCGTCTCTTCAGAACTTCCATCATCTTTAAAGCTCACTATCTTGAAGCTTGGGGCTGTCCACTCACCATTCTCGTACTTAGCACCACCACCAAAATAGTTCGCAACCTTATCATTGGTCTCGTAAAGCTGCGAACCATTCACCGCTTCTGTCGAAACCGCTGAAAGGGTGGCTGCTTTTACTCCAGAGAGACTACGGGAGGCACCGTCACTGTTTGCAATGCTGATTGCTGCACCCTCTTTCTCCGCTCCTATCTTAATAACCTTGCTCACATCATCTTGCTTTACAAGACTGTCACTAACAACCTGGTCAATCTGATTGTTAATATTCTTAACAGCATTCGTCACTTCATTATGAAGATTACTGAAAGAGCTACCAACACTTGCAAACGCTTTCGCTACATCATCATAGCTCTTCTCTTCAACCTTGCTTCCATCTTCACTGACAGCGTGAACCTTAAAGCTTGGAGCGGACCACTCACCATTCTCGTACTTAGCACCGCCACCAAAATAGCTCGCTAACGTATTATTCATCGAATAAAGCTGACCACCATTCACCGCATCCGTTGAATCTTTCGTGACACTGCCATTCGCTAGAGACGTGATCTTACTGTTCTTCTTATCACCTTCAGTTCCATGCGTCGCAACAAATGCATTGTCATTATCACTCCATAACAACGCATTCTGCTCAATATTGTCTGAAAGATCATGATGAAGCTTCGTGAAAGAAGTATTCATGCCTGCAAAAGCAGCAGCAACATTATCATAGCTCGTCTCTTCAGAACTTCCATCATCTTTAAAGCTCACTATCTTGAAGCTTGGGGCTGTCCACTCACCATTCTCGTACTTAGCACCACCACCAAAATAGTTCGCAACCTTATCATTGGTCTCGTAAAGCTGCGAACCATTCACCGCTTCTGTC
>NZ_NJGE01000073.1 GCF_002777915.1 Bartonella tribocorum | reverse complement strand
AGCGGGTTTTGTATATTTTGCCACCAGGTTTTGTACCAATTTATTTTCTTTTAAGGGTTTTTAAGGTGTTTTCAAAGGGTCTTTAAAGGCCTTTCAAAGGGTGTTTTAAGATTCGTCATTTTTTGTGAGAATCTATGGGTTTTTGCTTCTCAAGCATCGGATCATTATTTTGAGCTCAAGCGGATATTTCTGGAAAGTTGTCGTTATCCGTTAGGTCACTAAAGCATGTAAAGTCAGATTGGAAAGCAAGAGGAACGATTCCTGTTGGCCCATGGCGTTGCTTGGCTATGATAACCTCAGCTTTTCCCTTAACTTGCTCCAGTGCTTCTTTCCATTTGTGATACTCAGGAGCGCCTTCTTTTTGTTCTTCATTGTTGAGATAATATTCTTCACGATAAACAAACAACACAATATCGGCATCTTGCTCGATTGAACCTGATTCCCGTAAATCGGAGAGTTGTGGACGTTTATCTGTTCTATTTTCAACTTGTCGTGATAATTGCGAAAGCGCAATGATGGGAATATTGAGTTCYTTTGCAAGTGCTTTAAGCCCCATAGTAATGGCTGTAATCTCTTGAACGCGGTTTTCAGAAGAACGCTTTGAACCGCTTGTCATCAGTTGGATATAATCAATTATCAAAACATCTAGACCATGTTGTCGTTTAAGACGCCTTGCACGRGCCGCCAATTGTGCAAGGGATACAGCTCCCGTTTGATCAATATAAAGAGGAATGGTTTGAAGGGAATGCGTCATATGAACAATATTTATAAACTGATCATCAGAAAGATTACCCCGTCGCATATCAGAAGAAGAAACCTTTGTTTGTTCTGAGATAATACGGGTTGCAAGCTGTTCTGTTGACATTTCAAGGGAGAAGAAACCAACAATGCCCCCTTCACTGGCTTGGCTATCATCATGACGCTTACAAGCATTGGCAATGTTAAAGGCAATATTGGTTGCAAGGGACGTTTTACCCATCCCAGGGCGCCCTGCTAGAATAATCAAATCAGATGGTTGCAACCCGCCCATTTTTTCAT
>NZ_NJGE01000072.1 GCF_002777915.1 Bartonella tribocorum | reverse complement strand
GGATAAAACTCTCACCGCTCTCCACAATGTTGCTGATGGTAAGATTGTTGAAAATTCCCATGATGTGATCACAGGTGGCCAGATTAATGCAATTGGTGGTGATATTGCAAAATACTTAGGTGGAGGTTCCGCATTTACGAATGGTGCATTTACACAGCCAACGTATAAATTATCGGAGGTTTCTGAAGAAGGGCATGTGAAGTCAAAGGACTTTAATGATGTAGGAAGCGCCTTTACAGGTCTTGATGAGAATATCAAGAATGTGAATGATCGTATTAAGGAAGTCTCAGAGGGTGTTGCACAGGATTCTTTGAATTGGAGTAATACTGATGGTGCTTTTGTTGCTCAGCATGGGAAAGATGGAGCAAAAACGGCGAGCAAGATTAAGTATCTTGCCAATGGAGATATTTCTGCTGCTTCAACAGAAGCGATCACAGGTTCCCAGCTTTATGGTTTAGGAAGCAATGTTGCGCAGTACTTTGGAGGCGGAGCGAGTTATGAGAATGGCGCATGGAGTGCTCCAAGCTTCAAGGTTAAGACTGTCAAAGATGATGGTAGTTCTGAAGAGAAGGTTTATCAGACTGTAGCGGAAGCTTTAGCAGGGGTTGGTAGTTCTATCACAAATGTTAAACAAGAGATAAACAATGAAATTACTACTGTCGTTAGTGACAGTCTTGTTAAGCAAGCAAAAGATGGTGCTCCTATTACTATTGGTAAAGAAGTAGAAGGCACAATAATTAATCTTCAAAATAAGAATAATGAGAACCGCAGTATTTCTGGTTTGATGGGTGGAACAATCTCCAAAGATTCACATGAGGCGGTAAATGGCTCACAGCTTTTTGAGACCAATGATAAAGTTGCGACTTACTTAGGTGGCGGATCTGGTTATAAAGAAGGTCAATGGATTGATCCAACGTTTACAGTTAAAACTGTTACAGGCGATGGCAAGGAAGAAAATAAGACTTACAAAAATGTAGCGGAAGCTTTTGAAGGAGTTGGTGCTTCTATCACGAATGTCCAGAATAAAATTACCAATGAGATCACCAACCAAATTAATCATCTTCAGTCGGATGATTCAGTGGTTGTTCATTATGATAAGGCAGAT
>NZ_NJGE01000071.1 GCF_002777915.1 Bartonella tribocorum | reverse complement strand
CTCCCATAATTAATAGTGCCACTTTCATCATTTGTCTTATCATAGTGGACAACCGCTGAATCATCCGACTGAAGATCCTTAGAAAGACCTTTCAAACTGTCTTCGAGTTGTTTCTTATTAACCGCTTCATTATCTTTCTCTGCCGCCTTAACACCCGAAAGAGTTCTATCCTTACTGTCCTGATCAGCAATACTAACTACATTACCGTATTTTTCACCACCTATTTTGATCAGATTTGTTTTTTCATCCAACTTAACAAGACTATCGCTAACGACAGTGGTAATATTATTGGTAATATCATTTTTTATATTCGTGAAAGAATTGCCTACTCCAGCCAATGCTTCAGCTACAGTGGAATACGTCTTCTCTTCTGATTCTCCATCTTCCTTAACTGTCTTAATTTTAAAAGTAGGCGCTGTCCATTTTCCATTCTCACCATAACCAGAGCCACCTCCAAAATAGCTCGCAAGCTGCTCATTCAGCGAATAAAGCTGACCGCCTGTTACTGCATCCGTCGAGCCCTTGGAAATAGCTCCATCTAAAAGAGACGTAATCTTGCTCGCCGTTTTTGCTCCATCTTTCCCGTGTTGAGCACTAAAGGCTTTATCAGCATCACTCCACATCAACGCATCACCTTGAACTTCTTGCGTAATATTGGTGATGCTTTGGCTAAACTCTTTTTGAAGTTTCTCAAAAGAGCTTCCTACGCCCGTAAATGCTTCTGCAACTGTACTATATTCTTTATCTTCAATGGAAACACCATCTTCTTTAACAGCCTTAAACTTAAAGACTGGTGCACTCCAAGCGCCATTCTCATAACTTGCTCCACCACCAAAGTACTGCGCAACACTGCTGCCCAAAGCATAAAGCTGGGAACCATTAATGGCATCGGTTGAGAGAGAACTAATAACGCCACCTTTAAGAGATGTAATCTTGCTGTTTTCTTCTTTATCTCCATGTTGCGCTAAAAAGGCATTTGCATCCTTGCTCCAATTTAAAGAATCCTGTGCAACGCCCTGAGATACTTCTTTAATACGTTGATTCACATTCTTGATATTACTATCAAGTCCTGCAAGTGCTGTTCCAACACCGTCAAGAGAACTTGCTGTTACAACACCATCTTTGGCAATGTAAGATAATTTATAGG
>NZ_NJGE01000070.1 GCF_002777915.1 Bartonella tribocorum | reverse complement strand
TATCAGAAGAAGAAACCTTTGTTTGTTCTGAGATAATACGGGTTGCAAGCTGTTCTGTTGACATTTCAAGGGAGAAGAAACCAACAATGCCCCCTTCACTGGCTTGGCTATCATCATGACGCTTACAAGCATTGGCAATGTTAAAGGCAATATTGGTTGCAAGGGACGTTTTACCCATCCCAGGGCGCCCTGCTAGAATAATCAAATCAGATGGTTGCAACCCGCCCATTTTTTCATCAAGAGTTTTAATATGGGTTGCCATTCCAGAAAGCTGTGAGGAACGCTTTTTGGCAATACTTGCCATGTCCAGTGCTTTGGCAATGGCTCTATCAAAGTTTTCAAAACCAGCCCCATACTTGCCTTTCTCTGCCAATGCAAACAACTGATTTTCAATCACTTCAATTTGTTTAGAGGGGGTAAGTTCTAAGGGAGAATCAAAAGAACTATTTACAATTTGAGTGCCAAGGTTAATTAAAGAACGCCGAATAAACAGATCATAAATAACCTGTCCGTAATCTTGAGTATTGATGATGGTGACAGCTTCTTTGGCTAAACGAACAACATAATTAAAGACTGTGATATCTCCAATGTTCTCATCATTTGCAATAAAGGGCTTCACGGTAATCGGGTCTGCAACTTTTCCCTTTTGAGCAATTTGTAAGATGATATCAAAAAGCCTTTGATGGAAGGCTTCAAAAAAATGTTCTGGTTTGAGAAAATCAGAAACGCTCTCAAGAGCATCATTATTAATCAGAATTGCTCCAAGCAATGCTTGTTCGGCTTCTATATTATGCGGGAGTTGGCGAACAGAAGGGGGGAAGCAGTCTTCTGGATTTTCCATTTTTAGTTGGTTTCCTTTTCTCCTGTTTCTTTTCCCTCGATTGGTGCCTCAAAGGTGATTTCTGTTGTATATCCACTTTGCTTTTCATAGCGATGGGTCACGGTAGCGGCTTTCCATTCTCCATTGATTTGCCCACGGAACCCTTGAAGGATGAGAGGTTGATCCGCCATGATTTCGGGGTGTCCTGCAAGAGTTAAGGAGCCACTGCCTACAGCACGACAAAGCCTATCCGACTCGGAGGCAGCCGCCGCTTGTGCTTCTTCTTGACATGGATAACAACTGCGCAGACGGCGTACAGGACCGCTAAAACCTGTTTGATGCTTGACTTGGCATTGTTGCCCTGTTGAGTGCCCTGTTGAG
>NZ_NJGE01000069.1 GCF_002777915.1 Bartonella tribocorum | reverse complement strand
TAATCTGACCATTGACATGCAAAATCCTTCTCAATGGTTGATCCGTGTTGGTGGACGTTTAACGAAAACCGTTGCCAGTGAAAACAGCCGTCCTATGTCTTTTTATGGAAAAGTAAACTTGATCAAAACCTTTGGTGATGATCAGGCGCTCCATATTGATAAAGATTATAAACGTGACCCTATGGGTTCTTTCCTTGAAGGTGGCGTTGGCATCAATGCACAATTGTCTGCTAAGCTCTCCCTTCATGGAGATGTCAGCTATCAACAAAAACTACAAAAAACGGGGATAAGTGGAGCAAGTTTTTCAGGTGGAGTACGCTATCAATTTTAAAGCAAAACTGTAAAAATAGCCTATTCAATGTGATAAAAAGGCAGCAATATGCTGCCTTTTCACTTTATCAATCCTGAACACCCCTTTAATAAACCCTATACCTTCTTTATAATACAACTCCCACAGTCCTTCACTCTATCCCCTACCCTTTTTATCAAGAAAAAATGTAAGGTATTTTTATCTAGAATATGTCAAAAGCCCTAAATAACGAAAGCAGAGACCTTTAATAAAGGTACAATTTTATTGGCCAAAGCATCATTCATTTCAAAGCTTTCAACATGAAACGCTGTATGAATTGCGTTTTTCCACTTTAAAATAAGCTTTTCCGCCTTTTCACACGAATTCCGCAGCATATATTTTATTAGCGAATTTATCTATAAAGCTAAGAAAAGTGCATTTTTAGATAATAGACAAATAACAATATTTAAAAAGATCATAATAAAAAGCTCTTTCTTTGCACCCTTGCCTATGTTTATAAATCCCTATTCTTTCAATCAACGATCTTATTACACCATCTATAGGCCTCATTGACTCTTTTCTGCACCAATTTTGAACAAGCCCCCCCTCATACCACGCTCATCTTACAGAAAGAAGACAGAACAATGAAAAAACGATCAAAATCAGTATAATGGAAATGAATTTTTTCAGCGCCATAAGATGCTACCAATCTTAAGATGGTCTATAAAAACAATACCTTTTTATTCTCTTTTCCTTATTTTTTATAAACAGCGCTATTTTCTAATAATTTATTAAGTCGTAAGAATATTCAATATTATAAAATAGTAAGATTTATACTTAATATTTCATATATATTTAAATTATAATATTATTATACAATAAATTATAAAACTAACATTATGGTTTATTTTTATTTAAAAGAATAAATATAGTTATAGATAAAAT
>NZ_NJGE01000068.1 GCF_002777915.1 Bartonella tribocorum | reverse complement strand
CGCTTGATTTCGGCAGGGATTGTTTTATTGATAGGTATACGGTTTCTATCATTTGGTTGCTTTAACTTTGGCGCTAATACGCAAGCAGATAAAAGATTCATGATTAAAATTATAGAAATGATATTTTTCATTTTAATGCTACTTTTCACAATTATTTATATATAACAATTTTTGTCATTATTGCAACTTTGAATATAAAGTAAAGTGCATAATTTGTGTTTATTTTACTTTTTTAATTTTATAATTGATTTTATTCACGGAAAAATTCAGCTACAGTGCAAATATTTTTGACTTTGAGATTGGAATATTGGGGTTATTTTGTCCTATAGATGCTAAAAAGGTGGATGTTAACGGGATTTATTGCTTCCTATACCATCTAATCTCCATAGATGTCCAAATGTAATACCTTTTGCTAGCGCATTGGCAATATTTGACAGTTTGAGTAACAGCATAATGGATATAATGGACAGGATAAGAGCCCCTCCAAACGTGCCTCCTATATTTTGCTGATTATTGAGCGACATATCACCTAAATAGTTTGCAAAGACATTCATCATTAGATTAAATAGGGTGGCTAAGAATACAAAGAGGATTGTATAGCTTAAAACTTGTGCTATCCATTGTTCGAAGAAGCGATAGGTTGGCTGCCAGAGTAGAGCAATAATAAATATTGGTCCCCATCCTACGAGAAGTGAAAGTGCGATTTTTGTTATTAGGATGAGACCACCACCGATAGCGACTACGAGGCTTGTTGCTAGCAAGATGAGGATACCTAAGAGACTGTAAAGAAACCCATTGGCATCGAAGAAGACAGTTTCTTCGAAAAGGCTGCTTGCATATTGAAATCCTTTGCCTGCTGCTTCATCGAGTAAACTCATTAATTGTTGATCAGTGAGTGGATTTTTTATGAGCGCTTTTGATAAATCATGAGGCATTTGAGTTATCAAATTTGTGATTTCTGGCTGATACAGTCCTGCGGTAAGAGCTATTGAAGTAATAATGCTTATTCGTATGAAACGGTTTACAAATCCGGAGAGAGGCATATCTATAGCACCGCGAATGATGAGCCATCCATAGATGATGAAAGCGATTGTGATCCCGATTGAGATGAAAGGCGTAATTGTAGCTATTGCTTTTGAGGAAATATCCGTGACATAGGTTTTTGTTATATTCTCAATTTGATTGAAAAGTTGCGTGAACATAGTGAAGTTCATAGCATTCCTCTTTAACAAAACTTCAATTTCTAATTTCT
>NZ_NJGE01000067.1 GCF_002777915.1 Bartonella tribocorum | reverse complement strand
CACAAATTATGCACTTTACTTTATATTCAAAGTTGCAATAATGACAAAAATTGTTATATATAAATAATTGTGAAAAGTAGCATTAAAATGAAAAATATCATTTCTATAATTTTAATCATGAATCTTTTATCTGCTTGCGTATTAGCGCCAAAGTTAAAGCAACCAAATGATAGAAACCGTATACCTATCAATAAAACAATCCCTGCCGAAATCAAGCGAGGAGCCATATGAAAAAGATTCTTATAGCAGGACTTATTATATTCTTTGGGATACAAAATTCAGCATATGGTTTTTTTACTTTTTGGCCTAGTGAGTATCTCGATAGTAAACCTGAATTAAAAAAAACTTCTATTTCTGTGCCACCATCAGCTGATACACTAGAAGCTACTGATTTTTTAAAAAAACCAACTGTTGTTGAGTTATTAAAAAAACAGATTGAAGTGCAAACAGAGCAACTTGAAAAAATGATGGATATCAATTCGGCTATATCAGGTTATGTAATAGGTGACAGATTAACGCTACCAAATAACATGGACTATTTTTTTCAGAATCCGCAAGTTATCTACCCAATTCCACGACGCCATTACCACTTCAGCACTCATGGAATACATTCTAAAATTATTGATTTTATGCGCGACATTAATAACAAAGAGAATTCTTATTGGTCAGATAGCTGGATACGCGAAAAAATTAACAGACGTCTCAAATATAATGGGATTGTAGCTAAAGCCGTAAGCTTGCGAGCTTTTCAGGACGTAGAAAAGCGCTTTATACAAATTGCTGATTCCTTAAAACAGATAAGTAATACAAAAAATGTGATAGAATCCTCTGAATTGCAACTACACATAAAGAACATGTTAGCCATGATCAAAAATGAATCTGTGAAACTAAAAATGGTTAGAGATTTAAGCGAAAATGAAGGGAATCTTATCAACATACAAAGGCGCAAGCTCTATGGGAAAATGGTAGATTCATCAAACAGAAATATACCTTTCATACGATTGTCATCAAGCTCTTTATAGTATTTGTTTTCTCTCTCCATGAAGGAAATTCTCATTTAGTACTGTTCTGACAATCTGGAATAACAAACAAAAGTTTCATAAAACCCAAAATAGTCCCAGTAATAATACTTGAGCAAACTGTGTAAATAAAAATGACGCGTATAATATTATGTCTATGTTTTAAAATGATGAGAAATTGAAGTTTTGTTAAAGAGGAATGCTATGAACTTCACAAAGAGGAATGCTATGAACTTCAC
>NZ_NJGE01000066.1 GCF_002777915.1 Bartonella tribocorum | reverse complement strand
GAATAAAGAGAACCGCACCCTTTTCGGTGTGATGGGTGGAACAATCTCTAAGAATTCCATTGAGGCTGTTAATGGTTCTCAGCTTTATAGCTTAGGCGACAATGTTGCGAAGTATTTTGGTGGTAGTGCTAATTATGAGAATGGTCAATGGTCCGCTCCAAGTTTCAAGTTTAAGACTGTCAATGATGACGGTAGTAAAGTTGAAGATAAGGATTATAGTACTGTATCGGAAGCATTTGCTGGTGTAGGTAGTTCTTTTGAGAAACTTCACAAAGAGTTTACCGAAAGCAACGCAGCGGTTACAGAAAATATTAAGCAGAATGCGTTGTTGTGGAGTGCAACTGATCAAGCCTTTAGTGCCAAGCACGGGGAAGGTGAAGCAGAAAAAACGAACAGCAAGATTACGTCTCTTGCCAARGGTAACATTGCAGAAGGTTCAACGGATGCTGTGAATGGCTCCCAGTTATTTGATACCAATCAACATGTAAGCGCCGTTTCCCACAATTTTGAAACAGCTGCTGCGAATATAGCTCAATCCTTTGGTGGAGGTGCTGAATATAAGGATGGTGCATGGACAGCTCCGAGTTTCAAAGTTAAAACCATTAAGGATGATGGCAACGCTGGGGAAGGGGATTATGCGAGCGTATCAGAAGCATTTGAAGGTGTAGGTACTTCATTCACGAATCTTCACCAAGAGCTTAACAAAGCCATTAACCAAGTTGTGGATGATAGTCTTGTCAAGCAAGAAGATACGACCAAGGTTATTAAGATCGGTGCGGAGAAAGAGGGTACAGAAATCACTGTTGCAAACAGTGAAGGTATCGCTCGTAGTATTTCTGGTGTAAAAGCAGCAACAAAAGATGATGAAGCGGTTAATAAAATGCAGCTTGATCAAAGTTTGGAAGCACTTTCTAACAGTCTTCAGTCAGAAGATTCAGCGGTTGTTCTTTACGATAAGGCAGATGGTAAAACTGATTATACAAATGTGACTTTGGGTAAGGGTAAAGATTCTTCTCCAGTGGGACTTCATAATATTGCTGATGGTAAGATTATCAAGGGTTCCCATGATGCAATCACGGGTGGTCAGATCAATACCATTGGTGAGGATATTGCAAAGTTCTTGGGAGGAGAAGCATCTTTTAAAGATGGTGGTCTCACACAGCCAATTTACCAATTATCAGATGTTTCTAAAGACGGTCAGGTTACGGGTAAGTCCTTTACTGATGTTGGTTCTGCTTTTAGCGGGCTTGATACGAATATTAAGAATGTTAATGATCGTATTA
>NZ_NJGE01000065.1 GCF_002777915.1 Bartonella tribocorum | reverse complement strand
AAGATATGTTCTTTTGTTGAAATATCGGCATAAAAAAAGAAAATCGAGATATCCAATATATCAGCAATTTCTTGTAAGCGCCCTGCCCCCACACGGTTCAATCCTTTTTCATATTTTTGGACTTGTTGGAAGGTTATCCCTAAACGGTGCCCTAATTGTTTTTGAGACATTTTCAACATTTCTCGTCTCAAACGAATTCTCTTGCCTATCAAAATATCGTTAGAATGTGGATTTTTGGTTTGCACTGAAGACCCCCTCCGGTTGCGAGCGCCCTCGCATTGGTATTCCGGGAGGTTGGATTCACTGAACTTAAACAGTCTCTTGTTTTTAGTGCTTATAGCACTTGGACATAACAAAAGCCCCCGGAACTTCCGGGATAGCCATAATTGTTTATGCGTTAAGTTTTAAGGAATCCAACTCCTTATTGACCGTTGCGTGGACGATCAAAAACACAGATCTATCAATAAAGTAATTTCAGAAGATTGGCAAGAAAAATGAAAGTATTTTTTGGAACGCAAGAATTATCCGATCATACTGTAAAACAATGCTTTTTGAGGTTGAAATAGATTTTACGTATTGGGGTGCTTTTTTGTGCAAACGGGTGTTGAATATTTTAGAGGTAGGTTGTTTATCGTGCCTTTTGAAGTACTCTCCTTTGAGAGAACATCAATTTTATAAAAGGGCTCTATGAGCGAATAATGTTGCGAGGTGCGCTTTTGCCTATCGAAATGTCATTAAAATATGGATTTTTAGTTGGAAAATGTGGATTTTTGGTTTGCATTTTGTGCCCCCGCCAAGTGCGAGCGCCTCTTATGCGTATTCCGGGAGTCTGAAAGTACTGAGTTCGAATCAGCTTTTTTGCTTTTAGTGTGCAAGCACACCTGGACAGTGCAAAAACTCCCGGAATCTCGCGATATTTATAAAGCAGACCAATGTCTCTGCTTGAATTTTCAAGGCCTTAAGATCCCCCCATGAAACATCACGGTACAGTTAGCACCATTCGCTTATTCATAAAGTAATCTCAGGAGAGCAGCAATCAAATTTAAAGCAGTGTTTTATCTTTCAGCAATCAAACACAAGATTGCTTTTTGTTGTTTAGGCTTAAGCTCTCTAAAACTTTTCAAAAGGATATGCTCTTCTTGGTTTGAGGTCATTTCTTCATAAGGAAGCAAGATATGTTCTTTTGTTGAAATATCGGCATAAAAAAAGAAAATCGAGATATCCAATATATCAGCAATTTCTTGTAAGCGCCCTGCCCCCACACGGTTCAATCCTTTTTCATATTTTTGGACTTGTTGG
>NZ_NJGE01000064.1 GCF_002777915.1 Bartonella tribocorum | reverse complement strand
ATATAAATGCAAAACGCATCGACAAACTGATCTTCGCTCTCTCAATTCAGTTTTACTCTTAAACCTGCTCCTATGCCCCAATGATTACCAGAACCCGTCGCAGATATGTTAGAACGAATTCTGCCATTCTCAGACATATAACCTGCTCCAACAGCAAAGGCCGATTGATTGCGCCATCGCCCCGTTCCTATCGATAAACTTAAAGAACCTGGCATATCTTCGTAACTCAAATTCGATACCGCTAAACCTATTGCCGTTGCTCGTCTGGATTCTTTGCGAACTTCCTTAAGTTCATACCTTAATGCTTCAAACTTCATATCTGTGTAAGATGTTGTCTTATAAATAACATTATTGACCGTATGATTTACAACATCGTTAAAGCGTTTATCCGTATATTCATTCGCATCATCAAGCACTATCTTCATCTGCCGATCCACATAATCATGAAATTGACCGCCTGTAAAATAGCAACTAATAATACATGGCCCCTATAGTCTAACCATTAGCAAAAATGATAAAAATAACATATTCCGTATTTTTATCAGCAAAAGTTATATCCTTATGATTCAGGGCGCTATTTCATTCATGTCTTTGTTATAAAAAAACATTATCTTCAAATTCCCAACGAATACTTTTTTACAAAACAGTAAAAATCAGAAAAATACAGCTTACTCAAATCATTCCCTTTTAATTTGATAAGTGATTCTTTCATAACACACTTACCAGCAAAAAATAAAATCAGCAATTCGTTGATAATGCTCCTTTATTCTCTATCAATATTCATAAGTGATTTGAGTGATTAAAAATATTTCCCTTCATCTTAGTTTTAAGAGAAGGGAAATTTATATTTTTTACTGTTAGTTCAATGTAACCCTAAATCCTGCACCTATGCCCCAATGACCTCCAGCACTCGTTGCCGACACGTTAGAACGAACCTTCCCATTTTCAGACATATAACCAGCACCGATAGCAAAGGCAGATTGGCTGCGCCATACACCACTACCAAATGAAAAGCTTAATTTTCCTGGTGTATCGTCATAACTTAAATTAGATACCGCCAAGCCAATAGCCGCTGCTTGTCTTGCTTCCTTACGGACATCCTCAATGGCATAATTTAATGTCTCAAACTTTATATCCGTATAAGATTTTGCCTCATTAACACCATTATTGACAAGACTACTTACTTGATCATCCGTATACTTCTTCGCATCATCAAGCACTAGCTTCATCTGCTGATCCGTATAATCATGCAATTGACCACCCGTTACCGCTTCTTTCGAACCACTTTCTATACGACCTTCCGCTAAATTATCTATCAATACTGGATCACTTTCATTACCTCCAACTAACGTAATCTTATTCGTTTTC
>NZ_NJGE01000063.1 GCF_002777915.1 Bartonella tribocorum | reverse complement strand
TTATACAAATGTGACTTTGGGTAAGGGTAAAGATTCTTCTCCAGTGGGACTTCATAATGTTGCTGATGGTAAGATTGTTCAGAATTCCCATGATGCAATCACAGGTGGCCAGATTAATACGATCGGTGAAAATATTGCCAAGTTCTTAGGAGGTGAATCAGCCTTTAAAGATGGTGGTTTCACACAGCCAACCTATAAATTATCCAATGTCGATGCTGATGGTAAGGTAACAAACAATTCCTTCAACGATGTTGGTTCTGCATTTACTGGACTTGATACGAATATCAATAATGTGAACAATCATCTTACGAATGTTGTTCAAGACTTTACGAAACAAATAACGGATATTACTCAGGAAGTTAAGGGTGATGCGTTGTTGTGGAGTCAAGATAAAGAGGCATTTGTTGCGACACATGGAACAGATGGTGAGAAGAAAAACAGCAAGATCACATCTCTTGCGAATGGTAGTGTAACGAAAGATTCAACAGATGCGATAGCTGGTAATCAGCTATTTGAAACCAATAAGGTTGTTGCAGCCTATTTAGGCGGTGGTGCTAGCTATGCAGAAGGAAAGTGGACAGCTCCAAGCTTCAAGGTTAGAAAAATTGATACAGAAGGTACAGCGACCGAAGGGAAGTATGATAATGTAGCAGAAGCTTTGACTGATGTTGGTAGTTCTATCACGAATATTCACAATGAAGTTCACAAGGAGATTGGCAAGGTTATAAGCGATAATCTTGTTAAGCAAGCGAAAGATGGCGCTCCTATTACCATTGGTAAAGAAGTAGAAGGGACAATAATTAAYCTTCAAAATAAGAATAAAGAGAACCGCACCCTTTTCGGTGTGATRGGTGGAACAATCTCTAAGAATTCCATTGAGGCTGTTAATGGTTCTCAGCTTTATAGCTTAGGCGACAATGTTGCGAAGTATTTTGGTGGTAGTGCTAATTATGAGAATGGCACGTGGAGTGCTCCAAGTTTCAAGTTTAAGACTGTCAATGATGATGGTAGTAAGGTTGAAGATAAGGATTATAGTACTGTATCGGAAGCATTTGCTGGTGTAGGCAGTTCTTTTGAGAAACTTCACAAAGAGTTTACCGAAAGAAACGCAGAGGTTACAGAAAATATTAAGCAGAATGCGTTGTTATGGAGTGCAACTGATCAAGCCTTTAGTGCCAAGCACGGGGAAGGTGAAGCAGAAAAAACGAACAGCAAGATTACGTCTCTTGCCAAAGGTAACATTGCAGAAGGTTCAACGGATGCTGTGAATGGCTCCCAGTTATTTGATACCAATCAACATGTAAGCGCCGTTTCCCACAATTTTGAAACAGCTGCTGCGAATATAGCTCAATCCTTTGGTGGAGGTGCTGAATATAAGGATGAT
>NZ_NJGE01000062.1 GCF_002777915.1 Bartonella tribocorum | reverse complement strand
CTTTTTTACTTAAAAGTGAGCACTTCCTCTCCCAAAATTGAGAGTAATCGGAGAACAATGTCTCACTAAAATCAAGTTCTACTCACAACGAGCTGCTGTGGTTCTACTAAGCTTTTTTCTATCGTTTAAGTTGCAGTAAACAATATCATCACTAGGAATCCTGCTCCTCAATACTTATAAAGACTATATATTTCATCACTACCAATGTCATCTCCTCCATAGTTTTTTCCAAAAACTCTTGTAAAAAGGGATAGGTTGCGGACTGGGAGTATTCTCGGTCTTTTCAATCGGTTGATCACCATCAAGTATCTCTTCTCCCGCATGTACTATAATTCTTTTACAAAGGAACTCATAAAAATTGCTCGCGTAATATTCGCAATCTTCAGATGTATACTTGAGATAGAGTGGACATTCTCCATCCCTAAACTGTGTATAATCAAAGTAAAAGGTTTCACCAAAATCAGCATCACAAACGATAAGCTGTTCTGGTGTCGTAAAACCACGTTTTCTATCATTTAAGTTTTGAAAAACAATGTCGTTAACAGAAACACCTATAGGATGCTCATAAAGACTATAGATTTCCTCACCACCAATGTCCCCGCCTTTATAATGCTTTAAAAAACTCTTGTAAGACGAGGTGAATTGTAAACCAAGAACTTTCTCTGCCTTTTCAATCACGAGATTATTAACTACATTTTCTTCAGAACAAAAATTGACAATATCACCATCATATTTATCAACTAATTCTATGACATCATTTAAGGTATAGGTTTTCATCGATTATTTCTCCAAACTTCTTTTTTCTCTTTTCATCAACCGTAGAGCATTACTGCCGATGCTCCTGTTCCCATCTGTTAAAATCTATACCTATGATACCCCATCTCATATCAATTATTCCTCCTAAATTAGTGTTTTTTTGTTCTCTATACCCTTTAGCGCGTTCCTTCCAATATTCCTCTCTCCATTTTTTAAACTTTTCTCTCTCTATAAGTGATTGATGTTTTTTGGGATTATTATGAATCACAGAAGTATATTTTTTATGAGATTCATGGCTCATTTCTGCTATGGGTCCCTCAGGCGTTTGCGATAGATGATGCAGCTCAACGGGCTTACCATCAAAACCTATAGGTGCTCTTCCTGTTTCCATTCTCTCAACATTGGTGCCCCATATTGTTTCCTGTTTTTCAGTCCATTTAACTCTTTTGTTAGGATCAAACAAATCGTCTCTCTTATAGACTTTGTTTGTCTGACCAAATTTGCTATCGGTAAATTTAATGGGATTCTTTTTCAACCAACTCTTTTTTCTTGAGCAGCAAGGTTGGTCAATTCTTTCTTCACTGCAAGTTTGGCAGGATCTTTTTTACTTAAAAGTGAGCACTTCCTCTCCCAAAATTGAGAGTAATCGGAGAACAATGTCTCACTAAAATCAAGTTCTACTCACAACGAGCTGCTGTGGTTCTACTAAGCTTTTTTCTATCGTTTAAGTTGCAGTAAACAATATCATCACTAGGAATCCTGCTCCTCAATACTTATAAAGACTATATATTATAAAGACTATATATT
>NZ_NJGE01000061.1 GCF_002777915.1 Bartonella tribocorum | reverse complement strand
CCAACGGATTGAAAAAGATGTTGTCAAATTGTTAACAGGGGGGACACAGATTCCGAATGATAAAATTGTAAAGCTCATTCAAGATATGATTAAAGTGCAAGAAAAGGGATACGCTACAAAAGAATGGGTGAAAAAGCTATCTGCTGCTTTGTTTGGGGGTGGAGGGAAAGCCTTAACAGAGGAATTGAATGTACTGAGTGCATTTGAATAAGGGAAGAGATTTAAGCTATGACCCGTTCTAGTCCTTCAGTTGATCAAGCGATCCGTCAAGCAGCGGTGCGGTATGGCTTGCCTGAGAGCTATTTGTATCGTGTTGCACAAGTTGAAAGTGGCGGCAATCCGAATGCAAGGAATCCACGTTCTTCTGCGGGTGGATTGTATCAATTTATAGATAGCACAGCCAAGCAATATGGTTTGCAAGACCGTTTTGACCCCATGCAAGCAGCTGATGCCATGGGAAGATTTACGCGTGACAATCGTAATCATTTAAGCCGCTTGTTAGGTAGAGCGCCTACGGATGCGGAATTGTATTTAGCCCATCAACAAGGGGCAGGAGGCGCCGCGCGCCTTTTACAAAATCCCCATGCCAATGCGGCGCAAATTGTTGGTAGCAATGCGGTTGGTTTGAATGGTGGAAACAGCGGTATGGGTGCAAGTGATTTTGTTAACCGTGTGTTACAGATGTACGGAGGACAGCCTTTTAGAGCAGTAAGCCCTATAGCACAGAGAAGTTTTGGCAATAGGGACAACATGTTAGAGGTTTTAAGGGCATTATTAGCATCACAATTAGCATCACAAGAAGAGTCTTCGGAAGAAGAAGAGAGTGATGAAGATGATAACCCTTTGATGACGCCCTTCATGCGAGCATTTTACGGACCGTTTTACGGAGTTTAGGATTCACAACGATGTCAACGATTTATGATTGGTCGCTTAGAGCGGCGGATAATACACGTGCGGATGATTTGATTGATTGGTCAGAAGGACAACGTCCTAGTTCCATCAACAATAGTGCACGTGGTATGATGCAGCGCGTGCGAGAATATTTATCGGATACGGGTGGGGCGCTTGAAGGGATTGTTACGGTTGATCATGGTGATCAAACGACAGTAATAAGGTTGCAAAGCAAGTCAGCCTTTTTAGAGTATAAGAATGATATTGTTTTGCGCTTTAAAGCGCGTGGTAAGAATGTTGGAGCGACCAAAGTTATTTTGAATAGCTTATCAAGTAAGTCGATTTACAAGGCGTCACAAACCGGTGTTGCAACCTTTTTAGAGGGAGGGGAAATTCAAACTGGATGCATATATACGCTTGTCTATGATGAAGAAATTTCCGGATGGCATTTGCTTAATCCTACTCCCGTCACATCACCCCAAGGCTTGGCAAATGCTCTTTATCCAGCAGGTTTTATAGGGACGTTTGCTATGCAAGCAATCCCCAGTGGTTGGTTATTGTGTGATGGTAGTGCTTATTCACGGAGTCTTTATAGTGCTCTTTTTTCGGCAATAGGAACGACATGGGGGAGTGGCGATGGGTTTAGAACGTTCAATATTCCTGATTTTCGTGGGA
>NZ_NJGE01000060.1 GCF_002777915.1 Bartonella tribocorum | reverse complement strand
CGATCGTTGATACCAGACAAACTTCCGTTAACGCCTTCAAACGCTCCCGCTACTGTATCATAACTCTTACTCTCACCAGAACTCCCATCACTCTTGAACTGCGTTACTTGGAATTCAGGCGCTGTCCATTGACCGCCCTGATAGCTCGCTCCCCCGCCTAAATAACTCGCTAACGTCTGATTCAACTGATACAACTGGTTCCCCGTAATCGCTTCTGTCGAACCCGCTGAAATATCTCCATCTAAAAGATGGCTCAACTTGCTATTGCGCTTCTCTGAACCTTTACCATGAAGCGCTACAAAAGATTCATCCGCATCACTCCACAACAACGCATTCTGCTCAATATTATCTGAAAGATCATGATGAAGCTTCGTGAAAGAAGTATTCATGCCTGCAAAAGCAGCAGCAACATTATCATAGCTCGTCTCTTCAGAACTTCCATCATCTTTAAAGCTCACTATCTTGAAGCTTGGAGCTGTCCAATCACCATTCTCGTACTTAGCACCGCCACCAAAATAGCTCGCAACCTTATCATTGGTCTCGTAAAGCTGCGAACCATTCACCGCTTCTGTTGAATCTTTCGTGATACTACCATTCGCTAGAGACGTGATCTTACTGTTTTTCTTATCACCTTCAGCACCATGTGTCGCAACAAATGCCTCTTTATCTTGACTCCACAACAACGCATTCTGCTTAATATTTTCTGTAATCGCTGTGTTGCTTTCGGTAAACTCTTTATGAAGTTTCTCAAAAGAACTGCCTACGCCAGAAAATGCTTCCGCTACAGTACTATAATCCTTATCTTCAACTTTATTACCATCATCATTGACAGTTTTAAACTTGAAGCTTGGAGCAGACCACTCACCATTCTCATACTTAGCTCCTCCACCAAAGGATTTAGCTATATCGGTCGCTGCTGTTTGCAAATTATTAGATACAGCACTCACATTCTGATTGGTTTCATAAAGCTGTGAACCATTTACCGCATCGGTCGATGTCTCTGTAAGATCTCCTGCTTTTACGCCCGTGAGTGTCCGTGTCGCACCATCAGTATTCGCAAACGTAACTTTCGTACCGCTCTTTTCACCTCCAACCGCAATGTCATGTGTCTTGTCATCTTGCTTTACAAGACTGTCACTAACAACTTGGTTAATCTCATTCTTAAGCTCTTTATGAAGATTGCTGAAAGAACTGCCTACACTTGCAAACGCTTTCGCTACATCATCATAGCTCTGCTCTTCAACCTTACTACCATCCTCACTGACTGTGTTAACTTTGAAGCTTGGAGCCGTCCACTCACCATTCTCATACTTAGCACCGCCACCAAAGGACTTCGCTATGTTGGTTGATGCTGTTTGCAAATTATTAGATACAGCACTCACATTCTGATTGGTTGCAAAAAGTTGCGAACCATTCACGGCATCAGTCGATGCTTCTGTAAGATCTCCTGCTTTTACGCCCGTGAGTGTCCGTGCCGCACCATCAGTATTCGCAAACGTAACTTTCGTACCGCTCTTTTCTCCTCCAACCGCAATGTCATGTGTCTTGTCATCTTGCTTTACAAGACTGTCACTAACAACTTGGTTAATCTCATTCTTAAGCTCTTTATGAAGATTGCTGAAAGGAAAGAACTGCCTACACTTGCAAACGCTTT
>NZ_NJGE01000059.1 GCF_002777915.1 Bartonella tribocorum | reverse complement strand
AACCTTTTTGTAGCTTTTTTATTGCTTCTATTGCTAATCGTTTTCTATCTGCTGTTTTAGTATAAAGGGATGCCATTTTATCTTCTGTCCAGCCAAAAAGCGCTTTCATTTGTGAAACTGTCGCACCAGCATTCGCAGCGCGTGTGGCTGCTAATTTTCTCAATCCATGGGCTGATTTTTTAATTCCAGCCGCATTACAAGCGTCTCTAAAGGCGTTACCAAAGCTTTCTTTGATGAATTTTTTATTAGTTTTACTACAGATGAAAGTCTCTTCTCCAATGGGACCAATTTTAAGAGTTTCTGCTAGTTCAGGCAAAATAGGGAGAAAAACATCTGTTTTAAATTGGCTCTTTTCTGTTTTGAGATGAATGATATTATCTTTTACATCTTTCCAACCGATACGAACGGCATCTCCACGGCGCAAGCCCGTATAAAGAAGCACATCAACCCATACGCGTTCATGGGTACCGATAGCCCATTGTTTATAATATTTATCGATATCCTCTTCTAGCCATGGCGCTAATCCTACGCTGTTAAGAGATTTTGGTGCTTTTATATTAAAAGCAGGATTTCTATTTAAAAGGGCATTATCAACCGCCCAATTAAAGAGACCATTTAAAGAAGTCAAAAAATGTTTTGCTGCTGCGGGGGTAGCACGCCTTCTATCTACAGCGTCAAGGATATGATGTTTTTCTATGCTTTTATATGCGCGTTCACCAATATGTTTAGAAACATTGTTTAGAATTCTATACTTAACTTTTTTAGTAGATTCTGATTGATTATGCCATTGTATGCTTTGTAAATATTGATGCAACAACCAATCGAAAGAGCCCTCTACAAGTCTGGTTTGTTTTCTTTTCTTGGAGGTGCCATTTTGCGCTTGCTTAAGAGCAAGCGTATAATTATCGACAAACTCTTGCGTTCCATAGGTTCCTTCAATCCGAAATCGTGTTCCATGACCAATACGTACATACCATATGATTTTACCATGGCGTGTGCGTTCASAAACAAGATATGGTGGACGACGTTTTGGCATGGCTAAAACTTTATACCGTCGACAGAACGACAAGTTTTGCTAGTATCGTAGTCTTCTTGTTCATTTTCAAGCGGTGGAAAATCATCAATGCTATAAGTATTATCTGCCGTTTTGGGTGTTGCGATTTTATTGATATGAATTAATAATTCACCAGTAGGCTTGATTTCTACAACCTCTGCTCCTTGCTTTTTAGCTTCTCTTAAAGCCCGTGCAATGGCTGGTTGCGTGATAGTAGGTGGGCGGTGTGCCATATCTGTTCCCCTTGATTTTAGCTACAATTCACCCGTGTTGTGAATCATACATTTGTTGAAAGTTGTGGTAAGAGGGGGGGCTGGAGACTAAAGATGCACCCTGTGACTTCAGTATCATAAATGAATGCATATTCTCTCAAAGCATCTTCTTCATGTTCAATTCCCCATCTCATATCTTCAGTTTCATAATAGGGGCTTGCTTCGCCTATTAAGCGCTCTGTAATGAGTTTAATTTTATAGTCTTCATATTTGCTTGTAGGAGTTCCCTTGGCTGTTTTACTAATAACGTTGTAAATATTTGAAGCGGTGACTTTTCCTAGCCTTGCTTGAAACCATTGTGCTGTTCTTTGTTCCATTTCACACCGCGGTTTGTTGTTGAGTTGGTGCATATTCAATATCTTGGATATGAATATATTCGGCATCTTGTATAGACGCGTTTATTTGCTCTTGTTTAGGGTGAGA
>NZ_NJGE01000058.1 GCF_002777915.1 Bartonella tribocorum | reverse complement strand
GCGAGCTATTTTGGTGGTGGCGCTGAATATAAAGAAGGCAAGTGGGCTGCTCCAAACTTCAAAGTTAACACCGTGAGTGCTGATGGTGATAAGGTTGAAGAGCAGAGCTATAAAACAGTAGCAGAAGCGTTTGCGGGAGTAGGCAGTTCTTTCACGAATCTTCATAATGAAGTGACAAATGCTGTTACGAATATTAATAACCAGATTAACCAAGTTGTGGGTGATAGTCTTGTGAAACAAGATGACAAGACACATGTCATTGCGGTTGGAGGTGAAAAGAACGGTACGAAAGTTACGTTTGCAAATACTGATGGTGCGGCACGGACGCTTACAGGTGTAAAAGCAGGAGAGCTCACAGAGACATCGACCGATGCCGTGAATGGTTCGCAACTTTTTGCAACCAATCAGAATGTCACGACAGTAACGAATGATCTCAAAACAGTTTCTGATAATACTTCGAAGTATTTAGGTGGCGGATCCGATGTGTTGAAGGGTGTAGCACCGACTTATACAGTGGAGGGTAAGAGTTACCAGAGTGTAGCAGATGCGTTTGGTGGTGTTGATCATTCATTCACAGAGCTTCATAAAGAGATTAAGCAAAATACGAATGAAGTTTCAGAAAATGTTAAGCAGAACGCGTTGTTATGGAGTGATAATGACAATGCATTTGTTGCGACGCATGGAACTGAAGGTGATAAGAAGAACAGCAAGATCACGTCTCTAGCGAATGGCAGTGTCACGAAAGATTCAACGGATGCGATCACTGGTTCACAGCTTTATTCGATGAATAATACGTTAGCGAGCTATTTTGGTGGTGGTGCTAAGTACGAGAATGGTGAGTGGGCTGCTCCAACTTTCAAAGTTACACAATTTTCTGGTGATGGTAAGTCTTCTGAAGAGACATATAACAATGTTGCCGATGCATTTGGTGGTGTAAATAGTTCTTTCAAAGGTCTTCATAATGAAATGACGAATGCTGTTACGAATATTAACAATCAGATTAGCCAAGTTGTTAGTGATAGCCTTGTTAAGCAAGATGCTACAACGAACCTCATCACTATTGGTAAAGAAGTCGCTGGCAGTGAGGTCAATATTGCTAACAAAGATAAAGAAGATCGTACACTTTCTGGAGTTAAGGCAGCAGAGAAGGGTAATGAAGCAGTTAACAAAGAGCAATTTGATAAGGGTTTGAAGGATCTTTCTAACAGTCTTCAGTCAGAAGATTGAGTTTAAAGATGTTGGTTCGGCTTTTGCAGGTATTGATAAGAATATCAATAATGTGAACAATCATCTTACGAATGTTGTTCAAGATTTTACGAAACAACTCACAGATATTACTGAGGAAGTTAAGGGTGATGCGTTGTTGTGGAGTCAAGATAAAGAGGCATTTGTTGCAACACATGGGACAGATGGTGAGAAGAAAAACAGTAAGATCACGTCTCTTGCGAATGGTAGCATCACGAAAGATTCAACAGATGCGGTGAATGGATCTCAGCTTTATGAAACCAATCAACATGTAAGCACTGTATCTAAGACTCTTGACACAGCGGCTACGGATATAGCTAAATCCTTTGGTGGAGGAGCTAAGTATGAGAATGGTCAGTGGTCTGCTCCAAGCTTTAAGGTTCACACTGTCAGTGAGGATGGAAGCAAGGTTGAAGAGAAGAGCTATGATGATGTAGCAAAAGCGTTTGCAAGTGTAGGCAGTTCTTTCAGCAATCTTCATAAAGAGCTTAAGAATGAGATTAACCAAGTTGTGGGTGACAGTCTTGTTAAGCAAGATGACAAGACGCATGACATTGCGGTTGGAGGAGAAAAGAGCGGTACGAAAGTTACGTTTGCGAATACTGATGGTGCGGCACGGACACTCACGGGCGTAAAAGCAGGAGATCTTACAGAAGCATCGACTGATGCCGTGAATGGTTCGCAACTTTTTGCAACCAATCAGAATGTGAGTGCTGTATCTAATAATTTGCAAACAGCATCAACCAACATAGCGAAGTCCTTTGGTGGCGGTGCTAAGTATGAGAATGGTGAGTGGTCCGCTCCAAGCTTTAAGGTTCACACAGTCAGTGAGGATGGTAGTAAGGTTGAAGAGAAGAGTTATGATGATGTAGCAAAAGCCTTTGCAAGTGTAGGCAGTTCTTTCAGCAATCTTCATAAAGAGCTTAAGAATGAGATTAACCAGGTTGTTAGTGACAGTCTTGTAAAGCAAGATGATGTGAGCAAGGTTATTAAGATAGGAGCGGAGAAAGAGGGTGCAGCAATCAGCATTGCAAACAGTGACGGTGCCTCCCGTAGTCTCTCTGGAGTAAAAGCAGCCACCCTTTCAGCGGTTTCGACAGAAGCGGTG
>NZ_NJGE01000057.1 GCF_002777915.1 Bartonella tribocorum | reverse complement strand
TCCCATAATTAATAGTGCCACTTTCATCATTTGTCTTATCATAGTGGACAACCGCTGAATCATCCGACTGAAGATCCTTAGAAAGACCTTTCAAACTGTCTTCGAGTTGTTTCTTATTAACCGCTTCATTATCTTTCTCTGCCGCCTTAACACCCGAAAGAGTTCTATCCTTACTGTCCTGATCAGCAATACTAACTACATTACCGTATTTTTCACCACCTATTTTGATCAGATTTGTTTTTTCATCCCACTTAACAAGACTATCGCTAACGACAGTGGTAATATTATTGGTAATATCATTTTTTATATTCGTGAAAGAATTGCCTACTCCAGCCAATGCTTCAGCTACAGTGGAATACGTCTTATCTTCTGATTTTCCATCTTCCTTAACTGTCTTAATTTTAAAAGTAGGCGCTGTCCATTTTCCATTCTCACCATAACCAGAGCCACCACCAAAATAGCTCGCAAGCTGCTCATTCAATGAATAAAGCTGACCTCCTGTTACTGCATCCGTGGAACCAGAAGCAATATTTCCATCTAAAAGATGGGTAATTTTACTCTTTGTGTTTGTACCATCCTTCTTATGATCAGCAATAAATGCGTTATCGGTATCGCTCCACAATAAAGCATCACCTTGAACTTGTTGCGTAATATTCGTTATATTTTTGGTAAAATCGTTGAATTTATTCGTTATATCGTTGGTAACTTTATTCTGGACATTCGTGATAGAAGTACCAACACCTTCAAAAGCTTCCGCTACATTCTGATAAGTATTTTCTTTTTCCTTACCATCTCCATTAACAGTTTTAACTGTAAAAGTAGGGGCTTTCCATGTGCCATTCTCATAACTCGCTCCGCCTCCAAAGTACTGCGCAACATTGCTTCCTAAACCATAAAGCTGGGAACCTGTGATCGCTTCTGTTGAAGCAGCAGAAATATCCCCATTGGCAAGATACTTAATCTTGCTCGCCGTTTTTGCTCCATCTTTCCCGTGTTGAGCACTAAAGGCTTTATCAGCATCACTCCACATCAACGCATCACCTTGAACTTCTTGCGTAATATTGGTGATGCTTTGGCTAAACTCTTTTTGAAGTTTCTCAAAAGAGCTTCCTACGCCCGTAAATGCTTCTGCAACTGTACTATATTCTTTATCTTCAATGGAAACACCATCTTCCTTAACAGCCTTAAACTTAAAGACTGGTGCACTCCATGCGCCATTCTCATAACTTGCTCCACCACCAAAGTACTGCGCAACACTGCTGCCCAAAGCATAAAGCTGGGAACCATTAATGGCATCGGTTGAGAGAGAACTAATAACGCCACCTTTAAGAGATGTAATCTTGCTGTTTTCTTCTTTATCTCCATGTTGCGCTAAAAAGGCATTTGCATCCTTGCTCCAATTTARAGAATCYTGTGCAACGCCCTGAGATACTTCTTTAATACGTTGATTCACATTCTTGATATTACTATCAAGTCCTGCAAGTGCTGTTCCAACACCGTCAAGAGAACTTGCTGTTACAACACCATCTTTGGCAATGTAAGATAATTTATAGGTCGGTCCTTTAAAGGCACCATCTTTAAAGGATGCTTCTCCACCAAGGAATTTTGCAATATCCTCACCGATTTTGTTGATCTGCTTACCATTGATTGCATCATGTGATCCTGAAGAAATCACACCATCAGCAACATTGTGGAGAGCCGTGAGGGTTTGATCTTTACCACCAAAAGTGATACTCCCATAATTAACGGTACCATTTTTATCATCTGCCTTATCATAGTGGACAACCGCTGAATCTTCTGACTGAAGATGATTAATTTGGTTGGTGATCTCATTGGTGATTTTATTCTGAACATTTGTAAAAGATGTACCCACTCCTGCTAAAGCATCCGCTACATTCTGATAAGTCTTATCTTCTTCCTTGCCATCATTTTTAACTGTTTTGACTTTAAAGGTAGGCGCTTTCCATTCACCCTTTTCATTATAACCAGCTCCACCGCCAAAATAGGTCGCAAACTGTTTGTTCACTGAATAGAGTTGTCCACCCGTAACTGCATCGGTAGAA
>NZ_NJGE01000056.1 GCF_002777915.1 Bartonella tribocorum | reverse complement strand
GACAGTAAGGATAGAACTCTTTCGGGTGTTAAGGCGGCAGAGAAAGATAATGAAGCGGTTAATAAGAAACAACTCGAAGACAGTTTGAAAGGTCTTTCTAAGGATCTTCAGTCGGATGATTCAGCGGTTGTCCACTATGATAAGACAAATGATGAAAGTGGCACTATTAATTATGGGAGTATCACTTTTGGAAAAGGTAAAGATTCTCCTGCTGTTGCTTTRCATAATGTTGCYGATGGTRMGATTKCTRAGRATTCCCATGATGCAGTTACGGGCGGTCAGATTCATAGCATAGGTGAAGAAGTTGCAAAATACTTAGGTGGTGGTTCTGCATTTACGAATGGTGCATTTACACAGCCAAACTATAAATTATCGAGTGTTTCTGAAGAAGGGAATGTGAATTCGAAAAACTTTAATGATGTAGGCAGCGCCTTTACAGGTCTTGATGATAATATCAAGAATGTGAATAAGCGCATTAAGGAAGTATCTCAAGGAGTTGCACAAGATTCTCTGAACTGGAGCAAGGATTCAAATGCCTTTTTAGCGCAGCATGGAAAAGAAAGCAGCAACAGCAAGATTACATCTCTTAAAGGTGGCGTTATTAGTTCTCTCTCAACCGATGCCATTAATGGTTCCCAGCTTTATGCTTTGGGCAGCAGTGTTGCGCAGTACTTTGGTGGTGATGCGAATTATAAAGATGGCGCATGGAGTGCACCAGTCTTTAAGTTTAAGACTGTCAAAGAAGATGGTGTTTCTATTGAAGATAAAGAGTATAGTACAGTTGCAGAAGCGTTTACAGGTGTAGGAAGCTCTTTTGAGAAACTTCAAAAAGAGTTTAGCCAAAGCATCACCAATATTACGCAAGAAGTTCAAGGGGATGCGTTGATGTGGAGTGATGCTGATAAAGCGTTTGTTGCTCAGCATGGGGAGAAAGATGGAGCTGAAAAAACGAATAGCAAGATTACATCTCTTTTAGATGGAGCTGTTTCCAAGGGATCTACGGATGCAATAAATGGTTCTCAACTTTATTCTCTGAAAAACCAAATGGCGGGTTATTTCGGCGACGGTGCTGGTTATAATGAAAGTGGTGAATGGGTAGCACCAAGTTTCAAAGTCAAAACAGTTAAAAAGGATAGTAATGAAGTTGAAGAAACTGTCTATAATAGTGTTGCAGAAGCTTTTGCAGGTATTAGCACCTCTATTACAGATGTTCATAACGAGGTGAATAACCAAATTACTAATATTGTTAGTGATAGTCTTGTTAAGCAAGTGAAAGAGGACGCTTCTATTACCATTGGTAAAGAAGTAGAAGGTACTGTAATTAATTTTCAAAACAAGAATAATGAGAATCGCACCCTTTCTGGCTTGATAGGTGGAGAAATCTCTAAAGATTCACATGAGGCGGTAAATGGCTCTCAGCTTTATGAGACCAATGACAAAGTTGCAACGTATTTAGGAGGTGGTGCTCGTTATGAGAATGGCGCATGGAATGCTCCAAGCTTCACGGTTAAAAGAGTTAAAGAAGATGGTGAATCTGAAGAGAAGACTTATCAGAATGTAGCGGAAGCTTTAGCTGATGTTGGTAGTTCGATCACAAATGTTAAACAAGAGATAAAAAATGATATTACCACTGTATTTAGTGATAGTCTTGTTAAGCAAGCGAAAGAGGATGCTCCTATTACTATTGGTAAAGAAGTAGAAGGCGGTGAAATCAATATTGCCAATAAGACTGGTACAGATCGGACCCTTTCTGGTGTGAAAGCGGCGATAAAGGATAATGAAGCGGTTAATAAGAAACAACTCGAAGACAGCTTAAAGGAACTTTCTAAGGATCTTCAGTCAGAAGATTCAGCGGTTGTTCTTTACGATAAGGCAGATGGTAAAACTGATTATACAAATGTGACTTTGGGTAAGGGTAAAGATTCTTCTCCAGTGGGACTTCATAATGTTGCTGATGGTAAGATTGTTCAGAATTCCCATGATGCAATCACAGGTGGCCAGATTAATACGATCGGTGAAAATATTGCCAAGTTCTTAGGAGGTGAATCAGCCTTTAAAGATGGTGGTTT
>NZ_NJGE01000055.1 GCF_002777915.1 Bartonella tribocorum | reverse complement strand
CTGTAGCTTGTCATCGGGTTTTGCACAATTTGACAGCAGGTTTTGCATCAATTTATTTTTTTCGAAGGGTTTTTAAGGGGTTCTCAAAGGGACTTCAAAGACCTTTCAAAGATTGTTTAAAGCCCCTTTCGTGAATCGTTTTCTCTTTTCCTAATCACAATTGGTAATGATGAGCTCCTTACCAGCAATTGTGTTATTTAAAGAGTTACACGAATAAACTGTTTTCACCTCTTTTATATGGAATTGACTGAAGGTTTTTCGGATCTCTGGCACATCATTGAGAGAGAGAAGAAACTTCCCTTTTAATTGCGAAAGAAGTGCAGACATCGTCTGATAATCTTCTCGCTTAAACAAATCCTTTCCATAATAATCCTCAACACCAAAATAAGGTGGATCAAGATAAAACAAGGTATTTGGCCGGTCATAACGCACAATAAAATCAGACCAGTCTAAATGTTCAATGATAACTCTCGCTAAACGGCGGTAAATAAGTTTTAATATACTTTCAAGTTTGAAGGAATTAAACCGTGCACACCGGTCTGTCTCAACTCTAAACGTACGCTCTGCTACTTTCCCACTAAAACTTAAACGCTGCAAATATAAAAACCGCAAAGCCCGTTCCAAATCCGTGAGGCTATCTGGATTTTGTGTCTGTAAGCGTTCAAACGTCTCACGACTGCTTATTTGAAACGCTAACAGTTCTATAAAAGGGTGATAATGGCGTTGTAACACCCGAAAAAAATTCACCACATCTCCTGAAAAATCATTGATAATTTCAGTAGATGGAATCAGTTTCCGTCTAAAGAATATTCCACCCATACCAACGAAAGGCTCGGCATAAATGCTATGTGGAATGTCTTCAATGATTTTGACAATGGTTTTGGCTAATCTTCTTTTGCCCCCAATATAAGCAGCGGCTGGTGAAATAGGTTCAACAGATTTTAATTTTTCCTTATGAAGTATATCCATAATTTCTTAACACTCTTTCATCTATATTCGCCATCTTCTCATTGCTTTAGGTGATAAGAAGTGGCTGCGATGTTATGTTAAGTCGCATCGAGCGGGTCTGTTCGCAAAACTTAACCCCGTTGGCTGGGTAACCAGCCCAGCCTCTATTCTGTATTGCTTTCCTTTCCCTTTTCTGGTGCCTCAAAGGTGATTTCTGTTGTATATCCACTTTGCTTTTCATAGCGATGGGTCACGGTAACGGCTTTCCATTCCCCATTGATTTGTCTACGAAACCCTTGCAGGAGAAGCGGTTGATCCGCCATGATTTCGGGGCGTCCTGCAAGAGTTAAGGAGCCACTGCCTACAGCACGACAAAGCCTATCCGACTCGGAGGCAGCCGCCGCTTGTGCTTCTTCTTGACATGGATAACAACTGCGCAGACGACGCACAGGACCGCTAAAACCTGTTTGATGCTTGACTTGGCACTGTTGCCCTGTTGAGCGATCAAAATAAGAAGCTTCAATGATGCCGTATTGGGTGCGCGGCTCTAGGGTGAATTCCCAGCTTGARCAGTCATGCTTATGGAGGGTAAGGGCTGGTAAATTATCCCCGCTTAAAAATAAAAACTTATGGTCTTTGATTAAAAAACGCGCCCGCATGCGGTCCGCAAGGCGGGTTAAAAAATCAACCGCCGATTGATCGGTGCGCACCACATAAGGCAAGGTTTGTTTGGTAAATTGGGGACTGACCTTTGCTTGATAGCCATGACGTTTGGCAAGTGTCTCAACAATCTCAGCAATGGTTTGGTGGTCAAAATGTTCACTCGCCTGTTCTTTAAGTTCTTTGCGCATCGAAGCACTTTTGCCACAAAGGCGTAAAATCTCTCCATCACTGCCCCCAATACTCACCACCGACTCAACAACAAAACGCCCCATAAAGGCACGGATGCTGTTTTGATAACCAAAGGTAACCTGGAGTGCACTGTTGCTTGAGGGAACCTCTAAATCATTGCCACGATCATCAAACTCTGCTTCAAATGTATCGGCTTCATTGCCCGCATGATCGGTAATGGTTGCCGTTAAAAGACGCTGGTAAAAAACCTCATGGACAAGTTTCTCCCCCACCCTCACCTCAATAAAGGGATGTGTGCGCATTAATCCCATAGCCTTTTCACCACGCTGTTCTTTTCACGGGATACAAATTCAGGCAGAATGACCTTTAAGCCCCGCGGC
>NZ_NJGE01000054.1 GCF_002777915.1 Bartonella tribocorum | reverse complement strand
ATCTGCCTTATCATAATGAACAACCACTGAATCATCCGACTGAAGATGATTAATTTGGTTGGTGATCTCATTGGTAATTTTATTCTGGACATTCGTGATAGAAGCACCAACTCCTTCAAAAGCTTCCGCTACATTTTTGTAAGTCTTATTTTCTTCCTTGCCATCGCCTGTAACAGTTTTAACTGTAAACGTTGGATCAATCCATTGACCTTCTTTATAACCAGATCCGCCACCTAAGTAAGTCGCAACCTTATCATTGGTTTCATAAAGCTGGGAGCCATTTACTGCCTCATGTGAATCTTTAGAGATTGTTCCACCTATCAAACCAGAAAGACTGCGGTTCTCATTATTCTTATTTTGAAGATTAATTATTGTACCTTCTACTTCTTTACCAATAGTAATAGGAGCACCATCTTTTGCTTGCTTAATAAGACTATCACTAACTACAGTGGTAATTTCATTGTTTATCTCTTGTTTAACATTTGTGATAGAACTACCAACCCCTTCTAAAGCTTCCGCTACAGTCTGATAAACCTTCTCTTCAGAAGTCCCATCATCTTTGACAGTCTTAACCTTGAAACTAGGAGCACTCCATGCGCCATTCTCATAACTCGCTCCGCCACCAAAATACTGCGCAACACTGCTGCCTAAACCATAAAGCTGAGAACCTGTGATCGCTTCTGTTGAAGCAGCAGAAATATCTCCATTGGCAAGATACTTAATCTTGCTCGCCGTTTTTGCTCCATCTTTCCCATGTTGAGCAACAAAAGCTTTATCAGTTTCACTCCACAACAACGCATCGCCTTGAACTTCTTGCGTAATATTGGTGATGCTTCGACTAAACTCTTTTTGAAGTTTTTCAAAAGAGCTTCCTACGCCCGTAAATGCTTCTGCAACTGTACTATATTCTTTATCTTCAATGGAAACACCATCTTCTTTGACAGTCTTAAACTTAAAGGCTGGTGCACTCCATGCGCCATCTTTATAATTCGCATCACCACCAAAGTACTGCGCAACACTGCTGCCCAAAGCATAAAGCTGTGAACCATTAATGGCATCGGTTGAGAGAAAACTAATAACGCCACCTTTAAGAGATGTAATCTTACTGTTTTCTTCTTTATCTCCATGTTGCGCTAAAAAGGCATTTGACTCCTTGCTCCAGTTCAGAGAATCTTGTGCAACTCCTTGAGAAACTTCCTTAATACGCTTATTCACATTCTTGATATTATCATCAAGACCTGTAAAGGCGCTGCCAACGTCATTAAAGTCTTTTGGCTTCACACGACCTTCTTCAGAAACACTCGATAATTTATACGTGGGCCCTGTAAATGCACCACCACTAAATGCTGCTCCACCACCCAAGTATTTCGCAACTTCTTCACCGATGGTATGAATCTGACCACCCGTAACTGCATCATGGGAATGCTTAGAAATCGCACCATCAGCAACATTGTGGAGAGCTGTGGCGGTTTTATCCTTACCACCAAAAGTTATACTCTCATAATTAACCGTGCCACTTTCATCACCTGCCTTATCATAATGAACAACCGCTGAATCTTCTGATTGGAGATGATTAATTTGATTGGTTATCTCATTGGTAATTTTATTCTGGACATTCGTGAAAGAAGCACCAACTCCAGTTAAAGCCTCTGCAACAGTATTATACTTCATCTCTTCAGAGTTGCCATCATCCTTAACTGTCTTAACCGTAAAGGTAGGTGCAGTCCATTGACCATTCTCGCTATAACCAGAGCCTCCACCTAAATAGCTAGCAAGTCGCTCATTCAGCGAATAAAGCTGACCACCTGTTACTGCATCCGTCGAATCCTTAGAAACATTACCGTCTGAAAGAAACGTAATTTTGCTGTTTTCTTGTGTCGCAACAGCTCTGCCTTTGGGGCCTTTACTCTTTTCATGACGCGCTACAAATGCACCGACTCCATCATTCCATAACAAAGCATCTTTTTCAATATGTTGAGAACTATCCGTTATTTTTTGATCAAAATCTTTGATCGTATTCGTTATACGAGTATTCACATTCCCAAGACCATGATCAAGCGCAGAAAGAGCTGAACCAACATCATTGTGAACAGTTTGTGATGAGCTTATTTCACCATTTGTTCTAATATCATGTACCCCATAAGATGGCTCGATGAAGGCACCACCACTAAATGCTGCACCACCACCTAAGTATTTTGCAATATCCTCGCCGATTTTATTAATCTGCTTGCCATTGATCGCATCATGAGATCCTGAAGAAATCGCACCATCAGCAACATTATGCAAAGCAACAGCAGGAGAATCTTTACCTTTTCCAAAAGTGATACTCCCATAATTAATAGTGCCACTTTCATCATTTGTCTTATCATAGTGGACAACCGCTGAATCATCCGACTGAAGATCCTTAGAAAGACCTTTCAAACTGTCTTCGAGTTGTTTCTTATTAACCGCTTCATTATCTTTCTCTGCCGCCTTAACACCCGAAAGAGTTCTATCCTTACTGTC
>NZ_NJGE01000053.1 GCF_002777915.1 Bartonella tribocorum | reverse complement strand
GTTCCATTTCACACCGCGGTTTGTTGTTGAGTTGGTGCATATTCAATATCTTGGATATGAATATATTCGGCATCTTGTATAGACGCGTTTATTTGCTCTTGTTTAGGGTGAGATTGTAGAGCTCTTTCTCTTTGAATGTTTTTCCTTTTTTCCAAAAGCGCCAAAACCTCTTGTGCTTGTTTAAAAGACATATGAAAGAGAGAAGCCTAATTTCTTCAGATTGTGTTTTTTTAATTAATTCTTTGATTTCATTCATCTGTTCAGGAGAGATACCTGCAAGAAGTGTTATTCCATCTGTATTGTCTTCTTTTCTTGCAACATTAAGAAGCATGCCTAAGAGATATCGACGTGCATAGCTTATCGTAGAACCAACCGCTTGTACGTTGTTTTTACTCCCTGTAGCGTCAATTGGAAATGTTCCTTGTGTTGATATCTCATTGCCTGATATATGCTTTAAAGTCATTTCTACAGTTATGTCATTTGAACTCTGCTCTTTGATACGAGAGAATAAAGCAAAGTGATGTTTTGCAAGAGGTTCTTTGATTGCATCAATATATTTATCAAGCGTTGTATAGGTGCTTTTAGTATGTGTATTAAGGGCGTTTTGTTCGATATTTTTATATTCTATTTGCATAGCAGAAAGATCACGAACAAAGTTTTGGCGCTCTTGTCGTTCTATCTCCTTTTCTCGTAATTCGAGAAGGCTCTTGAGACGGTCCAGATCAACATCATTTTCTAAAGCTCTTTCTAAAATAAGTTCCATAGCTGTCGGTTTGACTTCACAATCGTTCGTTTTGCTTACTTCTGTTAAGTTCGTGTTTTGTTGATTCATTTTGCTTTCCTCCATTGCGCGCAATTCCCCCGTGGCGTGAATCACGCATGTGTTAAAAATGGTTGTTTGGTTGTTAGAAGCCTATCTCTTGAGGCTATAGAATTTCATCAGTTAATTCGTATTTTTTATTCATAACAATAGCCTCTTAATGCATGCTTTGTCATTTAAGTTCTTGAGACAACACACCAATGCCTTTTGCTGTGATTTTTGCGCAAGGAATGACTTTTTCTATTCCATATGCAGTTTGAAGTGTGATGGTTGGACAATCCATAAGTTGCTTTTGGATTTTGTCTTGATAAGGTGGTAAATTTCCACCCGCTGCACGTCTGTAAATCCACCCTTTTTGCTGTAAGAATTGAATGAATTGTTTTGGTTGCATCTCGAGTATTTTAGCGGCTTCTGTAAGACCAAAGAGCCCATCATGACGCTGTAAGCTTTCAAGAGCCATAGCTTTTGGTGTTAAATCTTCAATGATGGTATCTTTTTGATTTATTTGACCTTGTAGGTAATTCAAAAAGCCAATCATAGCCTTTGGACTTGAATAGTCGATTTGTGGTGCGACCACTTGCTTTTCCAATTCTTGCCAGCGATCTATAATCCTAGCACGTAATGTCATGTTGTAACCTGAAACTAAGATGAGGCATTCACGTTTGGGGAGATGGTAGCAGTTTTGGGGCTTGCCTTGTTTGTCTAAATAGGTGCCCCCAAATTTGGGGAGACCTCTTTCAGCGTATAATTCTTCAAGTATTCTCTTGATATCTCGCATAACATGGTCATGCCTTTTACCACACAATTCGGCAATCTCACGACTAGACATAGTTTGAACAGTTTGGTTATTAAAATTGCTTTTGGCCGTTGTGACAAAATTATGCATGATGGACTCCTTTCAAGAAGCTTGTATTTTTTTCATATGTTCTAATAAAATTTTGCATCATCACTTCCTTAATTAAAGAAAATGCAAGATTTGATATAATTGTCTGCCCATGTTTCTATGGCGTTCTGTTTGAGCAACTTTTCTTGCTGCGTGAATTTTGAAGTGATGATTATCGGTTTTATCTGTTTCTATTTCAGATTTTGGACAAATCTTTTTTTTGTTCCATTCTTGTTTTGTAAAAACAAAATCCACACCTTCTTTTAGATCAAGCTTTTCAACACAATCATTAAACCAAGTATTAAAATCTTGTTTTAAATTTAAGTACCTATGCATGACATGGGCATTGACCATTTGGACATAACCAATACTGTTGTCTACCTCGTTTTCAGGTATGAGATATCCTTCACTATCATTATCATGTGTGTTCATAAGATTACTCTAATCAATTATTGATGGGAAAAGGGGGCGCTTTTTCAAACGCCCTTAAGAATTTTAAAGTACATCACAAGGACGCAAACGGTGTTGTTGTTCGTAAGTACCGTAGACCTCATCATTATATTTTTCTTCTGCGATCTCGTCTAAAAGTCTATTGTAAACATCACTTTCGCGTACAAAGTAATGAACCTCACTATCCTCATAGAGATCTTCAATATTTGCTTCTACATATGCTTCTGCAATATCTTCAGAGATATCTTCACAACTCTTCTCAGAAGGATTGATGCGAAAGATTTGGATTGCATCATCTACCTCATCAACAATGCTTAAAACTTGGCTTGCATCAAGTGGTCCAGACTCTGCAATGTATTGCTCTTTATCGTAAGCAACTAATAAGATTTCATTGGAATTTATAAGAATTGGCTTTTCCATAATTTCCCCTCCCTAACGCCTCTTGACGATTGTTTGTGTTAATTTATAATATATTTATA
>NZ_NJGE01000052.1 GCF_002777915.1 Bartonella tribocorum | reverse complement strand
GGATAAAACTCTCACCGCTCTCCACAATGTTGCTGATGGTAAGATTGTTGAAAATTCCCATGATGTGATCACAGGTGGCCAGATTAATGCAATTGGTGGTGATATTGCAAAATACTTAGGTGGAGGTTCCGCATTTACGAATGGTGCATTTACACAGCCAACGTATAAATTATCGGAGGTTTCTGAAGAAGGGCATGTGAAGTCAAAGGACTTTAATGATGTAGGAAGCGCCTTTACAGGTCTTGATGATAATATCAAGAATGTCAATAATCGTATTAAGGAAGTATCTCAAGGAGTTGCACAAGATTCTCTAAATTGGAGCAAGGAAGCAAATGCCTTTTTAGCGCAACATGGAAAAGAAAGTAGTAACAGCAAAATTACATCTCTTGCCAATGGTAACATTGCAGAAAATTCCACGGATGCAGTAACAGGCGGTCAGCTTTATACCTTAGGAAGCACTGTTGCACAGAACTTTGGTGGCGGCGCTAAGTATGAGAATGGTGAGTGGACGGATCCTAATTTCAAGGTTAAGCAAATCGGTTCTGATGGCGATATTACTGAAGAGTCGTATAAGAATGTAGCGGAAGCTTTGACTGGTGTTGGTTCTTCTTTCAAGAGTGTTCATGATGAAATTAGCACTATGATAAGTAATAGTCTTGTAAAGCAAGATGCTACAACGAACCTCATCACTATTGGTAAAGAAGTCGCTGGCGGTGAAATCAATATTGCCAACAAAGATAAAGAAGATCGTAGGCTTTCTGGAGTTAAGGCAGCAGAGAAGGGTAATGAAGCGGTTAATAAAGAGCAATTTGATAAAGGCTTGAAGGATCTTTCTMACAGYCTTCARTCRGAWGATTCAGCGGTTGTTCTTTATGATAAGAAGGACAATGGTGAGAYTGACTATACGARTRTRACYTTTGGWAAAGGYCAARAWGCATYYCCTGTTKCTYTWCAYAATGTTKCSGATGGTAAGATTGCTGARAATTCMCRTGATGCRRTTACRGGCGGTCAGATTAATACTATCTCTCAAGATGTTGCWMAGTTCTTAGGTGGTGAAGCATCCTTTAAAGAAGGTAGCTTTACAGGYCCAACTTATAAACTGTCTGATGTTTCTAAAGACGGTCAGGTTACGGATAAGTCCTTTACTGATGTTGGCTCTGCATTTACTGGACTTGATACGAATATCAAGAATGTTAATGATCGTATTAAGGAAGTCTCAGAGGGTGTTGCACAGGATTCTTTGAATTGGAGTAATACTGATGATGCTTTTGTCGCTCAGCATGGGGAAAAAGGAAAAACAAATAGCAAGATTAAGTATCTTGCTGGTGGAGAAGTTTCCGCTACTTCAACAGAAGCTATTAATGGTGCCCAGCTTTATGAAAGCAATGATAAGGTTGCGAGCTATTTAGGCGGTGGAGCAGGTTATAAAGATGGTAAATGGAGCGCTCCAAGCTTTACGCTGAAAACGTTCAGTGAAGGTGGTAAGGAAGTTACGGAAAAGACATATAATGATGTTTCTTCAGCTTTTGCAGGCATTGATGCGAATTTTCAAAGTGTGAATAAGAATATTCAGAACATCGTTAATGATTTTACTGAACAAGTCACGAATATTACACAACATGTTCAAGGTGATGCTTTATTATGGAGCAAGACTGACAAAGCCTTTAGTGCGCAACATGGAGAAGGTGATGAAAAGTCAGATCGCAAGATTACGCATATTTTAGATGGTGCTGTTTCTAAGGGTTCTACGGATGCAGTAACAGGTGGCCAGCTTTATTCGCTGAATGAGCAGCTTGCGTCGTATTTGGGTGGTGGCTCTGGTTATGATGAGAAAGGAAAATGGAGCGCTCCTACCTTTAAGGTTAAGAAATTCGATGATACTGGGAAAGCAACGGAGCAAGAGTATAAAACTGTTTCTGAGGCCTTTGAAGGTGTGAATCAATCTTTCACGAATATTCATAATGAAGTGAATGAGCAAATTAACCAAGTTGTAGGAGATAGCCTTGTTAAACAAGACCAAGGATCACGTGTTATATCGGTTGGTGGTGAAACGAGCGGTACTCAAGTTAATTTTGCCAATGTTGATAAGGCTTCTCGGACACTTTTAGGTGTAAAAGATGGTACGCTTTCAGCAGAATCGACAGAAGCAGTGAATGGTTCCCAGCTTTATTCGATGAATAATACGTTAGCGAGCTATTTTGGTGGCGGTGCTGAATATAAGGATGGCAAATGGACTGTCCCAAGTTTTAAAGTCAAAACAGTTAAGGGTAATGGTGAATCTGAAGAGCAAGAGTATAAGAATGTAGCAGAAGCTTTAACTGGAGTTGGTACGTCTTTCACGAATATCAAGAATGAGATAAGCAATCAGATTAATCATCTTCAGTCAGATGATTCAGCGGTTGTTCATTATGATAAAAAAGAAAAAGATGAAATTGATTATACGAATGTGACTTTCGGTAAAGGTAAGGGTTCTACAGCTGTAGGTCTTCACAATGTTGCTGATGGTAAGATTATCAAGGGTTCCCATGATGCAATCACGGGTGGTCAGATCAATACCATTGGTGAGGATATTGCAAAGTTCTTGGGAGGAGAAGCATCTTTTAAAGATGGTGGTCTCACACAGCCAATTTACCAATTATCAGATGTTTCTAAAGACGGTCAGGTTACGGGTAAGTCCTTTACTGATGTTGGTTCTGCTTTTAGCGGGCTTGATACGAATATTAAGAATGTTAATGATCGTATTA
>NZ_NJGE01000051.1 GCF_002777915.1 Bartonella tribocorum | reverse complement strand
TAATCTTCATTCATACCTTCATTCATCACTTCGTTCATTTCTGCATTCATTCTCTAACCTCTCTTAAATGCTTCTTCCCCTGTACGTTGCGGCTCTCTCCCGCATAATCTGATTTTGCGCTCGTTCATTAAGAATACGCTCCCGTTCAAGCTCATGGCGTTGCTTCATCAATTCCGCTTCCAATTCCGCTCTCTTTTGACGCATGAACAGATCAATCTGCTTTCCTTGTAAATCCATCTGTTGCATCTGWCTTTTAGCAGCAATATCCTGCTGCTTTTCTTGCAACTTCATCTCTTGTTCTGGATTCATTTGCTGTTGTTGGGCTTGTTGTGCCATTTGCTGCTGTTGCATCTTCTCACTTACACGATTAAGCAGAGACGCAGGCAATGGCGAATAACGAAGTAAATCAAGCATGATATCCGGTGTAACAGCATTTTGAAGCAACGGTAACAATTGCGTAATAATGCCAAAGGTACGCTCTTTTTCGTTCGGACTGGTTGGCGCATCGTCTACCACAATATCATAATCGACACTCATGACAGCTTCACGTGTTAAGGGGATATATTGCGCATTCTCCTCTCCCGATATCCGTACCAAGCGACCATCTGACAGATAATTCTGTATCAAGTGCAAAATAATCTTGCCCTGCCTTTTGCGATACAAACGCAAACCATCAAACAAACAAGCAAGCAAATTAAGACTGGACTGACGCCGTTGCGCCTCTAAAATCCCTGCTTGTGAAACTTCTCTCGTTCCAATAAACTCGGGCGATAAACCCGTAACTTGATTAATCGCTTCTTTCGCTTCATTAAACAGTTGGAAAAAACCGGTTGGAAAGTGCGCTACGGGTTTGGGTTGTATTCTTTTCCCAGCAAAAGTCCCAGGTTTTACCCACGTAATACTATCTGCTCTATTAAAACTTTTTACCGCATCTCTTTCATCATCTCCAAATGCCCCCCTCTCTGCCATTATCCCGCCCTTGGATTGGCTATTGAGGATATGCATCACTTGACTAAAATATTTATTAGCCCATCGTTGTGGATCTTTTGTCGGTCTTACAACCCCATAAAATTGCCGTTCTATCTTATCAAAATACCCCGTGATACACTCCCAACCCAATTGACCCGCAGGAACTAAAGGTTGATCGGGCGTTTCAAGCAATTTTCTTCCTAAAAAAGCACGCTTAACAACCTTTTTATTGAAAGCCGCCCCTTGGATATCGGGCATCATACATTGGAGTTGCTTAAACTCCTCTTCGCTGTAATCACGAAGTTCTCCCGTTTCTAAATCGGGCGCCTTGTAATATTTCTCGCTTTCAAACCAACGGCATTCAACAAGCGTGACCATCCGGCGACCGTTTTCAACATCAATGCCCTTCTCATCATTATAAGCTTCAAGATCGTTATGATGAATGCCTTCATAAGCAACGCCATCTCTCGCCCAATCCGCACTCAGTTCACTCCAATGGGCTTTGGGAAACATTTGCTTGGCTACATCTAATGGCTTGCGGTCGACATACCACATCCGTTGTGCATCCGTTAAATTCGGTTGCACTGCCGCGCTATCCCAAACCATTTTCAATGGATCTAAACGCGTAATAACGGGCTCACCATCAAGACTGTTCTCATAATCAAGCCGCGTATCGGTCCACCCCATTCCGCAGATGACAGCATCTTGGAAAGCATCAGAATCCGCATATTCCGCATGTGCCATATCGCGAAACCATTCTGCTGCTCCCGTAAGCAATTCACTTGGCAATGCTTTGCCTATTTGACGGGGAATAAATTGCACTTCTCGTTTATTATTCCGTTCTGAGCCTACAACTGCATTAACCAGTGGTGCAATGCGATTAAAGGTCATAACGGGGCGGCGTTGCTCTTTTAATGCCGTTAAATCTGCTTCATTCCACTGGTCGCCATTGTAAAATTGAAAATCCTCCCTTGCATGCTCACGCCATTTGTTCACATGCTCAATATCTTCTTTGTACCAATTGACTAACTTGCGAAACAAACCTTCCGTCGACAGATCTGATGCATTACTTTCTTTATCTAAATGCTCTTCATCATACATCATTCTGCCATCCATGACGTGCTTTCATAGGCTTCTCTACCGCTATAAGCTGGTCTCTTCTGTCTCTGCATTGGCTGTTCATACCCCACACACATTAATCCAAAAGCATCTGCACCATGACTGGACCAATCATGTTCTGCTCCCAAACCAATATTACGCTTCTCATCCCATTTCTCATGATACCAATTCAGTGCCTTACGCCCTGCTACAGTCGTCTCCTCATTGAACCAAACTGAAGGCAAAATACGTCGCACTGCCTCTATTCGCATTTTGACAGCCCCAGCCCCTTGATTAGGAATGACCTGCGTTTCAAAACCCGCATCATTTAAAGCACTCTCAAAACTCACATTGTGCACGCGGTCTCTTGTTGCCCCATCATGGGGGAGAACCATTAATGCCTTCTCATAGCCATTCTGACGCAACCAACCGATATGTTCTGATAACGGCTGCCCCTGTGCTTCGTAATAATCAAGCACTCTGATCTCTCTACCTACAAATTGTGCTATCCATATCGCTGTTGCATCTGCCTTGGCTCCTGTGCCCCCAATATCCCAAAAGGCGCGTATCTGCATTAAAGGATCACGAGAAACACGCCCTATCCGCCCCTCTTGCTCGGCTGCCAACATTTCCCTCTGATAGTAAGCACCTTGAACCGCTGTAAGATAAGCCCCTTCCCATATATGCTTATAAGTCTCGGGGCGGTTTCTCAAATCATCAAGCCGTGCTTCATTTAAGATCTTGGGAAACTTC
>NZ_NJGE01000050.1 GCF_002777915.1 Bartonella tribocorum | reverse complement strand
GCCACCTTCAAGGAAAGAACCCATAGGGTCACGTTTATAATCTTTATCAATATGGAGCGCCTGATCATCACCAAAGGTTTTGATCAAGTTTACTTTTCCATAAAAAGACATAGGACGGCTGTTTTCACTGGCAACGGTTTTCGTTAAACGTCCACCAACACGGATCAACCATTGAGAAGGATTTTGCATGTCAATGGTCAGATTATCAGCATCTTTAATGGTATCAAACATCAAATGTTGATAGGCAAGCTGTGCTTGTGGCTCAAACGTTACGCCTTGAATACCGGTTGCAAATTGTTTGCCAACAGTTGCGGAGATACTCAACATTTTGGCATTTTTCAATTTTGCGGTTGTCCCAATGAGGGCATTGGTGATCTTTCCCTTTAGGAAGCCATAGGATAACAGCGCATCAAGATAAAAGCCATTGTCATGTTGTATGGTTCCATAGGCTGTGAGTGACCATTTATCCATCGTGCTCTTACTTGCATCTTTCATATCTTTTGGTGTGAAAGAGAGTTGTCCGTAGGTGCCTAAAAGACCCAAATGCGTTGTGGTATTATGCCCTTCCAGCGCTGCAAAGTTAACCCCTCCTTGTAGAGCGGCATAGCGAAGACGAGCACCATACCCATATTCAAGTGGTCCCCGCGCGGATGATAAGGTTCCTGTGCTTCCATAGGTGTGTAAGAAGAAGCCGTTGCTTTGTCCTTGTCCTTTTTCTGCGACAGATGTTCTCATATTTGCTAACAAGGCATTTTGTTTCGCCATATCCGTCAATCCACTATAGAAGAGAGCATTGGGCATGACCAAATAGCTTGCCATTTGTGCTACAGGTGCATGTACATTTTCTTCAGGGCTAGAGCTAGAACTTGGGGTAGAATTAAGAAATTCAGGTTGTAGACGAAAATCCCAGAAATTTTCATTTTTTTCATCGAACAGATTTTGTTCTATATCAGCTTTGCCTTGACTTGAGTTTGGTCCATAGGCACGGAGCATATATTTATCAGGAGAACCATTTATTGTGGTATAACCATGGGCTAGTTTGAAGGAGCCTTCTTCGGCTGTTCCAGAAACTTGGATAAGAGAAAGTCCCCGTATATTTTCCTTAACATCAGAAGGTTTTTTTTGAGTAGTGTTCCCCTTTAAATTAATAAGGACATTTGTATTTCCTGAAACATTCCCATTAATCAAAAGCCGATCGGTTTTTTGCTCTGCTATTGACTTACCATCACTCCACCAAGTGTTGAAAGAAATTTGTGCATCACCTGTTGCATTATAGACGGCTTTAGTATCGGGTTTTCCAGAGCCTATATGCAATGTATGGTAATGATCTTCTGTTGGTTCTTTAAAAACAAGAGAGCTGTTTTCGAGGCCCAGAACAGAAATATCAGAGCGTGCTCTTTGAGCGATATCAAGCAGATTACCATCAGCATCTTTTTCTTGTGTACTGTTTTTTAAGAACCATTGTGTATCGTTTTTCAGGTCAAAGTGTACGTTTCTCTCTTTTGCAATGTTCGCTCTGCCTTCTAAAGTAGAGTGATCTGCATTTAACGTGAAACTACCGTTGGCTATCTCCTCCATGTTTTCATTATTCCAGATATTTTTATCTTTCCAAGAAGTTTTGTTCCAAAAAATACCATCATTTAATAAGATATCGGCATGGATTTCTGAATCTTTAAGATTGAGCGTACCGATTGATAGAGCAGGACTATTTTCAATGCTTTTTGTGGCAAAAGCTCCAACAAGAATTCCTGTACCCTTGTCAATGTGAAAAATTGTATGGCTTAAATTGATTTCATTGCTACGATATTTTTGTGGATCCATTGGGTCAAGTGGGTCATTATCAGAAACATTTGCAAACTGTAAGCCAGAAATTCCTGCTGTTGCAGAAAGGTTTGTAAGATTCATATGACCGCCATTGATCACGATTAATGCAAATTTTTTTGCTTCTATGTTATTTTTAGTGCCATTCTCCGTTTTAATTGCTCCATTTTCACCTGCTACAAGACCAACATCAATATTTTGAATTGTGCTGTTACCATTTAATTCAATTTTGCTCTTAGGCTCCCAAGTGTCCACACCAATGGTTACTTCTTCGGATTCACCTCCGATTATTGTTAAATCACTACTAATAATTTTTCCTCCATCGTCTGCATAAAGACCGATATCGAGGTTTTTAATGATTGTTGTGCCCATTAACTGAATTTCGCTATCAGGGTTTTCTGTCCATATTCCATAGCGGTCTTTAGAATTTGGATTAATTGATTTTCCACCGATGACTGTTAAATTTTTGCTAGTGATTTTGCCACCAAGGCTTGCTACAAGACCATTGTTAACTACATTTTCGATGATTGTATCACCATTTAATTTGATTATACTATTATGATCTCTCGCTTTTATACAAAAATCATTCATATTATGCACTGTTTGCGCGGGGGCAAGACAGGCTATTTTTAAATCGTGGGCAATAATTGTAGCAGCATTTCCTGCTGCAAGCCCATTCGTAAATTGTTGAATAATTGTTGTTCCCTTTAATTCAATTTTGCTCTTAGAATCTTGAGCAAATACACCAATGCCTATATCCTCGTTTTTAAGAGCGGTTATTGTTAGATTTTCGCTACTGATGTTTCCACCTTGGTATGCATAAAGCCCGTTTCTAACGTTTTCAATAGTTGTTGAGCCTGTTAACGCAATTTGGCCGAGGTTTTCAGCTGTTACACCAATGTTGTTGTATTCTTCAGCTTTTAAACCGGTTACTTTTAAATCTTTGCCAATGATTTTACTGCCATTTGTTGCATGAAGCTGATCATAGGCTTTTCCGGTTTCTCCAGTGACTACTTTTCCTTCTCCAGAAACTTCAAGAGATTCAGCATGGACATTGAACTGAATATTAAACAGCACGATGGCTGCCGTCGCCATAGATGATAGAAGGGATTTTTTATACACGAATACTCTCCTTTTAAAGCCCCCAATATTCACTTCCCCGCACGCTTCAAAAGAAGAACAGAAAATAGATATTGCTTATTCAGTTAATAACGCATAACTTTTATAATTTATTTTGCTTTTTCTGTCAAAATTAAAGTTGAATTTAAATACGTAATATTTAAATTTAAGTTTACTTTATAATGTATTTTTTATTATATTTATGAATTAGTTTTTCATATTTATAGTAATATTATAAAG
>NZ_NJGE01000049.1 GCF_002777915.1 Bartonella tribocorum | reverse complement strand
TACTCTTTCGGAGGGAAATAATGCTAGACCTGTCGTCGATGTTTTAACAGCAGACAAGGGTGATTTGTCTCAAAGAATGTTAGATATTGGAGATAAGAATAAGAGATCTCTCCTTAGTCCACAATGGTCTGTTGATGGCAACTTGCCTCCCCAACAGTTTAGCCAGAATGGAGCAGATACAGCGCTTATTAATGTGTTTGATAGCTTGCAGAATAATGCATCCACAGGGCTAGGGAAAGCCAGAATGGCGCGTGATAATAAAAATATGATTGCTATTGGTAATCCTCTTACTCTAAAAACCACAGAGGCAAGTATTGTTATTGGTAACTTTTCAACGGTGGTACATTCTTTGAGCGGGAATGAAGTGGTTGATCGAGTTACAAGTGTTGGTTATCAGACGACAGTTTATGGTAGTTTCTCCTCTACTTTTGGTGCCGAGACATATGTAGGTAAAAATTCGAATCGAGGAATTGCTATTGGTTATAAGGCGCGAGTAGAGTCAGGGAACCCTGCCGCTATTGCTATAGGTGTTGAAACGAAAGCTTTGGTAGAAAACGGGGTTGCTCTCGGTGCCTTTTCTGTTGCTGATACCGCTGCTGGTGTTGCTGGTTATGTCCCTGGCGGAAAAAATATTAAAGGCGATAAAGGGTATGTATGGAAAAGCACAGCAGGTGCCGTTAGTATTGGCGATATTAAGCAGGGTCAGACACGACAAATTGTTGCAGTAGCGGCTGGCACGAGCGATACTGATGCTGTGAATGTTGCGCAGATGAAGTCATTACAAGAATACGTAGACAAGGGTTGGAAGCTGTCTGTTGGTGGTGAAAACTCTAAGTCTGTTGGTGTTGATAGCGCGGTAGATTTGTCAGTTGGCAGTACCAATCTCAGCATTACCAAAGGCGATAAAGACAACAATGTAAAATTTGATTTAGCGAAGGAAATCACACTAGATAAAGTAACAGCAGGAACGAATATCTTCGATGCAACAGGTTTGATAATTGCAAATGGTCCGCAAATAACCACTGGTGGTATTGATGCTGGGGGTAAAAAGATCACAAATGTGGCAACGGGGACTGATAGTACAGACGCTGTAAATTTTTCCCAGCTAAAGGAATTAAAAGAACAAGTAGCAGCCAGTAGCTTTGTAAAACAGGAGGATGGAACACAACACATCACCATTGGTAAGGATACAGGTGGAGATAAAATCGATATTGCGAACAATGAAAATGAGAAGCGTACTCTTACGGGTATAAAAGATGGAGCGCTTTCAGCAGAATCACATGAAGCAGTCACTGGTTCACAGCTTTTTGAGACAAATAAAAATGTAACAACTGTAGCTACGGATATAGCTAAGTCCTTTGGTGGTGGTGCTAAGTATGAAGATGGCAAATGGAGTGCTCCTCAGTTCACTGTTAAGTCCGTTAAGGAAGATGGCAACTTTGAAGAGACGAAGTATGATACTGTAGCGGAAGCTTTGACTGGAGTTGGTAGTTCTATCACGAATGTTCAGAATAAATTGGCTGAACAGGTTAATAATGTTGTTAACAAAGTGGAAAGCGAAAGCTTTGTTCAGCAAGATAAAGCAACGCATAATCTCACGATTGGTGCAAGAGTAGAAAGCGGTGAAATCAACATTGCCAATAAAGACCAAGGTGATCGGATTCTTTCTGGCGTTGCAGAAGCAAAGAATAACAATGAAGCTGTTAACAAAGGTCAGCTTGATGCCAACATCAAGGAAGTCAATAATAATATAACAAATAAGTTGAACGAAGTTACTCAGAACATAACGAATGTTACCCAGCAAGTTAAAGGGGATACCTTATTGTGGAGTGAAACTGATAATGCGTTTACTGCACAGCATGGGGAAGGTGAGAAAAAAGAAGCGAGTAAAATTACCCATCTTTTAGATGGTAATATTGCCTCTGGTTCGACGGACGCAGTTACGGGTGGTCAGCTTAAGGCTTTAGGTGATAAGGTTGCTCAGTCTTTCGGTGGTGATGCTAAGTATGAGAATGGTGAATGGACAGCGCCTACCTTTAAAATTAAAACTGTTAACGGCAATGGTGAGGAAAAAGAAAATACTTATCATAATGTCTCTGATGCTTTGAGTGGAGTTGGTCGTTCTATTACAAATGTTAAAAATGAGATTACCAAAGAGGTTAATAATACGATTACCACGGTAAAAGGCGATTCCTTATTGTGGAGTGAAACTGATCAAGCCTTTAGTGCACAGCATGGGGAAGGAAAAGGTAGAAGAGATAGAAAAATTAAGTTTGTTGAAGGTGGAGACTTAACTGAAAACTCAGACGAAGTTGTAACTGGTTCTCAAGTACACACACTGGGTACCAATCTTGCTAATTATCTGGGCGGTGGGGCTGACTTTGGAAATGGAAATTCAGACGGTCCGACATTTAAAATTAAACGAGTTAAGTCTGATGGTACAGAAGAAGAGCAAACCTATACGAATGTAGCAGAAGCTTTTGAAGGTGTTGGTACTGCTTTCACGAATATAAAAAATGAAATGACCAACCAGATTAATAATGCCATTACCAATGTACAAGGTGATAGCCTTATCAAGAAAGATCCAAAGACAAATAACATCACTATCGGTAAAGAAGTAACCGGCAGTGAAATCAATATTGCTAACAACACAAACGAAGCACGCACGCTTTCTGGTGTAAAAGATGCGGTAAAAGCGAATGAAGCTGTCAACAAGGGTCAGCTTGATAAAGGTATTGAGAATGTCAATAAAGACATCACGAATAAGTTTGAGAAGTTTACTGAAAATATAACGAATGTTACCCAACAAGTTCAAGGTGATGCGTTATTGTGGAGCAATACTGATAATGCCTTTGTTGCTGATCATGGCAAGGATAAAGAAAAGAAGAATAGCAAAATTACACATCTCTTAGATGGAAATATTACTTCTGATTCTACCGATGCAGTTACGGGTGGACAACTCTATTCAGTGAACAAACAGTTTGCGACCTATTTTGGCGGTGGAGCTGGTTATAATGAAAAGGGTGAATGGAAAGCGCCTACCTTTAAAGTCAAAACAGTTAAAAATGATGGCAAGGAAGAAGATAAGACTTATCAGAATGTAGCGGATGCTTTAGCAGGAGTGGGTACATCTTTTACAAATGTTCAGAATAAAATCACCAATGAGATCACCAACCAAATT
>NZ_NJGE01000048.1 GCF_002777915.1 Bartonella tribocorum | reverse complement strand
GGCAGTGTGGAAGAAGCCAGGAGCGAACTTTACTGAGGTAGGAAAAGTCTTGCTAGAATGTGGCATGCCAAGCCTTATTGATCAGGATTCAGAAAACAAAACGCTAAGCGACAATGAAATAGCCACCATTGATGCTTGCATGCTTCAAGCTGGTTTCCGTAGAAAATCAGGGGGGCCATATTGGTGTTATAATTATAATAACCTCCCCATTTGTCGTCCTGGTGCTGTTATTCCGAAGCGAAGTGTTGAAAAGCGCTTAAACAGCCCTTTTTGTAAAAGAAGTCCAGTACAACCTGAATGCAAACCTTAAGTCTTGCTGTTCCTTTTTATTGTCAAGAAACCCATTAGAGGAGGGGAAAATGAAAAAAATCTTGAAATTATTGAGCTGTATAGTTGTCTTAAGTATAGCTGGGTGTGTTAATCCAATACCCTCACTTTCTCCAGCATTATGGAGAAACAAAATACTTTTGGAATGTGGCGTACCGGATCTTGATAAGGTTGTAGCGCTAGATTTGAATCAATTTGCCAGTATTGAAATTTGTATGGGGCAATCAGGTTTTCGCCCTAGCTTTACCATACAAGAATGGTGTGAGAACCATAAATCGGACAACCTTCCCATATGTCGTCCTGGAGCTGTCATGCCTCAGCGAAGTGTTGAGAAACGCTTAAATAGTCCTTATTGTAAAAGACATAAAAACGCACTTGAATGCCAACCCTAACAACACAAAATCATTCGCAAAGCGCTTTAATGAGAATGTTGGCTTTGGTGCAGGAAAAACGGGTGGAGGAGGCTCCATGAACGCCTCTTTCCAAAAGGATCAATCCTCTAGTGATTATCACAGCGTTGTGGAGCAATCCGGCATTAAAACCGGTGATGGCGGCTTTGATATTACAGTGGCGGGTGCAACAACCATGACCGGAGGAATTATTGATAGTACCGCACCGGCGAACAAAAATAAACTGACCACAGGAAGCATCAGCACCAGTGATATCACCAACAGTGCGCATGCGACAGCCAGCAGCCATGGTTTTAGCCTTTCTGGAAATGACACGATAAAAAACATTGCCAAGAATGTTTTAAATCACGGTAAAGCCAAGCATGGAGCAGAAGGTGAAACCAAGTCGGCTATCAGTGATGGAACCATCATCTTAACCGGTGAAAGCAACCAGAGGGCGATGGGGCAAGATGCTGGACAAATCATTGATGCACTCAACCGCAACACCGCAGCAGCCCACCAAGCGGTAGGACAGCTAAATGTAGCACCGCTTGAGGATATATTGCGTAATCGTTTAGGTATGAAAAATCAATGGGTAGATGAATGGTTTGATATATGGGACGGGGTTCGTAAAATCGCCTATGTCAAAAACCACCCAGTGGGTGAGGTTGCGCATGATGAAAATGGCAATACCCTCTATTTAACCGATGAAAATGGAAAACCTATAAAAGGCAGCGATGGAAAATATATTACTCTGTATAACTTTTTAAAACCAGAGGAAGAAAATCATTTACAAAAAGGCCCTGATGGCGCTGTTTATATGTTCTACAATGGCATTTTTAATTCCCCTGATGATGCAGCGCGTAATGCCGTCCAAATGGCTGTTTATAACAATGGTCATCTGTATTTTACATATTTCCCACAATCTAAAGATCCGCTGGTAGAGTTAGGGATAGCGTTTTATCAGAAGTTTCTGGAAGGAAATATTGGGGGGTTGAGTAATTCGACGAAGAAATTCCAAGATTTTGTCTCTCGTTATGGCAATGAGGGGGCTATTGTWAGTATGCATAGCCGTGGTACCTTGACAGGRGGTAATGGATTACGTGACCTTGAAGAGCGTGGTATCCATGGTATAGCCAAGAAAACAGACTTCTATCTTTTTGGATCGGCTGCTCACCTGCAATCGATAGCCAATACGGTAGATTATCTAAGCGATGGCGAAAAAAATTATATCTACGTACAAGGCCATATATTAGACCCCATTAGTACAGTGATTGGGTACAATTGGCCTACTGCTTATCAGGTACCCTTGAAGTTCCCCTATGTATTATTTCTACCAGTAATTCCAATGATAGAGCAAGGGGGAGCTCTCATTGGCCATAACCCTAGTACCCATAATTGCTATGGTGATGCGAGTCGTGAGTGTCAAACTAATTATGGTTCATTTGATTTTAACAAACTTTATTCAACGAGAACAAGGACTAAAAAATGAAAATATTGTTTAATTTATTAAGTCTGCTCATTTTGTTAACGGTTACTGGATGTGACATTGAAAATATTGACAAACCTCCTCGAGGAGAGACGGCTGTGTGGGAGAAGCCAGGAGCAGATTCTATTGAGATAGGAAAAGCATTGCTAGAATGTGGACTGCCGCATCTTAATTACCTTGAGGAAGAAGTTCAAAAGCTAAGCAACAATGAGAATGCAACGATTGATGCTTGCATGATCCAAGCAGGGTTCCATTATAAAGGGAGGGGTAGCTGGTGTTCTCCTTTTAACGGTAGAAACCTCCCCATTTGTCGTCCTGGTGCTGTCATCCCACAGAGAAGTGTTGAGAAGCGCTTAAACAGCCCTTTTTGTAAAAGGTACAAAAATGCGGATGAATGCCAACCCTAACAACACAACACCATTCGCAAAATACTGCGCTCAATGTTGGTTACAGCTCTGGGAGTGGCGGTTCTGGGTGGATGGGCAATGCTTCTTTTGGAAAAGGAAAGGGCTCCAGTGAACAACTGCAACACAAGAATAGCCATATTATAGGCACCGGCACTGTTCATACCAATAGTGGGGGAAATACTACATTTGCGGGGGCTGTGGTTTCTGCAAACCGTGTAGAGATGGGTGTTGGTGGTGATTTCAGCATTACTAGCCAGAGCGATACCGGAAAAACTTCCAGCAAGCAAAATTCTGTTTCTGTTGGCTTTGGTGCAGGAAAAACGGGTGGTGGAGGTTCAATGAGCGCCTCTTTCCAAAAGGACAAATCCTCTAGTGATTATCATAGCGTTGTGGAACAATCCGGCATTAAAACCGGTGATGGTGGCTTTGATATTACAGTGGCGGGTGCAACAACCATGACCGGAGGTATTATCGGCAGCACCGCACCGGCGAACAAAAATAAACTGACCACCGGAAGCATCAGCACCAGTGATATCACCAACAGTGCGCATGCTCTTGCCAGCAGCCATGGTTTTAGCCTTTCTGGAAATGACACGCTAAAAAACATTGCCAAGAATGTTTTAAATCACGGTAAAGCCAAGGATGGAGCAGAAGGTGAAACCAAATCGGCTATCAGTGATGGTATCATCATCTTAACCGGTGAAAGCAACCAGAGGGCGATGGGGCAAGATGCTGGACAAATCATTGATGCACTCAACCGCAACACCGCAGCAGCCCACCAAGCTGTCGCACCGATAGACGCCACATCACTTGAGGGAGCAGTGCATAATCGCCTAGATATGATC
>NZ_NJGE01000047.1 GCF_002777915.1 Bartonella tribocorum | reverse complement strand
GTAAAAGCTTCTGCAACAGTGCTATAATCCTTTTCAGCCCCATTACCATTCTTATCAAAGACTTTAACTGTAAAAGTAGGCGCATTCCAAGCTCCATCCCTATAGCTAGCACCACCGCCAAAATAGCCTGCAACTGCATTGCTTATAGAATAAAGTTGAGCACCATTGATCGCATCCGTTGATGTTGCTGTAATTGAACCAGCACGAACACCTGAAAGAATCCGTGTCGCATTATCAATATTTGCAATATTGACCTTCGTGCCACTTACCTTTCCACCAATGGTAATAAGTCCTGCTGTATCTTGCTTAACAAGCGCATCCCCTGTGCCATTAATGACCACATTTTCAATCTTTTCATTAAGTTTCCTAAACGAATTCTTCACACCAGCAAATGCAGACGCGACATCCCTATATTGGTCCTCAATCTCATTACCATTCTGATCAAAGGATATAATTGTAAAAGTAGGACCAGACCATTTTCCGTCTACATTATATCCAGCACCACCGCCCAAATAACTTGCAAATACCTGAGATATGAAATCAATCTGGCTACCATTTATGGCGTCAGTCGATGTTTTCGTAATTGCTCCGCCCCTAATACCAGAGAGAACGCGTGGGCCTCTCATGTTGTTTGTAATATCTATTCTATCGCCGTCTTTGCTTCCACCAATGGTAATAAGTCCTGCATCATTTTGCTTAACAAGCGTATCACCCGCTGCATTGGAAACTACATTTTTAATCGCTTTATTAAGATTCTCAACCGAATTATTCACGCCAGTAAAAGCATCTGCAACAGTGCTATAATTTTCCTGCCTCTGATTACCATTCTGATCAAAGGCTTTAATTGTAAAAGTAGGAGATTTCCAATTTCCTAGGTTGTAGTCAGCACCACCGCCAAAAGATTGAGAAATCACTTTGCCCAAGTTATAAAGTTGAGAACCATTAACCGCTAGATTCGAATTTGGAGAAATGACAGCATCACGAACACCAAGAATAAACCGCCCATTACCATTTTTATCTGAAAAGTCTATTCCAAAAGCGCCACTCAGGTTGGCACCAACTGTAATTAGCCCTTGGTTATTGAACTGAACAATCTGATCAAAAGACGTTCCTTTCATTTTACTAATAATAGCATTAAGGTGATGATCAATACTACTAAATTTACTATTAATATTATTAACTTGATTCTTCCAATCAGAATTGAATTTATCAAATTTACTATCAATTTTCGTATTAACTTGACTCTTCCAACGATCGAAAGCATTTCCCACACCAGAAAACGCTGAACCAACATCTCTATATACATGACCGTCAATTATATAAGTTGGCGCAATACTTTTACGTACATTTGTACCACCACCAAAATAGGTGTCTACATTACCCCAAACATCACAAGCAGAAACAGGAGAAGCATTTGATAAAAAAACAGCGACTGAAACCAATGAAAGCGTTTTAATAAAAGGTAATCCATAAGGTGAGCAAGAATTTTTAAAATCACTCACTACTGGCGTTTGTGGTGTGGTATATATTTTTTTCATAATAACTTCTCCAAATAATAAAAACATATTAAAAACATTAAAAAGACATATTCTGGCGCTAAAAGTTTTCAGAAGGTCTTTTTTATAAAAGGTTAGGGTTGTCGTAATGAGAAAGAGGACTATCTAAGTGTCAGTCAAATTGTGAATGACGTTGATTGATAATCCGGATAAAAGGAATTTCTTTCAAGCCTTAGGGTGGTGAAAGATTTTTTGGATTTAAATGTGAGAAAAAATGAGATAAGCATAAAAGAGACATATTCGTGTATTACTATCAGATATCGTGTTTTTAAGAAGCAATAATAGAGTGATTATTGCGAAAGAGTTTTTTGTTGAGGGATTTAGGATATTTGTTGCAGCATTATTGCGCTTTTGTTGCAAAAATAAATGGGATATTCGAGAACTTTAGAGCTGTGGCTCTTGAAGCACTTTAGAATAATGTAATAGTTACTGTACGGCTTTTTCATGAAGAAACCCACCCCGCTTTGAGAATTTTTTATTTATTCTTAACAAATTCTTTACCCTTTTAAATACTGTTAAAAAAAATAGCAAGAAAAAAATTATTTTTTTATAATGTGCTTTTCTGATATATGAAATAACTCTTCAATAATAGCCTTAATTGTTTGTTTTTTAAGCTTTTATAGAAATACTAATGCATCGTTGTGTTTTAGATATTTGCGTTTTGATTAATGAATTTGTACTTAGTCGTTATCGCTGCTGCATACAGAGATAACTAAACTAGATTTTTTAGTAATTTTATAGAAATATATCGATTCTAGCGTGCTTTTTTTATCACAAAAATTACAATCATATACTGCTCTTTAGATTAAAGTTTACAGCTCTGTTCAATACTTATATGAACCCAGATATTATCATAGCTTACATTGCGCACCACTAAAGTAACAGTTACAGTTTATTTTTCTCCTGTTGTGACATCCCCAATATCATAATTCGACGTTTTAAATTTTATATTTGTATAAGGTTTAGTATCGTTAAAGATACCCCTGCTGGCTTGTATGTGGCTTGTATGCTTTTCTGCATCTTCATCTGCTGTTCATGATAGTCATGCAATAACTAACAAGCCCTCCACTGCTTCCGTTAAATTTGTGTAAAATACGCCACTCTTCACACCTTGTTCTCTTTTTATTTTCAGCATCGATACTGACTACTGTTATATGAGAGAATCATTCCTTTAATGGTGCAATACTGTTCCCCCCTGTCCTTGAATAAACAGGAGCGATTTTGAAAATAACAGTAGTGAATTTTATTAATTTAGCGTTAAGCTTAATCCCACACCTACACCCCAGCGGCCTCCACCACTGGTGATAGATAAGCTAGAACGCGTATTTCCATCTTCAGATGTATAACCAGCACCAACAGCAAAGGCAGACTGATTGAGCCATATACCACTAGCAAGTGCAACACTTAACTTTCCTGGTGCGTCATTATAACGTAAGTTAGATACTGCCAAGCCAATAGCCGCTGCTTGTCTTGCTTCCTTGCGGACATCCTCAATGGCATAATTTAACGTCTCAAACTTTATATCCGTATAAGATTTTGCCTCATTAACACCATTATTGACAAGACTACTTACTTGATCATCCGTATACTTCTTCGCATCATCAAGCACTAGCTTCATCTGCTGATCCGTATAATCATGCAATTGACCACCYGTTACCGCTTCTTTCGAACCACTTTCTATACGACCTTCCGCTAAATTATCTATCAATACTGGATCACTTTCATTACCTCCAACTAACGTAATCTTATTCGTTTTCTTGCCATCTGCATCCTTATCGTAGTTAACTGCACCGTTCGTAACCGCACTTTCAACATCCTTAACATGCTGATCTATGCTCTCTACACGATTTTCAACCGCTGAAACTTTCTGGTTCGTYTCCCAGAGCTGGCCACCATTCACAACTTCTTTCGAGCCTTCCGATATATCTCCATCCGCTACATGCGTAATCTTACTATCCGATCCATTATGGCGACCATCATAGCCTCCTATCTCTTCATTCCAACTCAAACTGTTCGACGTAACATTCTGCGCTACATCATTAAGACGATCGTTGATACCAGACAAACTTCCGTTAACGCCTTCAAACGCTCCCGCTACTGTATCATAACTCTTACTCTCACCAGAACTCCCATCACTCTTGAACTGCGTTACTTGGAATTCAGGCGCTGTCCATTGACCGCCCTGATAGCTCGCTCCCCCGCCTAAATAACTCGCTAACGTCTGATTCAACTGATACAA
>NZ_NJGE01000046.1 GCF_002777915.1 Bartonella tribocorum | reverse complement strand
TGTGGAAGAAGCCAGGAGCGAACTTTACTGAGGTAGGAAAAGTCTTGCTAGAATGTGGCATGCCAAGCCTTATTGATCAGGATTCAGAAAACAAAACGCTAAGCGACAATGAAATAGCCACCATTGATGCTTGCATGCTTCAAGCTGGTTTCCGTAGAAAATCAGGGGGGCCATATTGGTGTTATAATTATAATAACCTCCCCATTTGTCGTCCTGGTGCTGTTATTCCGAAGCGAAGTGTTGAGAAGCGCTTAAACAGCCCTTTTTGTAAAAAGTACAAAAATGCGGATGAATGCCAACCCTAACAACACAACACTATTCGCAAAATACTGCGCTCAATGTTGGTTACAGCTCTGGGAGTGGCGGTTCTGGGTGGATGGGCAATGCTTCTTTTGGAAAAGGAAAGGGCTCCAGTGAACAACTGCAACACAAGAACAGCCATATTATAGGCACCGGCACTGTTCATACCAACAGTGGGGGAAATACTACATTTGCAGGTGCCGTGGTTTCTGCAAACCGTGTAGAGATGGGTGTTGGTGGTGATTTCAGCATTACTAGCCAGAGCGATACCGGAAAAACTTCCAGCAAGCAAAACTCTGTTTCTGTTGGCTTTGGTGCTGGAGCAACGGGTGCTGGAGGTTCAATGAGCGCCTCTTTCCAAAAGGACAAATCCTCTAGTGATTATCACAGTGTTGTAGAGCAATCAGGCATTAAAGCAGGGGCAGGCGGCTTTGATATTACAGTGGCGGGTGCAACAACCATGACCGGAGGTATTATCGGCAGCACCGCACCGGCGAACAAAAATAAACTGACCACCGGAACCATTAAAACGAGTGATATCACCAACAGTGCTGATGCTCAAGCCAACAGCGATGGGATCAGCATTTCTGCGGGTGGCCCCATGTATCAGGGCAAATATGGTGTCGGGAAAAACATTGCCAAGAATGTTTTAGATCATGCAAAAGCCAAAGATTCAGAGGAAGGCTATACCAAATCCGCCATTAGTGATAGCACCATCGTCATTACTGATGAAGCAGGGCAAAAGGCATTGACAGGGCAAGATGTGGAACAAGCCATCGCTTCCCTTAACCGTGATACTGCCAACGCCTATAAGGGTGTACAACAGCTTGATGTCGCCAAGCTGGAACAAATCGTCCATGAAAACCGTGAAATGGCAATACAATTGCTGGAAGAAGGGTTTAAATACAGCGATGACTCCTATAGAACCATGTTTATCAAAGAACACCCCATCGCTGTGGTCGACCGTGATGAACAGGATAATATAATCTATGAAATAGATGAAAATGGACAGTATATCAAAGACGCTCGTGGACAAAAAATCCCTAAGTTTCATTATTTAACAGATGAAGAAAAGCAGCATTTGCAAAAAGGTTCTGATGGCAAGGTTCATGTGTCCTTTAATGGCATTTTTACTCCACCCTATGAGGCCGCTGTTTATGCAGAGCAACATGCAGAGAATAAAAATGAACCACTTTATTTTGTTGTGTTTCCGCAAGCGGATTCTGCTATTTCAGAGCTTCTGGTCGCGGGATACCAGAAGTTTCTGGAAAATAACTTTTGGGGTTTGACGAATTCAACACAAGAAGCAAAAGGTTTGATGTATAGCTATGGTCTTACAGGATTAGAACTTTATGGACATAGTCGCGGGACGATGACATTGGGGAATATGCTGTATTCTTTCAAACAAGAAGGTGTGCATGGGATAGCCAACGAAAACACCAATATTAATCTCTATGGGCCAGCCTTTAATGTTTTAGTTGCATCCGGTCTGTTAGGTTATGTGAGTGATGGCAAACAAACCACGATTGGTTTTGATGGTCATAGATATGATTTTGTCAGCAGAATTATCGGCGGCAATGACTATACCTATGAGACAATACCTGCTGGCAGTAACATGTGGAAAGAATGGCGGAGAGTGATCACAAATCCCGTAAGTCCCCATACTTGTCTTGGACATGCGGGGCCAAAATGCCAAAAGCAGTATGGCACGTCTCATCTAGAACAATTTCCTTTAAGTAAATCACGGAGTAAAAAATGAAACAAATTTTAAAATTATTAAGCGCTGTAATTTTGTTCAGTATAGCTGGATGTAACATCGATAAACCTCCTCTAGGAGAGGTGGCTACGTGGGAGAAAAATGGTGTTACTGATTTTACAGAGGTAGGGAAAGCTCTGTTAGAATGTGGCATGCCAAGCCTTATTGATGCCGATCCAGAAAACAGAAAACTCAGCTACAATGCATGGGCAACTATTGATGCTTGTATGGTTCAAGCTGGTTTCCGTGATAAAGTAGGGGGGGAGGACTTGGTGTGAGAATCATAAAGCCGAGGATCTTCCGATTTGTCGACCAGGCGCTGTTGTTCCACAGAGAAGTGTCAAAAAGCGCTTAAACAGCCCTTTTTGTAAAAAGTATAAAAATAGCCGTAAATGCCAACCTTAAATATTGCTGTTTGTGGAAAGTACAATCCTCACATTCATGTGTTCTCATGCTTGTGCGGGATTGTCTCCTCAACCAACAATCTCAACACTGTATGTGAAGCAGTATAACGTAGGGAATACACTTAGTAATCCTATAACGTTGCGTCATAGGATGGATTGTGCACTCTCTAGGATTGTGAATTTGAGAAAGCCTTGTCCGTCCTTACGTGACAAGGTTTTTTTATGCCACGTCACTTTGACGTTGCTGTTTTGCTTGTTCGATTACATTGAGAAGATCCGATTGTAACCAACGGGATAAAAAACCAAATTTTAAAGGTTTTGGGAGAGAGCCACTGGTAACATGACGGCGGAAAGTTGAGACACTCATATGAAGCAATTTTGCACTTTCACGGTCAGTTAAAAGAATATCATTTTCTGTCATTCTAAAATCCTTTCATTCTCAAAAAATAGAAACAAATCATGCCTATCTATTAAGCACATTTTGGTTTATTTTTGAAGGTATTTTTATTTATAGAAAACAATATTTTATCATATAATTTCTCATGTGATAATTTATGAGTCTTATTGAGAAAAAATGAGAGAGAAGAGAGAGAAAGTTATCCACAGATCATGGGGTAAATTACCCCATATCTTAAGATTGACCAGTGACATAAGCCGCCCATTTATCCATATAGACACGGCGCTGTTCTAGATAGTCCGTACGACGATAGGCACGCTCTACTTTACCACCGACCACATGCCCTAAAATGGTTTCAGCCACCTCATAGGGGGCATCGGTTGTTTCAGCGAGCCAATCGCGTAAACTAGAACGAAATCCATGGGGGCAGGCTTCAAGTCCAATACGTTTCATATATTGAGCCATACACCTATGCGCAAGGGGACCGCGACCGGTTGCAGAAAAGAAGAAATCATTGCGTGATAAAAGGCGCGCTTGTTTTAAAATATCTAATGCTTCTGTTGATAAGGGCACACGAAATTCTGTTGTAGCATCACGTCTTCCTTTCATATTCTCAGCAGGAATAGTCCATATATCGCCATCAACTTGATCTTTATGAATATGGCGTATAGGATTTGTACGAACGCCTGTCAGAATAAGCAAACGTAAAGCCAGTTGTGTCATTGTTGTTTCGCAAAGTGTTTTATAAAAAGCCGGAACCTTTCTCCAATCCATAGCTGGAAAATTTTGCGTTTTATGGCGTTGTTTGCCTAAGAGGGCGCGTGCTTTTTCTGTTGCTTGTAAATCAACATCCAATCCTAATGCAGCCGCATGTTTAAGACAAAGATTAAGACGTATCAATGCTTTCTCTGCTGTTGCAGCTTTTGTATGCCAAATAGGAGCAAGGGTATTGCGTATCTCTGTTTGAGTAATCTCTGAAACGGGTAAACAGCCTAATTTGGGAAGAATATGCAGTTTTAAAGGTGCAAACCAGATTCCGTCTTTACCATCCCCTTTTAATTCAGCTTTACGACTTTCAAAAGCATCCACGGCAATATCTTTTAAGTAATGAAGATTGCTTATTGCCTCACGCTTTTGTTTATTACGCTCTTTAATGGGGTCACGACCTTCACGAAGAACAGAACGCCACCCAGTTGCCAATTCACGGGCTTGTTTTAAAGAGACATCTCGCAACGCTCCCAAGCCCATTTCACGGCGGCGTCCGTGAAGGGTATAACGATAAATCCATTGAGCACCTTCATCTTTACGCTTATGAAGAAGCAAGCCGGCACCATCGTTATATTTGCCAGCCCCCAATGTTACTACAGATCTTGCATTAAGACGGTTCATAAGAGCCATTTCAGATGCAACAGATGGATTTACAAGGAAAGCAGATTGATCTGTTCATGCGTCAAAAGAGAGCGGAATTGGAAGCGGAATTGATGAAGCAACGCCATGAGCTTGAACGGGAGCGTATTCTTAATGAACGAGCGCAAAATCAGATTATGCGGGAGAGAGCCGCAACGTACAGGGGAAGAAGCATTTAAGAGAGGTTAGAGAATGAATGCAGAAATGAACGAAGTGATGAATGAAGGTATGAATGAAGATTATAGGGTTGCAGCACCGGTTTTTGATGATGATGAGAGTTCTTTTGATGTTGATCATGAGGTTGAGACAGTTGAGAGTCATGATGCAACACCTCCAGAGCCGATTGTAGAGCCCGTTGAAAAGCCTTCAGAAATCGTTCCTAGTATAGAGCAGCAACGTGCTATAGAACAAGCCAAACAAGCTCGTGAAGCGCTTGTCAAGTTTTATGAGCCCCAAGCTCAGACACCAATGGTTGAAGGTGAAAGTGGACCTCCAGATCCTACACAAGACATTATCGGCTATATGGGCTGGATGGGAAAAAAGCTTCAAGAGCAAGGTGCGTATATTAGGGAACAGAAAGAGGCGCTAAGAAAGGCTGAGGAACAGCAGCAGCATGATATGCGTCTTGGTCAGTTTTTCAATAATTCTGTTGAGTCATTTAAAAACAAATCTAGTGATTTTGATGCAGCAGCAAATTTTCTTTATGAGACGCGTGCAAAAGAATTGAGGTCTTGGTCGTCACTTTATCCAGAGTGTGCAGATCAAAACACAATAGATGCGATTATAAAAGATCAATTGCATGCGCTTGTAGCGACTTGTGCACAAAGAGATCTCAATCCGGCAGAAGAGCTTTATAGGATAGCGCAAAATCTTGGTTATCAAAACCAAGCGATMCAAGCCAATAATCAAGTTGCAGCGCTTCAAAGTCGTCAGAATTCTGCGAGAACCTTAACGGCATCTGGTGGAGGGGGTGTTACAGGTCCTATGACTAAAGAAACTCTTGCGAATATGTCAGAGAAAGAATTTAACGCGTGGATATCCAATCCAAAAAATGAAGCCCGTTTTTATGAAATTATGGGTGCAGACCCCGATGAGATATAAGTTTTACAGCATAATCCGCCTTTGAAGCGGGTTTTCCACCGGCTTTTAAGCCGGTTTTTTTATAGCAAAGAAAGGTGAAACAATGGCAACAACACATATAGGAACYCATGATCCRCAATCGGTGAAATTGTGGTCACAGAAATTAAGCAATGAAGTTTTGAAAGCAACGAAAATTGCCCCTCTGATTGGCAAAAGTTCGAACAGCATTATCCAGCTTTATAACGAAACCCATAAGAGTGCAGGGGATAGTGTCACATTCAGTTTGTTGGTCAATCTGTTTGGAGATGGTGTCACGCAAGGTGAAACCTTAGAGGGCAATGAAGAAGCCCTTCAATTTATGAATGATCGATTGGTTATTAATGAGCTTTTACATGCGGCGCGTGTTGCCAATAATGACTCGATTGACCAACAGAGAATCCTTCCGAATTTACGTAAGAAAGCGAAAGAAGGTTTGGTTCGCTGGTACGCCAATCGTTTAAGCATCATGTTCTTTTTGCAGGTGTGTGGTTATACAGCACGTACGATCAGTATTGATGGTCGAGAAGTATATATTAAACCAGTTTATTACGGCTTTAATGAAATTATGGCACCAAGCAGTGAACGGATTATTCGACCTGATGGGMAAACCAAGGATGAAGACCTTACCGATAAAGCCAAACATAGCTTTAGTTTGAAGCTTATTGATGAAGCGGTTAAACAAGCGAAACTTGCCAATCCACAAATTTCGCCGGTTCATGTGAATGGTGATGATGTTTACGTTCTCTATTTGCACCCAACACAAGTAATGCAATTGCGCACCAATACAGAAACCGGTGAATGGTTAGATATCCAAAAATCGGTTTATGCAACCTCTCGTGCGAAGAACCCAATCTTTGATGGCTCTCTTGGCATGTATAATGGTGTTGTATTACGTGAAGCTATTCATGTCACTCACGGTGTTAAATCGACAGATCATACAGCAGTAAAGAGTGTTCGTCGTGCGGTGTTCTTAGGAGCACAGAGTGCGATTATAGGCTTTGGGAAAAATCACAGTGCAACGAATTATACGCTTGAGGAAGAATATTTTGATTATAAACGTGAACTTGGCGTATGCGCCAAGACATTAATAGGAATGAAGAAAACCCGTTTCCAAATGCCAAATAGTGCGCAAACAGCCCAAGATTTTGGAACGATTGTTATTCCCACCTACAGTGGTGAAGCCGCGGCGTAAGCATTAAGGAGGAAAACAAGACATGGCAGATCATTTACCACCTCCTTTACAAGGAAGAAATCTTCACACCCAACAGGTAAGCTTTTTGCGGTTAAATATCTCACATAAAGAGAAGCATCTCACAGAGAAAATTGGAATTTTGCCTCGAGGTGCTTTGATTACTTCCATTAAAACGTTTGTGAAGACGGCGTTTTCTGAGGCGAAGTTAAAGATTGGCAGTACCTATGGGGGTAGCGAATATAGCGAAAAAGATATCAAAGCCCAAGGAACGCAAGACTTTACACCAACAGATCAAAAGGTTTTTGCTCCAGAGGATAAAGAGATGACCCTTTATGCAACACGAGATAAAACCACAGATGCTGGTGAATGTGTTGTGGTCGTGCAATTCGTAACAAATCATTAAGGGGATAAGACATGGCAGATCATTTACCACCTCCTTTACAAGGGAGAAGCCTTCATACGCAGCAGGTAAGCTTTTTGCGTCTTAATTTTAGCTATGAAGATAAAGAAAACGCGATGAGAATAGGCATCTTGCCACGTGGGGCTTTAATAACTTCCATTAAGGTGTTTGTTAAGACGGCGTTTTCGGACACGAAGGTTAAGATAGGCAGTACTGCTGGCGGGAATGAATTTGGCGAAGCAGAAATCAAACAACAGACAGTTAAAGAGGTTAAGCCTACCAATCAAAAGGAGTTTGTTCCTTATGATAAAGCGCTTACTCTCTATGCTAAAGCGGACAAAACAGTCCAAGCCGGTGAAGCAAGTATAGTCGTTGAATTCGTAACCAATCACTGAAATTGAGAGGAGAGATCTATTAACTCTCCTTCAGTTTATGAAGTAGAAGACTGTACAGAGAGTTGCAAGTTAAGGGCAGATAAGACAGCAACTAAAGTAGAAAGCTTGGGGTCACCCGTTTTACTTAAGGAGCGATATAATCCACTGCGTTCGCGATTGGTTTCTTTTGCTAAAGCACGCATATTTTGAGAGCGAGCAACGATACCAATGGCATCGGCTATATGAGAGGCGTCACCGGTTTTGAAGGCTTCATTGAGAAATGCTTGTTGTATTTTAATGTCTTCAAGATATTCTTCTGGTTTAAATGGGGTTGTTTTCATCACTGTACTCCTCTTTTAACTTTAACGCTTGTTCAATATCCCTTTGCTGCGTTGATTTATCTCCACCGCATAACAAGAGGATAAAATCAGAGCCTTTTTGGGTAAAATAAATTCTGTAACCAGCACCATARTGGATACGTAATTCACCTATGCYATTRAARAACTTMRCATCACCCAAAAGTCCTTGTTTTAAGCGTACAACACGTTGAAGAATAATCGCTTTAGCCTTTTTATCTTTGAGTTTCTTAAGCCAATTATCAAATTCTATCGTTTTATGAATGAATACCATTAGTGCACTGTAATGCACATGATATATAATGTCAATAATAATATTCCTTACAGAAAGGTATTTTGATGACGCGTCATTATATTCGGGTTAGGACAGGYGGACCAATACCGGCTAGTCAAAATGTTTATCGTCATAGAAAAACGCTTTCACACCTTGTGTCTGTTATTCAAGATGAGATTGATGACATTACGGACGAGTATGTAGCACAAATCCAAGAAAGTATTTTTGCTGCTATTCGTTTTTGTGAGAGAGAAAGTTTTTACTTTAACGAAAGCCGTGATGTGGTGTTTGAAACACGGGCAGGGAAAGGTGTCTATGATGCAACGGACACTCACCATATCGAAACGAAACA
>NZ_NJGE01000045.1 GCF_002777915.1 Bartonella tribocorum | reverse complement strand
AATGGGTCTGAAGATTTGATTGTAAAACTCTTGCGACATGCATAGGCTTCTTTTCTTAACAATGAAGCCTTCTCTTGATCTAAACCGTACAGCTCTATGATCTTCTCTTCCATACCAACCGGTACTGATTTCTTGCCAATTTCTACAGAAGATAAAAACGCTACAGATATACCTAATGTCTTAGCCATATCTAAGAGGCGTTCTGAGTGATCAATGCGAAGTTTACGTAAAATTTTACCAAAAGATGTAGCCATATAAAAAGCCTGTTAGAGAAGAAACATTTCCTCTGATTCTAACAAATCTTTTCAAAATTTTCCTCAATTATTGCGAATCAAGAGTTCTTTTCGGGGTGTTTTTTTACGAAACCTGATGTCCAAAGGGTCTCAACTTCTAAAAAGTCAAAACCCTTAAAGATCTCTCGAACCGCATCACAATCATTCAGACTTAAAACAAACTTCCCTTGGATGACTTTGCTGAAAATAAGAAAGATATCGTCTGATGTCTCTATACAAAGGCAATTATCAAGCATATAAATATTTAGTGGGAATTTTTTTTACCTCTTTCAGTAAAACAAATAAAATGAAAGCTTATATCGGTGTCTCATGCTTGTTAACCTAAACGCTATAATTCGCGATCTTTCCTCAAAAACGAATATCTTTACAGTCCTTAAGGAATCTATCGTTAATTCTATACAAGCTCATGCAACAAAAATTGATATTTTACTCCAACTTTATAGCAGCAATCCAGATTTATGGGGGAATCAACAAGTTTTTTCTATTAGCGTTTTTGATAATGGAGATGGTTTCACAACAGAAAATATCAAATCTTTTTCTACCTATAAAAGTGATTACAAAATTAAAGAAGGATGTAAAGGTGTTGGACGTATTACTTACTTAAAAGTATTTGAAAAAGTTGAAATTACTAGTTTTAATGCAAGTGAAGATAATGTCCGAGTTTCATTAAATTTCACTCCAGATTTTACACAAGATTCTTTTAAAAAAGAGAATGCTAAACGAGATAAATGGTGGACTACACAATTATTTTTTGAAAAACCTTCTCAACAAAATGATTTAGATATAAGTATAGTTCGTGATGAAATTTATTATCATCTTCTTCCTTTACTTTTTTTAAATAAAGAAAAAGATATTGAAATTAATTTTTACGTACATGAAGCGGAAGATTTAGAAGACTTACATAAATTAAGAAAGGTAGAAAATTTAGAAACAGTAAAAAGATTAAAGAAAAGCACAATAAAAACGAAGGATTTACCTTATTTATCAAATAAAACTTTCAAAATCAGTTGTTTAAATATTCCTTTCACCCTTTCTTATTATTTTGAAGATAATGAAAATTATAGTGATGAAATAAAAGCATTCTACTGTGCTCATAGTCGTACTGTTATGCCTTTTTCAGAGTTTATAAAAATTAATCCAATAAAAAATGTTATAATGATATTTTTATTGGAGTCTCATATTTTGAATGAGTATGTTAACGATGAAAGAAACAACTTTGATATTGATGAAAAACAACCTGACTTAGAAACACAACTAAGTTGGGGTGATATTAATAAAAAATTAGAGAATATTCTAGATGAAATAATTAACTGTCATTTTCCAAAAATTAAAGAAGAAAAAGCTGCTCTTCTCGAAAAAGTTTCTGAAGAATATCCTTACTTGGTGGAATTTTTAGATACAAAAGATGTAATCGGAGGCATCTTTACAGAAGATTCATTGATTGAAAAAGCAGAAAAAAAATATTCAAAAAGAAAACTAGAATTCAGAAAAACTCTTCGTGAAGGTAAAGGAATAGCAGAAAAGAATTTTAAAAAAGCACAAAAATTTGCTAGTCTAGAATTAACTCAATATATTGAATTCAGAGATCATATTCTATGCCAATTTTCTAATTTCCTACAACCAAATACCTTGGAAAAAGAAATTCATAATTTATTTATTCAAAAAAAATGTACTGCTGGTAAAAGTTCACCTTTAGCATTAAAAGAAAATAATTTATGGATACTTGATGACAACTTAATGAGCTATACTTATTTACAAAGTGAGAGGAATATAAAGAGCTTTCTTTTAAACGTTAATTCAGCTTCGCTTAGTGTTGAAGAAAATAATAAAAGATTATTGAGTCGACCTGATATAGCTCTGTATTTTGATTCTGAGGAAAGAAAACGGGCTGTCTTAATAGAGTTTAAAAGTCCTGTAGCAGATTATAAAAATACAGGCGTTGCTCAATTAATGTATTACGCTGAAACACTTCAGCAATGGGGTGTTGGGGAGATATATCTTTATCTCATTGCTGAAATAGATGACGCTTTCTCGAAAGTATTATGTGTTACAAATCATTTCACTAAAATTTTTTCTCCAGAAGGAGAGTATTACCGGAATTATTGGTCTGAATTCAACGCTTGTATACAAGTTGTATCTCCAAGAACTCTTTTGGAGAATGCAAAATTACGAAATAGCACTTTTATGGATATTATTAAAAAGGATTCATTGCGTCACAGATCATTATAAATAATCGATTAAACTTTCAAGCCTTTGTTATCCATTTTTTGAGGTGTGAGAAGGTATTTTCTAAGGTTTCTATGAAACGGGAAAAATCCATAACACACATAAAGATAAAAAGGGCTATCCACTTTATGATGCGTGACATCATTTTTAAACCTTGGTAGGTCTCTATCATCTCATGAAGCAACTGTCGTTCCGTTTCTGAGAGATCTTGTTCCTGCTTGCCTTTTCTACTCATTTTACCAACCACATAAGCGTGCTCCCTGTTTATTGACGCTGTTTGATTTCTTTTGAACCAAAAAATCACAAGCGCTGCTCCCGATAACGCTTGGCTACAATCACCAGACCTGTACAAGCGGCTAAAACCATAATCCCTGCTAAAGCCCACTGAATTGGTCCATTGCCTACCAAAAATCCCCCAAAACCAGAACAAGACCCTATAATCGGCGCAAGTGCTTCTATCTTGAAAAGACCAGTTGCATTACGCGTTTCCACCCGTTCATAATTGGAAGAAATATAAGACCCTTTCGCCCACAAACCTGCTTCCGCTGCTCGACGATTGGCTAAACCCACAAAAGTCTTCCCACCAACTTTATTCCACTTCTGTAATTCTGCTGGAACGGCTTCATAATCCCCTTGATTAAGTTTCTTCAAAAGGCTCGATTTGCAAAAGGCTGTTGTTCCTACATTATAACAAAACGACACCAATGCCGCGAATTGGCAATCCGTTAACGAAACCGTAACAGTTTCCTCTACCGTCTTCTCAAATTGCTTTAAGTCTTCACAAAGAATTGCTTCTGCTTGCTCTTTTGTGATACGCATGCCTTTTTTGACAAAGGGTTGACCTGCATTGCTGGTATGACCATAACCAATCGTCCAGATACTGGCCACATCTCTATAAGCCTCCAAACGCAATCCTTCCCACTGTTTGATAAGCTCCAAACCTTCCTTCGATATCTTTCTCATCCCGTCCTCCATAAAAAAAGCCCCACTGATGTGGGGCGGCATAAAAACCTTCTTTTATAATCTCTATTGACTATGCTCTCTGAATCAACTGTTCCACTTCATCAACACGAAACCCAAGCCGAAATATCGGCGCATATTCGCTTTCCTGTAATTCATATTGAGAACGCTTTTCTAGAGAAGGACCGTCTAAATCAACCGGCGTTTCTGTTTCTACACAAACCCTATGGGTAGCATCTTCAATCCCCTCTTCTCCTTCACTGAGTTCTTTAACAAAGATCCAATAAAAACGCGTTGATAAAAGTGTCTCTAGTCTTCTTACCGTTTCTGCCTTATCAAATTCAAGCATGTTTAGATAATCTTGCTTCGTATTTAAATGCTCTGGATAATCTATCATCTCTATTGCTCTCCTCTAAACAAAGCGGCGGAGACGGCTACAGCCTCGAGACCCTAACATCTCACCCTTGAAACTACGAGAATACTGACCACTCCGAAACAACGAACCATTAGACACACCACCACTCCAAATACCGCCTCCTACCAATACATTCATCTCTGCTCTAAAAGTCGTCCTTCCTGCTGCCACAGAAGGTATCTGGACCTGAAAAGTCTCTGATAAAAATTGTGATACATAACCGCAACCATCCTCGCACCCTATATGTGAAATCATACGCCTATTCGCCGTATCAACGTGTCCTCCAGAACTCTTCGGTGTAGGGGCTTTCTTCCCTTGAATATTTGTCTTTTCATTGCTCCCATACATCGCAGACGCAAATTCGACATCATTGAGAAAAGATTTTTTAACACGACGCATATCCGATAAGTGATCGGTATAGGGACGACCCGTTGTGATAGGAATACCATACGCCGAACGGGTAAAAATACCCGTTCCTGACTGGAGATAAATATCAACCCAAAGATCTTGCGAAGAGTCGTAAACCATCCCTTCTGGGGAACTATGCGGACAGTGATTCAAACACCAAACCGAATGGGGTAAGATATCTCCTGCTTGATAACCCGATAAGGGGTGATCTTTTATAGAACCAACATCTGCACAAAGCGTATGAAACCCTCCTATCTTTTTCGAAGTATCTAAGGTATATCCATCGGGGTAGGTAGAGTTTTCAGACACAACAAGTTTATAAGACTGTCTTGTATCAAATGCCAAATAAACGTAATAATCCTTCCCTGCTGCAAGAGAAGAGGGAACAGTTATCGTGTAATCCTCTGTATAGCTAACAACCGCAACCTCACTCGTTAGCTTCAAAGAGAGATGCGTTCCTTCTTTCAATTTTAGTTGGTTTTTTCCTGCCACAACAAGAAACGGTGTGGAAACCGAAATGACACTCAACTTTAATTGTTTCAGTAAATCATTCAAACTAGAAGATCTACTTGTGCCAGTACTTCTTTGTTGAGCGGTCATTGCCGCCTGTTTTGCTTCTTCTGCTAGGCTCTTCGCTTCACCAGACTTCGTTAAGGCTTCTGAAGCTTTTTCACCTGTCTCAACGCAACTCTGCTTGGCTGTGTTGGCTGTCGATAACGCCCTTTCCGCAATACCTTTCACTTCTTCAAGAGTTTTAGTCGATGCATCAAAAGCATCCTTGTTTTCCTGAACAAGTTTCTTGGCTTCTTCTGATACTGTTTTAGCTTCCTCAGCACTCCCTTTCGCATC
>NZ_NJGE01000044.1 GCF_002777915.1 Bartonella tribocorum | reverse complement strand
AAAGACTGATAAAAAGAGTGGTATTGTCAATGATGCCAATCGCTATGCTGTTGAAACCGTTGGCAACCCTGCTTATCCATTGGAATTGTTTCAAAGGGTTATTACCGTAAGCTTAGAAACAATGAAAATCGTTAAAAACTTACCAAATTTGGTATTAAGAGAAACTGAATAACTTATAAAGCATGCTCACATAATGGGTATGATAAACGCATAAGGGGTATAGAGCTTATAACCATAATCTATACCTCTTTTGTTAAGTTGATTAGATACAATCCTAATATGCGTTATTCTAAAAAGAAAAAACTTGCACTTTTAGATACTCTTATTTGGATTGCTTTAAGACTTTTAAGAAATCCTATCTTAAAGTGAATTAGATCTTTTTACATTGCCTTTAAGAGGTTATACCGTAATCTAAAATGAGTGCTTTATTGTTTTCAAAAGCTTTGTTTAAAGAGAGTTATGTATATTCATTTTACTTATAGGTTTTGTAGGTTCTTAACCCCCCAAAACCCCTACAAAACCCCTTTTTATATATATTATAGATTGTATTTACGGATTGTATTTAATATAGGTTGTTTCTTTAAAACATTAACACATTGAAATATAATGATTTTTATTTTTTTCTCATTAAAAAAAATAATAGAAGGTCTAAAAGGAACTGACAACACTGATACGGTCTATTAAAAAGGATTTTTCTAATCTCTAGAATTATTAATCTCTCTTTAGATGTTTTCATAACAGTCTATAAATCACAATTATCATATTTATCATGTATCTTATGATAAATGGCACAAGGGCTATTTTAATTAAAGCATAACTGATCAGTATCCTAAAAATCTTGATCCTTATTGATGCAAAACTTAATCTTGCCCTTATCTGCCACCAGATGCATCTGACCACCCCACTGGATAGCCCTGCAGTACCAAGCGTGAAATCACCATCCGTAACAACGGTAAAATCTCACAGCTGTTGAATTCACTCAACGAGTGATAAAAGCTTTAGACAAAAATCTGTTTTCTATAAAATTTTTGAGATCGTAAAGGGCTATTTCTTGTCTTTTTTCGATAAATTTAGCTATTTTCTCTTTCCAAGAGTGAGGCTACTCTTCGCAGGAAACCTCTCGTTGATCATCAAGCTCTTCCGCTACCCATTCAATCAAAGCGTAACTCAGCTGTTTAGCTTTTGCTACTTCTTGCGCTAAAGCTATTGCCCGTTCAAGGTGAGTTTCGTTGATGCTGTCGTCAAAGCCTAGATGATCTCCTACTGCAAAACTTTGCTGATAAGAATGCAAGGTCTCAACATCACCTAATAAAGCAAGAGCGCCAAGATGAAGCAAAGCATCATCCGTATCATCTCCCTTATCCGTTGCATCCTGTTGCCAAGGAGCAGTGCTATAATCAGAGCGGAACCTTTCAGAAAGATCAATAGCAGTTACTAACCATTCTAGCGCATCATCAAGCGCCTGTGTTAAACGATCCGCAGTGACTTCTGGTTCAAAGATTTCCAGTCCCTTGGCTTCAAAATTAAGTTGTATATCTGGGATATCTTCCGTGTGGGTAGGATCAATAAATTTGCAAACTGAAGCCAAAATGCCCGTGCTAATCAAAAAGGCGCTATCAAATTGCGGACAATCTTTAGCAACTTCATCGTTGTAAAGAATATCTACTTCACTATCCGCCAATTGATAGCTTGCCATATAATCATCTTCATTGATTTTCTCAGTTGACCAACCTAAACTTTTTAAAAGTTCATGAGCACTTTCCATGGTCAATGGAGCATCTTTGTCATCCGTTTCCTCTACTTCCTCTGTCGGCTCACCTGCAACAGTTTTGGAAGCATCAGATGCCGTTTTGCGGATCCAAGCTTAAAATTGGAGCATTTTTTGGAAAACCCGTTCGATAACACAGAGCGAGAGTAAGAGCGTTGTCAATATCATATTTTGTGATATAATCTGCAAAGCCTAAATAATTTTTTCTTTGAAAACTCTCTTTATAAAACTTGAGCTTTTTGATATTTCCAATCAAAATAAGTGCAATGAGGTGACGTACAGCAAGGTACAATTCACTCTTCGGTGACAAAATCGCATAATCATAGATAATTTGATTGGTGTTTTGGCTATCAGCCCACTTAAGAATATCTGTACAAATCTGCTTTAACTTACCTTCTTCTAGTTCAGAGTCAAACAACTTATAAACTTCTTCTTCCTTTTTGAGAGCTGTATATTGAGGTTTATCGGGGAATACATACCGATGTGCCGTAGAAAAACCAAGTGTTGAAAGTGAAGCTTCGAAAGTAACAGTTGGCTTTTCTTCTTTTATATCAAAACTGTATACTATGTTGATGAGACGGTCTTTTTTTATAAAATAAGCATTACGATCATAGTTTTTATCCCGATAAACTGTCCAGCCCATGGCTTTTAATTGCTCTGCAACTTTATTAAACATAATCAAATCTTGCGAACCAAGACGTGCTTCTGTTGCCTCCCGTTCATTAAGAATTTTTAGATGTTCTTTAGCAAATTCAACAGCGTGACTAACATATTTTTCTACATCACTGTTTTCTAAATTTTCAGGGATCTTGCCTGCTGCAAGTGAATTTTGATAGGATTTTAGGACATCAATTTGACCTGTCAATGCTAAGCAAGCCAAATGCCAGACTATATCTATATTGTAGCTATATTTTTGGAAAAGTGTTTTTCTTTCGATCGACGCTTGTAAATCTTGGGCGCATGCCCATTGTATCACTCGCTCAGAGATTTTTGTCAACTCGTGCTCATTTAATGTCTCTAGACAAATATTAATCTCTTTACCAGAACCGCTAAAAATCCCTCCTCCAAGCGTATTAAAAGAATTATAAATATTTGTAGGTGAGACGCACTCATATTCCCCATTATAGTGAATATATTTGCAAGCTACAGAAATCTCTTCATTAGATATTTCAGCTTCAAGACGAACATTGTAACTATCATGAAGACGTATAAAGCCAAAATCAAACTGAATAAAGCGGTCTGGCAAAGAGAGCCACATCTTTCCAGGTTCTGTGGCAAACCAACCGTGGGTTTTAAGAATACCAGTTGCTGCTGTGAGACTCATCAACCGTTGTTTAGGTCGTTTCTGAGCAAGAATATCATCTAACTCACCATTTTTATAAGCCTCAGCAAAAAAGATCATACGCTCAACCTGTGTCATCTTTTCATAATCAGAAAACTCTGGTACACATAATTGAGATATAGATTTGTAATTCCTTAAAGCCTCAATATTGCCGAGTAAAGCTTTTGCAACAAGAGAATGATTAGCAGATTCTTCATGTAATTTTTGCTCAATATCTTGTGCGTGCGCCCAAACTAACACTTTATTTAAAGCTACCTTAACGTGGTTTTCAAAAAATTCTAGTGCTGTAACTCCAAAATTCTCTTCTGAAGAAATCAGCATATCCTCATATTGGTATCGCGATTTCTTACCGTTAGCGTATTCCCAGCCAAGACAATAGGCAGCTGTAGTAAGACTGACAGAAACCCACAATCTTCCGCTATCCCGTCCATAATCTATAACACCATAGTGAATACGCACGATACGATCAGGGAGATGATAATAAGCAAACATATCATCCATTTCATCGCGATGAGGCTCCCAGCCAAGTCTTTTTAAAATCTCTGTTGCATCTTTGGTTTGCATCGTCATTACCCTGCGTGCTCTTTAATTCTTTTACAGAGAAATTCATAAAAATTACTTGCGTAATACTGGGGATCGCTAGGTGGAAACTTAAGATAGAGCGGACACTCTCCATCCTGAAACTGAGTATAATCAAAGTAAAAGGTTTCACCAAAATCTGTTCTATTGATAACAAGCTGCTGTGGTTTTGCCAAACCATTTTTTATATCCGTCAAATGATAGAAAACAATATCACCAGCAGGACACTTATCAAAACTTGCGTTATAAATGCTAAAAATTTCATCACCTCCAATTTCTCCTCCTTTATAATTTTTTAAAAAGTCTTTATAAGAAGTTGTAAACTTTACACCAAGAATTTTCTCAGCTTCTTCAATCCTTTCATCACTAACCGCATCCTCTGCAGTGCCAAAATCAACAATATCACTATATTTCTCAACTAGTATGACAACATCATCTAAGGTATAGGTTTTCATAGATGATCCCCCCTAAAAATATTAACGATACCTGCATTCTTGAAAAGAAAAAAACGGTGGTTTAACATTGCAATTCGGAAGTAAAACCACCATACAAAGAAATTTACTTCAAGTTATCTGTAATCCTTTTACAGAGAAATTCATAAAAGTTACCTGCGTAATACTGGGGATCGCTAGGTGGAAATCTAAGATAGAGTGGACACTCCGCATCTTGAAATTTAGAGTAATCAAAGTAAAATGTCTCACCAAAATCGGTTCTACTCACAACAAGCTGCTGTGGTTTTGCTAAACCATTTTCTATATCCGTTATATGATAATAAACAATATCATCACTACGAGCAATTTCAAAGTTTGTATTATAAACACTTAATATTTCCTCACCACAGATCTCTGCTCTTCCATAGTTTTTTAAAAAACTTTTGTAGGAAGTTGTAAACTGCAAACCAAGAGTTTTTTCTGCTTTTTCAATCAGTACATCATCAACTTCATCATCAACAGTACCAAAATTGATACGATCGCTATATTTATCAACTAATTGTGCAACATCATCTATAGTATAAGTTTTCATAATTTTTTCTCCATAAATTGTCATTTTTTAGCTTCTATATTTTCTTTTCATAATCTTTAGCACGTTCCTTCCAATATTTCTGTCTCCACAAAGCAAATGCATCCCTATCAATACCCGATCCCATTGTGTTAGGATTAATATGAATAGCAGAATGATGTTTATTATGAAATGCATTTGTAACTTCTGCTATGGGACCATCATGTGTTTGCAGCATATGATGCAATTCAACAGGTTTATTATCAAAGCCAATGGGTGCTCTTCCTGTTTCCATCCTCTCAATATTGGTACCCCATATTGTTTCCTGTTTTTCAGTCCATTTAACTCTTTTGTTAGGATCAAACAAATCGTTTCTCTTATAGACTTTGTTTGTCTGACCAAATTTGCTATCGGTAAATTTAATGGGTTTTTCTTTTAACCAACTCTTTTTTTCTTGAGCAGCAAGGTTGGTCAATTCTTTCTTCACTGCAAGTTTGGCAGGATCTTTTTTACTTAAAAGTGAGCACTTCCTCTCCCAAAATTGAGAGTAATCGGAGAACAATGTCTCACTAAAATCAAGTTCTACTCACAACGAGCTGCTGTGGTTCTACTAAGCTTTTTTCTATCGTTTAAGTTGCAGTAAACAATATCATCACTAGGAATCCTGCTCCTCAATACTTATAAAGACTATATATT
>NZ_NJGE01000043.1 GCF_002777915.1 Bartonella tribocorum | reverse complement strand
AAAGACTGATAAAAAGAGTGGTATTGTCAATGATGCCAATCGCTATGCTGTTGAAACCGTTGGCAACCCTGCTTATCCATTGGAATTGTTTCAAAGGGTTATTACCGTAAGCTTAGAAACAATGAAAATCGTTAAAAACTTACCAAATTTGGTATTAAGAGAAACTGAATAACTTATAAAGCATGCTCACATAATGGGTATGATAAACGCATAAGGGGTATAGAGCTTATAACCATAATCTATACCTCTCTTGTTAGGTTGATTAGATACAATCCTAATATGCATTATTCTAAAAGATAAAGCTTGCATTTTTAAACACTGTACTTTGGATTGCTTTAAGACTTTTAAGAAATCCCATCTTAAAGTGAATTAGATTTTTTTACATTGCCTTTAAGAGATTATACTGTAATCTAAAATGAGTGCTTTATTGTTCTCAAAAGCTTTGTTTAAAGAGAGTTATATATATTCATTTTGCTTATAGGTTTTGAAGGTGTAAAAACCGTCAACCCCCCCTCAAAACGTATATTATTGGTTGAATTTAGAGGTTGTGTTATCAATATGGGTTGTTTTTTAAGGTCTATAAAATCTTAACACATTGAAATATAATGTTTTTACTTTTTATCGTTTTTTTACATAATAGCAGCAACCCTCAAAACTCAAAACCCCGTCAAAACTCATAACCATAATGATCTTGATAGCATCTCTTATGAGTTATAAGCTATCTTTTGAAAGGTTTTAAAGGGTCACATGCTTTCATAAAAGCACGTTGTAATCAATTCTCTAAATCATAAGGTTATCATTCAAAAGAACTGACAAAATTCATAAAAAGGATTTTGATAACGTAATCAGTTTTTACTTTCATACGCTTTTCATAAGACACGCTTTAATCACTCACTTTTGTCGGTTCAATTTACTGACACATAACTGACAAGTTTTAATCAACTCACATCATTGATTATCTTTAAAGATTGTATTCTTGATATGGGTTGTGTTTTAAAGACATTAACCTATTGATATATAATGTTTTTAGTTTTTACGCATTTAAAAAGAATAATAGAGGGTCTAAAAAGGACTGACAAAACTGACAACACTGTCAAAAGCCTATTAAAAGGGATTTTTCTAATCTCTATAATTATCAATCTCTCTTTAGATATTTTCATAACAGTCTATAAATCGTAATTATCCTATATCCTATTTATCGTTTCTCTTATGAAAATGAAAAATGATGCCATGGCTATAAAGAACATAACAGTTATAAAGAATGCGTAAAAACAGCAAGGTCTTATATTCATAATGCAAATGAAAGGGTTGGTTATAAGAGCGCGGTGCCTATTAAGATAGTGCAAATGATAAATGCGTTATAAACAAAATTCACAAAAAAATTTAAATTCATTTAGTGAAAAAATTGATAGGCTATAAAGTTAAAAAAACGCATTATGAGAGCGTTTCTAAATATTATAAATGTATAGATTCAAAACATAACGCAATCGTTTAAGAAAGCCCATAATATAGATTTAAACATATATAAATATAAAAGAAGCAATTCATAAGCACATGATAACATTAATATATAATGCAATTTAAAAAATACAAAAAAATATCAAAAAAGATAAAATATTAATTGACAATAAATACGTATTTTGTTATATAAATAATCAAGTGATCAAAACACTTGTGATTAGCGGATAGGTTACGAAACAGCCTCTCCCATGCCTTTTAAAATACTGACTTTCTTTTATGCTTTTGTTAGTATATGAGAGTTTTGTCGGGTGTAGTTACGCCATAAAATACCCCTATGGGAAAAGCGTAACAACGGACTAATCACCGTGTTTTGAACGCCCGACGCCCTTTATAGGGTGTCAATTTCAAAACAATTTTGATTAGAAAGAATTTAAAATGAAAAATTCCCAAAATACAATTTCCTCTAACATTGCAAATGAAACCGCATCTGTTAATAAACAAGAGCCTGCAAAAAAATATGAACTTACTAATGAAACCCGTGTTGTTAACGGTGTTACTTTACACCGCATACGTGCTTTAAAAGATTTTGATGATGTTAAGGCTGGTCAATTGGGGGGCTTTATTAAAGATGAGAGTGATCTGTCTCATAAAGGCAATTGTTGGGTTTATGATGATGCTATGGTTATCCAAGCAAGCGTTTCCGAAAATGCAAAAATACGCAATAATGCTTGTGTTGTGAATTATGCTAGGGTTTATGGCAATGCCGTGATTAGTGATAAGGCATGGGTTTTGAGTAATAAAGCACATGTTTATGACAATGCGGTCATTAATGGCAATGCAAAAATTGGAGGCTATGTTTTTGGCAATGCCGTTGTGAGTGATAATGCCGTTATTACAGAGGGGGCTCTTATTCACGATAACGCCCGCGTTTATGAAAATGCTCAAGTGAGTGGGCTTGTGTTTAATGATGCCCATGTCTATGGAAAATCACGCCTTGCTGCGTGGTCAAAAGCTTATGGCAATGCTCATGTTTTTGATAAGGCTATAGTTTATGGCGGTAGCAATATTTATGACAATGCTAAGGTTTCTGGCTCGGCGCGTGTTGGTCCCTGTGCAAACATTCATGATAATGCTCATGTGAGTGGCAAGGCACAAATTTGCCAATTTACAACGATTTATGGCAATGCTGTGCTTAAAGAAAATAAGAAATTTTCTGAAGATGTCTGTGGTGTTGATCAGGATATAAATAACGCTGCGTAAATAACATAATGGCGCGGGCGCGGCGGGGGCGCCCCTCTTTAAAAATCTCATTCTAAAATTTATCAAATATAAACTTAGGGAGTTACCTATGTCCACTATAACTGTATCTAAAAAATATGAATTAACTAATGAAAATCATACTTTTGAAGGGATTACTATACACCGCATTCGTGCTTTAAGAGATTTTGATGATGTTAAGGCGGGGGCATTAGGTGGTTTTATTGAAAATGAAAGCAATCTCTCTCATGATGGGAATTGCTGGGTTTATGATAATGCTGCCGTTTTTTGCAATGCCATCGTTTCTGATAATGCAAAAATACATCATGATGCCATTATTGCTAGGGGGTCTAAAGTTTATGGGAATGCTGTGGTTTGTGATAAGGCATGGGTATTCGGTCATGATGCTAGCATTTATGACAATGCAAAAATTAGTAACAATGCTAGGATCTGTGGTCTAGTTTATGGCAATGCCATGGTTTGTGATAATGCTAATGTTTCTCCTAGTGCACATATTTATGATAATGCCCGTGTATATGAAAATGCTCATGTGAGTGGCTTTGTTTATGGGAATTCCCATGTTTATGGTAAATCACGCATTTATGGGGGGGCGTGTATTTATGGCAATGCCCATGTCTTTTGTAATGCTTGGATTAAGAGTTTTGCAAGTATTTTTGATGATGCAAAGGTTTCTGGCTCGGATCGGGTGGGGTCCTTTGCAAGAATTTATGAAAATGCAAAGGTCTATGGTAAATCCAATATTGATCATGATGTACAAATCTATGGTAATGCCGTGGTTAATAGCCGTGAAAAAATTACGAATGATATCTGTGATGATAATCAGTCTATAAAAGACGCTGCGTAAATAATGCGCGGGCGCGGCGGGGGCGCCCCTTTTAAACATTTCATTTTAAAATTTAAATCTCTTTATAAAGGAAGTGTGTTATGCAAAAAAAGTTTGCACTCACAAATGAAACGCGTGTATTTGGTAATCATACCCTTTATCGTATCCAAGCATTAAAAGACTTTTCTGATGTTAAAGCTGGTGCCTTGGGGGGCTTTATCGAAAAGGAAGATAACCTCTCTCATGATGGCAATTGCTGGGTCTATGATGATGCCATTGTATTTAAAAATGGTCACGTTTATGAAAACGCAAGGGTTTTTGGCAAGGCTGTCGCTTGTGGTCATATCTATGGTCATGCCCGCGTTTATGATAATGCTATCGCTGCTGGCTATATTTATGATAATGCGCATGTTTATGGCAATGCCGTTGTTTCTGATAATTCCCATGTCTATGGCAATGCTCATGTGTATGGCAAGGCTATTATTTATGATAATGCCTATGTTTATGACAATGCTAGGGTTTATGAAAACGCGCGTATAGCAAATGACGTGCATGTTTTTGAAAATGCTCATATCCATGGCATTGCTGTTATTCGTGAAAATGTCGGCGGCTCTACTAAAATTAAAACCTATACTGAACGTCTCTCTCCTTATGGCGAGTTAGAAATTGTCTGGGTTTAATCAATAAAGCAGCGGCGGGCGCGGCGGGGGCGCCTGCTTTCCAATCCAATTTTCCATTTCAAATTTTATCAACTGTTTATCACATTAGATTGTGAGGGTACTCCTATGTGCAAAAAATACGAATTAACCAGTGAAATAAAAAAAATCAAACATGCTCTTACGCGAAATATCACAAGCCTTTATCGCATTCGGGCTTTAAGAGATTTTGATGATATAAAAGCGGGTGCTTTAGGCGGTTTTATCGAAAAGGAAGTCAACCTCTCCCATGATGGCAATTGCTGGGTCTATGATGATGCTTGTGTCTATGGTCATGCCCGTGTTTATGATGATGCAAAAATACGGCATTATTCTCAAGTCTGTGGTCTCGTCTATGGCAATGCTGAGGTCTATAGCAAGGCTTTTATCTCTCAATATGCAAAGATTTATGATCAGGCTTGTGTTTATGGGAGTGCTCATGTGTATGGCAATGTTTATGGCAATGCTCATGTGAGTGGTGCTGCCCGCGTTCTTGCTGATGCTCATATTTATGACCATGCGCATATTTCTTATGATGCTACGGTTTTTAGTTATGCACGCGTCTATGGTCATGCTAGGGTTTGTGGCTCTGCTTGCATTTATAGCCATGCCAAAATTTATAATTATGCTGTGATTAATGGTCGTGCAAAGATTTATGGCAAGGTCTATGGCAATGCGCGCGTGGGGGGCTCTTGTGAGGTTTATGGATCTGTCTATGGCAATGCAAAAATCTCACATTGTGCAACGATCTGGGGGCGTGCTTATGGAAATGCAACAATCAATACAAAAAGCAAAGCAAAGTTGGTTCCAAAAAATTGTGAGGTTTATCAAAGCGATAATGTCGTTAAGATTATTGATAAAACAGAATAAAAATAGGTATGGGAGCGCCTTCTTGATGGTTATAAACCCATCATAAAAGAGAGAATGCAAAAAAAAGCCGTGCCAAATGATATGACGCGGCTTTCTAAGAATGATTCTTATGATTAAAATAACCACCTACAATTACAATGGAGTAATGAATGCGTATATACAAAATGTATCATATTACAAGTGCTCTATTAAAAATATGAAAACTTATCAAAAGGAACGTAAATTATGCATATGATCTTTAATCACTCTTTTGAATGAGAATGTCTTTATCTTAAAGAGATGCATTTAAAACAAAGCCCATAATCAAGATGCTTCTTTAAAACATT
>NZ_NJGE01000042.1 GCF_002777915.1 Bartonella tribocorum | reverse complement strand
ACGGTAGCGGCTTTCCATTCTCCATTGATTTGCCCACGGAACCCTTGAAGGATGAGAGGTTGATCCGCCATGATTTCGGGGTGTCCTGCAAGAGTTAAGGAGCCACTGCCTACAGCACGACAAAGCCTATCCGACTCGGAGGCAGCCGCCGCTTGTGCTTCTTCTTGACATGGATAACAACTGCGCAGACGGCGTACAGGACCGCTAAAACCTGTTTGATGCTTGACTTGGCATTGTTGCCCTGTTGAGCGATCAAAATAAGAAGCTTCAATGGTGCCGTATTGGGTGCGCGGCTCTAGGGTGAATTCCCAGCTTGAACAGTCATGCTTATGGAGGGTAAGGGATGGTAAATTATCCCCGCTTAAAAATAAAAACTTATGATCTTTAATTAAAAAACGCGCCCGCATGCGGTCCGCAAGGCGGGTTAAAAAATCAACCGCCGATTGATCGGTGCGCACCACATAAGGCAAGGTTTGTTTGGTAAATTGGGGACTGACCTTTGCTTGATAGCCATGACGTTTGGCAAGTGTCTCAACAATCTCAGCAATGGTTTTATGGTCAAAATGTTCACTCGCCTGTTCTTTAAGTTCTTTACGCATCGAAGCACTTTTGCCACAAAGGCGCAAAATCTCTCCATCACTGCCCCCAATACTTACCACCGACTCAACAACAAAACGCCCCATAAAGGCTCGGATGCTGTTTTGATAGCCAAAGGTAACCTGGAGTGCGCTGTTACTGGAGGGAATCTCTAAATCATTGCCACGATCATCAAACTCTGCTTCAAATGTATCGGCTTCATTGCCCGCATGATCGGTAATGGTTGCCGTTAAAAGACGCTGGTAAAAAACCTCATGGACAAGTTTCTCCCCCACCCTCACCTCAATAAAGGGATGTGTGCGCATTAATCCCATAGCCTTTTCACCACGCTGTTCTTTTCACGGGATACAAATTCAGGCAGAATGACCTTTAAGCCCCGCGGCAATAGGGCACCATATCTCGCAATACCTGGATTGGCTTGCAAAGTGGCCTCACAATAACCTCTGATCGCTCCAACTTGTGAACGATCTCCTAATACAGCCATAGCATGTTGAAAGCAGATCAGATCAAGACTCATATCCTCTAGCTCTACCACAAGGTGCTTTTCTGGTATCTTCATGGCGTTTGTTCCCCTTGGGAATATTGATCATATCCCTCTTGGTATTGTCCCACCTGATATTGACCTTGCGGTTTTCCGCCATCAAAAAACGGTAACAAGCGAATGGCATAGCGAATGCGCCCCGATTGACCAGAACGACTAATATAATCGTGATCTTTCGTAACACTGGTGATCACCACAGATCCATGGAGAATGGCACTATAGCCGTTGTCACTCATCCAACGGATCATCTGAACGGGCTTGGCGGCACGAATGGTTCTGGTGATGGCATCAAGAGCGACACGATCCCCAAACTCTTCTGGAAACAATACCCCGTGGATGGTTTTGGGATCATTGCCATAGCCAGTAAATTGCAAACCGGGCGCCTCTCCAAAACGCTCTAGACAAACCCAGGAGGCAGAAAACTCTTCCTCAAAGGATTGGAAATTCAGCCAATCCACATAAAAGAGATGTGGACCTAACATCAGCAAAGGATCTCTCATAGACGCCCTCCCCTTGATTGTATCCCTTCCAACACGTCATCTCTTTCGAAATGTATCATTGCATCTCTCCTATCATTGCGCCCTCCCCTCATTGTGTTCTTTCCAGCACGCTGTCTTTTCCCTTATTCTGTCGTCCTTATCATTCTGTCCCGCCATGCAGGGCATTGGCGCGTGCCCGTTGCAGAGCATGAGCAACCGCACGACCAGTGGCCATGGGTTCACGCGCCCCATTGACATGCACTGTGACATTTTGATTGTGGGTGATGGGGGAACGGTCTTTGTCTCTTTGTTCTCTGGCAGATGAATTGACAGGAGAAGCCCCCGCAAATTGTGCTATGGGTTGGATGGGCGTTTTGCCCCCCAAAAAACTTGGCAAAAAATCTCTAACTTCAATGGAACCAATCCACCCCTTAATGCGGTGAGGTAAAGATTTACAATAATCCATCAATTGTGAGATAGACGACATAAAACCATCGACAATCGAATTAGCCAGATCTTCGCCCGCTTGTTCCATACCAGCCTTGGCACTCTCTGTGAGCTTTTCTTGTGTAAAAAAACTTTTCAACCACCCCCAAAAGTTGGAAAAGCTTTGTTTAACRCCCTCCCACAAATTGCCAAACCACTCGMCAACAGAGGAAAGTCCTTGTTTGAACTTTTGCCAATGGGAAGAGAAATCAAAAGCAGCAGCAATGATGTTTTTCCATTTGGTGATGGTGGTGGTATCAGCACCAAAAAAACGCATGACGGCTTCAAAGACACGCCCCCAAGCYTGTATGATCCCCCGTGCAAAGCCTTTGACAAAAGAAGAAAAACGATCCCAATATTTCCACAAAGCAAAACCAGCAGCCAATATGACAGCCACAACAGCAGCAATGASMGCCCCGATCGGGGTAAAAATCCCCCCCACAACAGARGAAARAGCTGCCCCAACCACTCGGATGACTGTCCCCATAAAGCCAAACCCATTTGTAAAATTACCAACAGTTTCCATGAGACTGTTGAGAGGAGGCAGGAGCACTTCACCAATGGTGATCCCTAAAGCCACAATACGGTTTTGCAACAGTTCAAATTGCCGCATGGCACCGGTTGCTTGTTTGTCGGCTTCTTGCTCTACCGAACCTTTAAAGACTTGAGGATCTTTCACATAATCTAAAGCTTGCCCTAACAATTGGGGGTTCCCCACCAATTTGGCAAAATCACCGGTAAAATCGCGCCCCACAATGGCAATCAGAGAGCGCATCCCTTGTTCAGATTTGCCCAACACATTAAAAAAGCGCACCAAAGTACCGGTAGCATCTTTCTCCAGATCTTCCATAAATTTTTCGCGGGAAAGACCGATATTGGTAAAGGCATCTGAAGATTTGCCTAAAAATTTGCCTAAAAATTTGATTGTATTGATTAAGACTGTGAAATGGATAAGATTCCTCCCCCCTTTCTTTAATGAACACTTCAAGCCGTACGCCATACAAAATCGGCTTCCTTTCCCCCCTTTCCTTTCCTATCGTTTAGGAAACTTGATCACTTCACGCCCCTCATCAGAGGCGGAAAGCCGTCTTAAAGCTTTGTGCAAATGTTGACTAAATTCTTGGGGTTCCAAAGCTTCTTCATCCCCTAAATCTTCACAACTATTGGCTTTCAAAGCTAAATTCCCCGCATGGTTTGGCATCAAGCGGCTAACCTTTGGCTTAACAACAAACTTGGATTTTGAACCATCATCTTTTCCTTCAAGGCGCCCATAAACATCAGCCAAGTGATCAGGCGCAAGCTTTGCTGCCAACTGTTTTTCGGCTTTAACTGCCTTCACATATTCTTTACGCAAACGCCCATTCAAACGCGCTGCCTGCTGGTCATAAAAGCCAACATCCGCAAGACATTCTGCCATGCAAAGCAACCGATTATGCAAATCATAAACCCGCAAATCTTGGTGCAAATAATCCGGATCAAAGCGTACAATCACCTTCTTCCCCGCATACTCATTCAACGCCCGCGCCCAATAACGGTTGCCATAAAAATGAATTTCCCCCGTCCCCTTTTGTGTCCGCAATGCCTCTGAGGTCAAAAGCCATAAAGCACGTTATGCTGCCGTTGCCTGCCGAATAATCGTCCCCTCTGCTTGCAAACTTTCTGCAAAAGTCTCATCAAAACTGCGCCCCGCACATGTCAGCGCCTTGCGCCCTGCTTGTGCATTATGCGCCACAATCTGCGCACCAACATGGGCTTTAAACGCTTCAAATCCTATCGCGCGCTTGCCATAATCTTCARGCTTGGCATCCGGTTTATTACCCGTATAAGCTCCCGCACAAAAAGGATGCTTCGAAATCGCCTCTGCCAAATCACGCCATGCCCGCTCAATCGGTTTCGACTGTCCACTATAAGGCGTCGTCCATTGCAATTGCACACCCAAACTCGTCAAAAGCCCCTGTGGATCATCCGGCTTAATCTTAAAGCGAAAGCGGTTTTGCACACCCCCAGAAATCCATTTGCTGGTAAAAGCACGCCCATTATCCAAGGTCATACGCTCCGGTATACCATAAGCCTCCACCATGTCCCCAATCACCAAACGTACGATTTCCCAAGTCTCCGCATCCGATAGGCGCCATGATAAAATCTTGCCTGAATAAAGATCTTGTATCGCTATCAGATAAAGCCGCACAGGCTTTGAGCTCCAAGGCACACGCACAAAAACATCCAGCTTATGCCCGTCCATATTCACCGCTTGCAAAGCATGCAAGCTCGAGCGATCACGCCGTTGTGCCGGATAAAGCTTCTTGGCCTTCTCCTCACCCTCACGCGCCAACACCACAACCGCTTTGGAAACTTGCGCTTTAAAACGCCGCCGTAACGCCCGCTCTGAAGGAATGGGCTCCCCCCCCTCTCACGCGCAGCCCCAACCATGCGCCGATAACAAGCCGAAAAAGCAGGGCGGGACGAACGCAAATAATCCGAACACAAAACCTCCCATGCCTCCTCATGACACTCAGCCCATTGCGAAAAACGCTCCTCACCATAACAAGGCGCTAAAGCTGCCAACCAATCAGTGCGCTCATACCCTTCCACCATCTGCCGCCAATGAAAAAGCGACATCCGGCTCACACCAAACTGAACCGCGCACAAACTTGCCGCATCATGCACACCCATACCGGCTTGAAGTAAATCATCCATAGAACAAAGCGCCTTCAAACGCTCTTCACAACGCTTTTTATGCGCCTTGGAAAGCCCTTCATAACGCACCCAAACACTTGTCTTTTGATCACTTTCTTTTACACACCCACCACCAGAGCGCACCAACAATGCCGCCCGCGCCACTTCCGGTAATAAGGAAATGTGATACTCCCAAACAGGCTTCGTTTTGCCTAATGTTTGACGAAACAACTGTGTATTTAAACGCCATTTCTTTAGTGCGAGATTATTGAGACCGATTTTTGTTTTCGGCAATCCTGGCAAAGCCGCCTCAGCCAATTCAGCAATACAAAACCATTCCTTCATGGCTGCCCCCGTTTAATTTGCACCGGCGTTGCACGCATGGCTTTCAAGCGCGCCGCAATCTCCCGCTGTTCCTGCTGGAGGCGCGCAATCTCTGCTAAACGCGCCTCATCTCCTTGCAACAGCAACAATCCATCTTCACTCACAACCTCATCCCAAAGCCAATAGGCTTCTGTCGCCCGCACAAAGGCTTTAAAACGTGGTAGCGAAATATCAACCTGCTTACTTTCTGCAACATAAGCATCCAAGCTTGCCTTACTCAAACACCCAATGCCTAAATAATGCGCCATGCGCTCTGCAATCTCACTGCGCTCATGCCGGCATTCTCTCAAAGCCCGCGCCATAGCGCGCTTTATACGAGAGCGAAACCGCTCTAAATCAATCTGTGCAACAGGTTCGCGACAAGGAAAAACCGGACGTTGAAAAAAATCAAGTTGATGGGAACCACGCATCTTCATGCCTGCTCCTCCCCTGATTGCTTGTTCAAATAATCATAAAACCGCGCCCGTGTCTGCGCATCTGCTCTCTGCCACACCCCTAACAATTGGGCAAAAATCCGTTCTTGTTCATTAACTTGCGGCAGCGTATTAACCCCGTTGACCAAATCAACAGCCCGCCGTAAATCCCCCTCAACCTGTTGCAAAGCAATCGCCACCCGCCGTTGCGAAACCGGCTCCATCTTGGCAAGCTTTAATAACTGCGCTTGATTATCCGCCAATGCCGTCCCCCGCAAAACAGACCGCAACTGCGGCTGTAAATACTTGGAAATGCGATTGAGACGTTTTACTGATTTTGAGGACAAACCAATACGGTCCGCTACATGTTTAGAAAAGCACAAAGTTATCCCTTTGGCGCCACTTTCTTCACTCGTATAAAAAATAGGATCAACTTGATCCAATTTTTCTAAATGTCCATCACCGCCGATCAAAGGGACAACTTGTCCCTTTGATTTTTTATTCCGACCAATCTTAATTTCCCCATACTTCTTTTCCCATAATTCACGGTAGGTCTGGACAAACAAAGCACGATCAATCACTGACAATTCATTACGAAAAAGGTTTTCCGCAACCTCTAAAAGCGCAGCATTGTCCTTATCCGCTTGCACCACAACCGCATCAATTTTACTATAACCTAAAAGCTCCGCAGCCCTCAGCCGATGCGCACCAGCAATCAGCGTGTAATTGCCTTCCTTAGCATTGGGGGTATGGCGCACCGTAATCGGATTCATCAACCCCTCTCGTGCCATCGATTGTGCAAGCGCCTTGGCATGCTCATCATCTACAGGGCCGTATACGTTCGGGAACAACAATCAAATCTAAAGCAATCTCTTGAAACTGTGCCATCACGCCGCCGCCTTTCTGATCTCTTTAAAGAACAAATCCATCGCACGCCCCGCCCATCTTCGATAGGCTTTAGCAAAAACTGGTTCTTCCAAACGCCGATTAATCACTTGCAAAGCAAGAAAGATAGCAGTCTGCTGCCGTACTTGCATGGCAACAATACGCCGCCGCGGTACCTCAAACTGATAATGCAAAATATGAATAACAATCTGTCGTGCTAACGCCGCATCAAATAAGCCATGCGGTGGGTCAATAATATACCGGATCGGCAGATGCTTAAATCCACTACTCACTGCTTTTAAAGAACAGGAAAGCATCACCTGTAAACGTTCAGCTTCTGAATAAGAATTAACGATATCGCTTCTGGCATCTTGCGTCCATAAATTATAAACAGCAACCATAACCACCCCCGATAAAGCTAATCTGATCACCACCTATGGAAAACAAAGCCACAAAAATAGCTGCTCCATGATGCAACGCTATGCAATTTATCTGGCCTATTTCGTATTGATCTTTAGACATTGATAAACCTTTTCATCTTATGGTAATTAAACTCATGGCAAATGCGTATGACACACGCAAAGCCAACACAGTTTTAAGCAGCATTACCACGCAATGCGGACTGTGTACGCGAATCTGTGTTGGCATGTTTTGCGGCTTTAAAAATGCGACGACGACTTTTGGGGTAGCGGTCACAAAAAATCTGCTCAACGGGCAAGCCAATAAAATCGGCAATAGCACGTTCGGCTTTCTCGTTAGACCGTGTCCAAATGTGTTGAACACTGGATGAGGAGAGTTGATAAGCTTTCGCGAGCTCCGCCAAGGTCATATTCCGGCGGCGTAGCTCGGCTAAAATACTATGGCGATCCCATTTTTGGGTGGTTGTCATAACTTTCGCTCCTGCTTTAAACGGATGCTCAAACCATCCGTTTTTTGTGGGGTTAAATGTACAATAAACGCCCTCAATAGCGGGCGGTAATATGAGATATAATTCGCTTTTGTGAATTAGTCAACCTAAATGTGGATTAGGAGTAATTTTTTTTGGGACGGCCTAAAAAAGAACCTAAAACAGAACTCGCAAAACGATTACGTGAAGTCCGGCTTGCTCTTGGTTTTTGGGAACGCAAACAGTTTGCTGATCATCTTGCAGTACCTGAAAGTACTATGAGTAACTACGAAACTGGCTTGCGCGAACCACCTGTATCTATGTTGGTAATTTACAAAAATATTTGTGGTGTCTCTGTGGAATGGCTAGCTACAGGTGAAGGTGAAATGTTTACAGACGTAGCAAAGGCGAAAGCTGCGGATTTTAAAGCACCTACCATTCCTACTGGACTCATGAAAAAACTCGGTCGCATAGCTTATACAACTTATCGCGATGCAAATATAAAACTCCCCCCTGAAGATATAGCGGAATTAGCAGCAGAGCTTTATAAAAAGTTACAAGAGCTTGTTCAAAACATCAACGACACAGAAGAAGTCGAAGCAACTTTTCCTCTTCTTAAGATTCATTTAAAGCGTCAAATCGAAGCTGAAAGTGCACATCTAGTAACTACACAAGATACGGCTTAATGCCCCTCTAAAATGAAAAATACAGGCGCGTTTCTTTTTACATTAAAAAATTATAATAATGCATTGTTTTTTAATAATTATATCCCATAAAAATAGAAACGCGCCATATGGCGCATATCTTTTTTGCTTTTTGGGTCATTTTTGGTTGATTTTGGAGTCGATTGAACTTTTGGATTGATTTTTTTCAAAGGGTCTTCAAAGGCGGTTTTCTGGGCTTTCACAGACTCTTTAAAAATCTTCAAAGGACTTTCAAAGGACTTTCAAAGGCTTTTCTCATTTTTACAATGAAAACGCACTTTTTTCTGATTTTTGGTAATTTTCGCAATTTTAGGTGTCAAAATCTATTTTGACAAAACGCGCATTTAATGCTAAATTTTATGCATAAAAACAACAAATTATCACATATTCCTAACTAATCCCACCTCTTCCCACTTAATCCAAAACCTAATGTCAAACTACA
>NZ_NJGE01000041.1 GCF_002777915.1 Bartonella tribocorum | reverse complement strand
TTGGCGGCTTCAGAAAACCCCTTACTTTCTTGTGAAAGCGCTTGTGCCTCTTCAACCTTCTTCTGAATTTCTTCTACCAAACTCTTGGTGCTTTCATGGCCTTCACGGACCGCTTGTCTATCGGCTTGCAATGCCTGCTCTGCAACTGTCTTCGCTTCTGAAGCGACTCGAGACGCTTCTGTCGCACTCTGTTGCGCTTGTTCGGCTTTCGTTTGTGCACCTTCTGCTGTACTTTTCGCGGTTTCTGCTAAACCCTTCGCTTCTGTCGCTGTTTGCGAAGCTTGTTCCACCTTTGTTTTTGCAAACTCTGCAACAGTCTTAACAGCTTCAACCGAGGCTTTAACTTCATGACAAGCATCTTTGGATTGTTCTGAAAGAACCTTCGCCTCTTCTGACGTACTGACCGCTGTAGCTGATTGAGATTTAGCATCATTCGACGCTCTCAAGGCATCTGCGGCTATCTGTTTGGATTCTCCCGAGAGTGTCTGAGAGGCTTCTGCTGTTTGTTTGGCTTCTCTTGCTGTTTGTTCTGCGCGGCTTGCAATGGTCTTCGTTTCATCAGCTAACCTCTTGGCTTCGGTCGATAAATTAACAGCACTCTCACTGGTCTGTTTGACCTCTTCAAAACGTTGCAATGCCGTAGAAAGGGAACCTTTCGTACTATTGATTTCTCCTGAAGTTCTCTCAAAGCTTGCCTTTGCTTCTTCGGCAATTTGCTTGGCGGCTTCAGAGGTACTTTTGGCTTCTTCAGCTAATCTTTCTGCCTCCTCTGACTTATTCTTGGATTCGGAGGCTCTCGTTTTCGCAACGCCAGCTTCTGTAAGAGCTCTAGATGCCATATCGTGCGCACTATCCGCTTGGCTTTTGGAAGCTCTTGCATCTTTCAACGCTTCATCGCATGCTGTCTTTGCTTCACGCGCTGTTGAATCTGCTCTTGTGGCTGTGGTCAAAGCTTGACCAGCCGTAACCGCTGCGCCATCCGATAATTCTTTCGCATCATCTGCCTCCCTTTTCGCGGCATCCGCTGTTTGCTTCGCTGCCGTGGATAATCCTAGCGCACGTTCTGAGATCTGCTGGACCTGAACCCCTTGTTCCGCACTCGCAAAGACTTCACGAGGATAAAGACTTGCCGTCCCTAACAATTTCGGGACAATAACCGTATCYTCTGAAACGCCCTCTATGATCTCTTCTTTCGTGGCTACCGGTATCTGATAGTCATGCGTATGATATGGTATCCCCATCGCCTTTCTTCCTCACATCATTCAAAATAAATGCCTAAAATAAACACGATTGTAATTCTTCAATCTCAGACTTTAATGCCTTTAAACTCTCTTCATGATCCTTGTTCAAAGAATCCTTCAAAAGGCTAACAAGGCTATTAAGCGGGGCGTGCACAAAGCCACTCCCTGTATACAAAACAACCCGTACTTGAGACGGGTCACTAAGTTCTGATACGGCAAACGGTTTTAACGACATTTCAACTCCTCATGTCTTAATCCCATAAACGATACTCACATTAACGGGGCGCGTTTCAACACCACCAAATGAACCCATCATGAYTATATGATCATGCTCCCCTAAATCTTCCCCTGCCTGTTTGGGAAYGCSATACGTCATSATTTTAYGTCCATGCTTCAAGAAAAATGGATGTAAAGTATGGACTTTTTCTCCAATAAATGAAGGCGTTGCTGAAGGAAGTACAACTTCTCTTTCAAAGCCTTCATGGCATCTTTCCAATGCATCACCACTTAAACCTATACATTCCTCGTCTTGATTAGGTCCTTGTGGAATAATTRTATMATYTACAACAACACTCCTCTTCCTCCTCGTGCTCTTTTCTACGGGAGGAAAAAAGCCAAYACTGTGTTCATGATTTATCAAAGAGCWCTGTTGCACACTASCAAATATGCGCCCATGATCGACAAAACCTGTATAATCAAAACCACGCAAAAACATGCCCCGTAAATCTGGTACGTTAAATGTTGTTTCATCCCCACCCTGACCCCACATCGTTCCTATTGTTGCAAAAAGAGTACGATATTTATCACGCGAATAAGAACGACCATCACAAGGAAGCCAACCTTCCGGCAATCTTTCCATGGCAAAAGCCCCAATAAAACCTGTAGGCAAATGTCTTAATTGTGGAGATGGTCTTATTATCGTAGGGTTGAGCAACTGCCATCCTGAAAGAGCTTCATCATACACAAGTGTGTAGACACCCCCTCTTTGTATCTCTCCTCCTACAACAGCAGTCACACCAGTTTCTGACGCCTTGTAAACTGATTTACYGGAAAGATTATTGAGCGTAACCGCAGTGACTCCAACATTACTCTCCYGCGCCTTAAACCGTAAAGAAAGACCATTGCTATAACGGGAAAGTGATGCGCTACTGTTTAAGAGAATGATCGTCTGTTGCTGGTGATGATCAACCTCAAAATGACTGTCAAGCGCACCACCAATATCCGATAAATATTCTCGTACACGTTGCATCATCCCACGTGCACTATTGTTGACTGTATGGGGAGACTGACCTTCTGACCARTYRATMAAATCATCCGCACCAGCGTTTTCTGACGCCTTTAAGGACCAATCATAAATCGTTGACATCGCCACCTCAAGTTTTTATCGCATAAACAACCGATACATTAATCGGGCGCGTTTCACTTGTCCTSTTTTCCAACGCTGTGAGATCTTGGGTATGGGGCTGCATAAAAGGAACATTCAGAASATCATAAGTTMTAATATCTTCTTTGCTTACTCCAGAAATGGTTGAGACWCTCGATTTTTGATCTTCATCAAGCAMATGTCCCCATAAAGYTGTCGCCTCCCCATGCCAAAAATGTTCATTATCCTCACTCATCTGTGAAACTGATATCCTATGACCKTCATGGCTATGCGATTGGATCAAATCCTCTTGTACACTCCCAAAATCCCGTCCAACATCAATATTGCGCCCTCCATCAAATCCACGTAAAAACATCCCACGAAAATCAGGAATATTGAACGTTCTAAACCCATCGCCACTCCCCCATGTCGTTCCTATTGCCGAAAAAAGAGCACTATAAAGACTCCGTGAATAAGCACTACCATCACACAATAACCAACCACTGGGGATTGCTTGCATAGCAAACGTCCCTATAAAACCTGCTGGATAAAGAGCATTTGCCAAGCCTTGGGGTGATGTGACGGGAGTGGGATTAAGCAAATGCCATCCGGAAATCTCTTCATCATAGACAAGCGTATATATGCATCCAATTTGAATTTCCCCTCCCTCTAAAAAGGTTGCAACGCCGGTTTGTGATGCCTTGTAAATCGGCTTACTTGATAAGCTATTCAAAATAACCTTGGTCGCTCCAACATTCTTACCACGCGCTTTAAAGCGCAAAACAATATCATTTTTATACTCTAAAAAAGCTGACTTGCTTTGCAACCTTATTACTGTCGTTTGATCTCCATGATCAACCGTAACAATCCCTTCAAGCGCCCCACCCGTATCCGATAAATATTCTCGCACGCGCTGCATCATACCACGTGCACTATTGTTGATGGAACTAGGACGTTGTCCTTCTGACCAATCAATCAAATCATCCGCACGTGTGTTATCCGCCGCTCTAAGCGACCAATCATAAATCGTTGACATCGTTGTGAATCCTAAACTCCGTAAAACGGTCCGTAAAATGCCCGCATGAAGGGCGTCATCAAAGGGTTATCATCTTCATCACTCTCTTCTTCTTCCGAAGACTCTTCTTGTGATGCTAATTGTGATGCTAATAATGCCCTTAAAACCTCTAACATGTTGTCCCTATTGCCAAAACTTCTCTGTGCTATAGGGCTTGCTGCTCTAAAAGGCTGTCCTCCGTACATCTGTAACACACGGTTAACAAAATCACTTGCACGCATACCGCTGTTACCACCATTCAAACCAACCGCATTGCTGCCAACAATTTGCGCTGCATTGGCATGGGGATTTTGTAAAAGGCGCGCCGCTCCACCTGCCCCTTGTTGGTGTGCTAAATACAATTCCGCATCCGTAGGCGCTCTTCCCAACACACGGCTTAAATGATTACGATTGTCACGCGTAAATCTTCCCATGGCATCAGCTGCTTGCATGGGGTCAAAACGGTCTTGCAAACCATATTGCTTGGCTGTGCTATCTATAAATTGATACAATCCACCCGCAGAAGAACGTGGATTCCTTGCATTCGGATTGCCGCCACTTTCAACTTGCGCAACACGGTACAAATAGCTTTCCGGCAAGCCATACCGCACCGCTGCTTGACGGATCGCTTGATCAACTGAAGGACTATGGAAAGATATAATATCAAAAAATACAATAAAGTCAATATGTTGATTGCAATTATTTTATATGAATCCACTTAAGAATCCACACTTTTATGCATGTTTAAATTGACCACTTTTTATATAAGATTGCCATGTATGAATAGACCATAAAAAGCAAATCATGGTGCAAATATTATAACGCATGTAAACGTTCATATGAAATGAAAAGCAGATATTATTCATAACAGTTCATAAATTGTATGATACGTTTTTATCACAGCACAAATCACATTGTTTAAAATTTAGTCGTTTGGAATTATCGATAACATACGTTTAAAGATTACTTCTTATTTTAAAGATTGGATTGTTAATCGCATAAAATAACAAATTAACGTTCGCCAAAATTGGCGAGCGCAAAATCTAAAGAGTGTTATAGCAATATTAGATCATTCTATAAGAGGGTAATCGTTTGAAACTGTTATAAGGTAAATTGTATCAAAAGATACGCATTTATAGAAAATAGAGATCATATAGTTTTCCCCAAAATTGGGTAAAACCTTTAAAATGGCATTAAAGAAATTAACAGTTTGAAGCATTCATAAGCTTATAGGTTTAATTCATAAAGATTGCACAAAGGATTTAAAGACAAGATTGATTTTATAACCACGGTATTTTTTTACCGAGGTAGGAAATAAAGGTAATGAAATTCAAAACATCATATCTTATGAAATTGAAAGCCTTCTAATGAGATAACGCAAGCAAGCAAAAAACGTTTTAAGAGCATAATATGAAAGCAAACGAGGTTACCCCAAATTTGGATTGAGTGATTTTAGTCTCCTCAAATTTGAGGGCACCTATTGAGATAAAGATAAGCAAACAAATTTCAAAATCGTTATAACATCATAAGGTACGGAATTTTTCTAAATTTTTAGACAAAACGCCATTGTTTAAAGAATGCTCTATTCTAAAGATAACGAGCTCGAATTTGAGCTGGTTGATTTTTCCAACTCAAAATTAAGCCAGCTTATTTGTAAAAAGTTACATTTAAAGAAAAGTAAAAATACGCTTATGAGAACCTCTCTACATGAACGTTTAAACGTTTGAAACTGATGTTTATAACAGTTTTTAAAGCCTTGCGTTTGATAAAAGCGGTTGTTTGGTTGTTTATTGTCTTTATGAGAGCTTGTTTTAAAAGAAGCATTTTGATCATGTGCTTTATTTCAAAAGACCACCTCACAAATGAGGGTGTTATGATTAATACGTTTGAGAGAAACGAAAAGCGTTTATAGGCTCTCTCATTCAAAAGAGTGATTAAAGATTATATGCATAATTTACGTTCCTTTTGATAAGTTTTCATATTTTTAATAGAGCGCTTGTAATATAATACGTTTTGTATATACGCGTTATTACCTTAATTAGGGTTGATTCATAAGGATAGACATTTGAAAGCCGCGTCATATCAGTTGGCACGGCTTTCTTTTATGAATTCTCTCTTTTATGATGGGTTTATAGCCATAAAGAAGGCACCCCCATGCCTATTTTTATTCTGTTTTATCAATAATCTTAACGACATTATTGTTTTCATAAACCTCATAATTTTTAGGAACTAACTTTGCTTTGCTTTTTGTGTTGATTATTGCATTGCCATAAGCACGCCCCCAGATCGTTGCACAATGTGAGATTTTTGCATTGCCATAAACAGAGCCATAAACCTCACAAGAGCCCCCCACGCGCGCATTGCCATAGACCTTGCCATAAATCTTTGCACGACCATTAATCACAGCATAATTATAAATTTTCGCATGGCTATAAATGCAAGCAGAGCCACAAACCCTAGCATGACCATAGACGCGTGCATAACTAAAAACCGTAGCATCATAAGAAATATGCGCATGGTCATAAATATGAGCATCAGCAAGAACGCGGGCAGCACCACTCACATGAGCATTGCCATAAACATTGCCATACACATGAGCACTCCCATAAACACAAGCCTGATCATAAATCTTTGCATATTGAGAGATAAAAGCCTTACCATAGACTTCAGCCATAGACTTCAGC
>NZ_NJGE01000040.1 GCF_002777915.1 Bartonella tribocorum | reverse complement strand
GAAAAGGGAGGCAGATGATGCGAAAGAATTATCGGATGGCGCAGCGGTTACGGCTGGTCAAGCTTTGACCACAGCCACAAGAGCAGATTCAACAGCGCGTGAAGCAAAGACAGCATGCGATGAAGCGTTGAAAGATGCAAGAGCTTCCAAAAGCCAAGCGGATAGTGCGCACGATATGGCATCTAGAGCTCTTACAGAAGCCGGCGTTGCGAAAACGAGAGCCTCCGAATCCAAGAATAAGTCAGAGGAGGCAGAAAGATTAGCTGAAGAAGCCAAAAGTACCTCTGAAGCCGCCAAGCAAATTGCCGAAGAAGCAAAGGCAAGCTTTGAGAGAACTTCAGGAGAAATCAATGGTACGAAAGGTTCATTGGCTACAGCATTGCAACGTTTTGAAGAGGTCAAACAGACCAGTGAGCGTGCTGTTAATTTATCGACCGAAGCTAAGAGGTTAGCTGATGAATCGAAGACCATAGCAAGCCGTGCAGAACAAACCGCAAGAGAAGCTTCACAAACAGCAACAGAGACGACGCAAGTAGCAGCGACGGCGGTAGCAACGTGTCATGAGGTTAAGACTGTAGCAACGCAAGCAAGTCTAAAGGCGGATGGAGCCAAACAGACAGCTGATGATGCCAAGGATATTGCAGAAAAAGCAAAAGAGTTATCGGAAGGTGCAACATCTTCTGTTACAGAGCTTACAAAAACAGCCTCACAAGTACAAGCGGGAGTAGAGACAGCATTAACAGCTTCAAGAGAATCCAAACAGATAGCAGAAGCCTCTCAGACACTCTCGGGAGAAGCCAAACAGATAGCTGCTGATGCTTTGAGAGCGTCGAATGATGCTAAAACACAGTCAGCTACAGCGGTCAGTACGTCAGAAGAGGCGAAGGTTCTTTCAGAACAGTCCAAAGATGCTTGTCATGAAGTTAAAGGCTCCGTTGAAGCTGTTAAGACTGTTGCAGAGTTTGCAAAAACAAAGGTGGAACAAGCTTCGCAAACAGCTACAGAAGCGAAGGGTTTAGCAGAAACCGCGAAAAGTACAGCAGAAGGTGCACAAACGAAAGCCGAACAAGCGCAACAGAGTGCGACAGAAGCGTCTCGAGTCGCTTCAGAAGCGAAGACAGTTGCAGAGCAGGCATTGCAAGCTGATAGACAAGCGGTTCGTGAAGGCAATGAAAACACCAAGAGTTTGGTAGAAGAAGTTCAGAAGAAGGTTGAAGAGGCACAAGCACTTTCACAAGAGAGTAAGGGGCTTTCTGAAGCCGCCAAAGATTTAGCGGAAAAAGCGAATACGGCATCTACAGAGGCGCAAAAGGCATCAGAACAGGCATTAAGAGAAGCGACTTCTGCGAAAACAACAGCGGGCGGGGCATCTAGTATAGCCAATGATGCGAAAGGGAGTGCTGAGGCAGCTAAAACATTATCAGAAGAAGCAAAACGGTTGGCAGCAACATCACAGGAGACAGCAGAAACAGCAAAGGCTAAAGCCGAAAGTGTAGAGGCAGTTGCGAATGAAGCAAAATCTACAGCGGCTACAGCATTAACAGAAGCAAGAGAAGCTAAGAGTACGGCATCTGAGGCGAAGGGTTTGGCGGAGGAAGCGAAAAGCGCCGTTGATAAGGCGACAGCGAAAGTAGAGCAAGCTGTAAAAGAGGCTAGCGATGCGAAATCTAAAGCAGAAAATTTAGAGACTGTTGCGACTGAAGCGAAATCCACGAGTGAACAAGCAAGTCAAACCGCCTCTAGTGCAAAAAGCTTATCAGAAGAAGCAAAAGAAGAAGCAAGGAGCGCCAAAGCGACAGCCTTAGAAGCCAAAAGTGCGTCGGATAGTGCACAGACGAAAGCCGAGCAAGCGCAACAGAGTGCAACAGAAGCAACACGAATAGCCAACGAAGCGAAGGTAGCAGCAGAAGCATCGGTGCGTTCAGGAGAGTCAGCAGGTCAAGCGAGTGTGGAGGCGGTGAAGGGTATAGCTACAGCAGCAAAGAGTAAAGCCGAAGCATCAGAGAAGATTGCACAAGCATCTAAAAGTGCTTTGGATGATCTAAAACAAGCCGTCAATAGTGCGAAGTCGATAGCGGAAGAGGCAAAGAAGGTTTCTGAAGGAGCTCAGAAGAAGGCATCACAAGTAGAGACAGTAGCGGATGAAGCTGAAAAGATAGCAAAAGAAGCCAAACAGACAGCTGGTTATGCTAACCATGAGGCGGCACAAGCGCGCAGTGAGGTAGAAAAGGCAAAAAGTACAGCTCATGAAGGATGGAGTAATGCCAATAAAGCGCAGGAAGTAGCAGGTGACGCTAAGACTATAGCAAGTTTAGCACGGACATATGCAGACGAAGCCAAGAAAAAAGCCGAAGCAGCAGATTCACAAGCTTATCAAGCTAAGAGTGAAGCAGAGAAAGCCAAGGAAACAGCCGAAGAAGCCAAAACGGTAGCCGAAGAAGCTAATAAAGCTTTTATTTCGTTTAATTTTTCGGAGACATCAAAAACGGTTGATGCTATCAAGAAAGCAGCAGAACAAGCGCAACAATCATTGCAGACGGCACTCACAAAGGCTGATGATGCTTCTCAAGTTGCAAAGGATGCTAAGAGTATTGCAGAGCAAGCGACAAAAGTAGCAAGTGAAGCAAAAGCAGCAGCAGAACGGGCGACGAGTGTTGATAGAGAAGCGGTAAGTTCTGGTGCAGAAGCATTTAAGAGCCTAGCAGAGGAAGCAAAGCGAACAGCCGGAGAAGCAAAGGCGCTAGCAGAAGAAGCCAAAGAGCTAGCGGAGGAAATGCAAGATGAATCGAACGAAGCGAAGCTTGCTGCTAACTCAGCAAAATTGACAGCTACTTCTGCGGCAACAGATGCAGAAGAAGCACAAGAAGAAGCAAGAGAAGCCAAGCAAGCCGCTGATCAGGCAAAGAGGCTAGCCGAAGAAGCCCAAAAAACAGCCGATACAACGAAGCAAGAGCTTGGTGGTATTAAGAGTTCTCTCGTAACGGCAACAGCAGCTCACACAACAGCTATACAGGCAAAAGCACTAGCAGAAGAGGTCAACACTTTCCTAAAACAGTCCAATTTAACGATCCTATCCATTTCGACGCCGTTTCTTGTTGCAACAGGGAAAAGTCAATTAACGTTGAAAAAAGGAACGCGCATAACTTTGGCACTCATTAATGAGATTTTAGTTGCAAGTTATACGTCAGATAAAAGAATAGGCGTTCCTTCTCTTTCTGCGGGCAAAGATTATTATGTTTATTTGGTCTCTGATGGAGAACAGTCTCATAAATTTGTTTTATCAGAAAACTCTACTTATCCAAGGGATTACACAGTTAATAATTCGGTCAAGATAGGAGGGTTTCATACGCTCTGTGCGGATGTTGGAGAGATTGAAGGTCATCCATTGTCTGGGTATAGAGCAGGGGATATATTACCCAATTCGGTTTGGTGTTTGAATCACCGCCCGCATAGTTCTCCAGAAGGAATGGTGTATGACCCCTCTACAGATCTTTGGGTTGATATTTATCTCCAGTCAGGAACGGGTGAAAATACACGCTCGGTATATAATGTTCCGATCACGACGGGTCGTGGCTATACCGATCACTTATCGGATATGATGCGTGTCAAGAAATCCTTACTGAGTGATGTGGAATTTGCGTCTGCGATGTATGGAAGTAATGAGAAAACGAGTATTACGGGTAAGCAGTCCCCTTCTCCGAAGATTTCAGGAGGTCACGTTGATACAGCCAATCGTCGTATGATTTCGCATATTGGTTGTGAGGAAGGTTGCGGTTATTCTTGGCAATTTTTATCAGGAACGTTCCCTATGCAAACTCAATCTAGTGTTGCCTTATGGAGCAGTAGCAGCAAGACTGAAATGTATGTCTTATTAGGGGGAGGCGGCTTTAACAATGAAGAGGAGAACGGACGGTTTGGTCGAACAACCATTAAGGTCACTGATACCAATGAACACATTTGCGCGCGTGGCTGTAGCCGTCCCCGCCACTTTGTTTAGAGGAGGACAATAGAGATGATAGATTATCCAGAGCATTTAAATACGAAGCAAGATTATCTGAACATGCTTGAATTTGATAAGGCTGAAACGGTAAGAAGGCTAGAGATGCTTTTATCAACGCGTTTTTATTGGGTTTTTGTTAAAGAACTTGGAGAGGGGGAAGAGGGGATTGAAGATGCTACCCATAGGGTTTGTGTAGAAACAGAAACGCCGGTTGATTTAGACGGTCCTTCTCTAGAAAAGCGTTCTCAATATGAATTACAGGAAAGCGAATATGCGCCGCTCTTTCAGCTTGGTTTTCGTGTTGATGAAGTGGAACAATTGATCAAAGAGCATAGTCAATAGAGATTATAAAAGAAGGTTTTTATGCCGCCCCACATCAGTGGGGCTTTTTTTATGGGAGGACGAAATGAGAAAGATATCCAAAGAAGGTTTAGAGCTCATCAAACAATGGGAAGGATTACGTTTGGAAGCGTATAGAGATACGGCGTGTATCTGGACGATAGGTTATGGTCACACGAGCCATGCTGGTCAACCGGTTGTCAAAAAAGGCATGCGTATTACGAAAGAGCGAGCAGAAGAAATCCTTTGTGAGGACTTAAAGCAATTTGAGAAGACGGTAGAGGAATCGGTGACGGTTTCATTAACAGATTGCCAATTCGCGGCATTGGTCTCGTTTTGTTATAACGTAGGCAGACAAGCTTTTTGTAAGTCGAGCCTTTTGAAGAAACTTAATCAAGGGGATTATGAAGCCGTTCCAGCAGAATTACAGAAGTGGAATAAAGTTGGTGGGAAGACTTTTGTGGGTTTAGCCAATCGTCGAGCAGCAGAAGCCGGCTTGTGGGCAAAAGGGTCTTATATTTCTTCCAATTATGAACGGGTGGAAACGCGTAATGCAACTGGTCTTTTCAAGATAGAAGCACTTGCACCGATTATAGGGTCTTGTTCTGGTTTTGGGGGATTTTTGGTAGGCAATGGACCGATTCAGTGGGCTTTAGCAGGGATTATGGTTTTAGCTGCTTGTACAGGTCTTGTGATTGTTGCCAAGCGTTTTAAGGAGCAGCGCTTATGATTTTTTGGTTCAAAAGAAATCTCTCTCTTCTTTTAGCGGCTTTAGCCGTTTTTTTAATGGCATTAGCCAAAGCCTTTCATCTTGGCAAGAAAAGCGAGCGGCAAAAGCAAACAGAGAAAGCTTTAAAGACAGCAACCACCCGTTTTGAGGTTGAAAATGAAGTTAATCAAAAAAGTGATACTGATGTGCGTTCTGCTTTGTCTCGTTGGGTGCGCGGCAAATAAGTCTGTTTCTTGTGTTGGTTGGTTACCCATTTATTTAGACAAGCAAGATATCAATGTCATCAGTTCCAACCTAGCAAGAGATATATTGAAACATAATCAACAGGGAGCACGCTTATGTGGTTGGCAAAATGAGTAGAAAACGTCATGAGGAACAAGATCTCTCAGGAACAGAACGACGGCTGCTTCAGGAGATGATAGAAACCTACCAAGGCTTAAAGATGATGTCACGCATCATAAAGTGGATAGCCCTTTTTGTCTTTATGTGTGTCATGGATTTTTTCCGTTTCAGAGAAATCCTAGAGAATATCTTCTCACACTTAAAAAAATGGATAACAAAAAGTTAGAGCCTACAAAATCTCTCTTTAAAAGAAAAAAGGTTGATATTAATGATAGGTTAAACTATGTTTAACTAAGTTAAATGATGTATAACCATTAAAGTTCTAAAGAGGCAATGTGATGAGTGTAAAAAGTGAACTTATAGCAGCTAAAGTAGATATAAATCTAAAAAATGCGTTTATGGCTATAGCTGAAAGAAAACACCGTCCTGCATCTCAGATTTTACGTGATCTTATTCGTGTTTATGTTGAAAACAACAAGATCCCTAATAAGGAAACGCTTGAAACTTTTCATAAAACGGACAGAAATGAAGATGTTTTTTATGCTGAAAATGTAGCTGATTTAATCCAGCAACTGGATCTCTAATTATGCGTTCAGTGAGTTATTCAGGAAAGTTTAAAAAGGATATAAAACGGGCAAAAAAGCGTGGAAAAGATATGCAAAAGCTTACAGAAGTTATGCAACTTCTGATTCATAAGAAGCAATTGCCATCTATTTTAAATGATCATGCTTTACAAGGAAACTGGAAGCCCCGTCGAGATCTTCATATAGAACCCGATTGGTTACTAATTTATATAGTTGATGAAGACCGAGTCCATTTTGATAGGACAGGAACACATTCAGATTTATTTAGATAAGAATTTAATTCTCAATCCCCGAAAAGAAGTTCTGATTCGTAATAATTGAAGAACTTTTCAAGAAGATTTGTTAGAATCAGAAGAAATATTTCTTTTCTAACAGGCTTTTTATATGGTTACATCTTTTGGTAAAATTTTACGTAAACTTCGCATTGATCACTCAGAACGCCTCTTAGATATGGCTAAGACATTAGGTATATCTGTAGCGTTTTTATCTTCTGTAGAAATTGGCAAGAAATCAGTACCGGTTGGTATGGAAGAGAAGATCATAGAGCTGTACGGTTTAGATCAAGAGAAGGCTTCATTGTTAAGAAAAGAAGCCTATGCATGTCGCAAGAGTTTTACAATCAAATCTTCAGACCCATT
>NZ_NJGE01000038.1 GCF_002777915.1 Bartonella tribocorum | reverse complement strand
CCCGTCGCATATCAGAAGAAGAAACCTTTGTTTGTTCTGAGATAATACGGGTTGCAAGCTGTTCTGTTGACATTTCAAGGGAGAAGAAACCAACAATGCCCCCTTCACTGGCTTGGCTATCATCATGACGCTTACAAGCATTGGCAATGTTAAAGGCAATATTGGTTGCAAGGGACGTTTTACCCATCCCAGGGCGCCCTGCTAGAATAATCAAATCAGATGGTTGCAACCCGCCCATTTTTTCATTCGGATCGGGACATGCCGAAAGCTACCACTCACGGCTTTTAAAGAACAGGAAAGCATCATTTGTAGCCGTTCAGCTTCCGAATACGGATTAAAAATTTCTCTTTTTGCCTCGGGCGTCCATAAATTATAAGCAGCAACCATAACCACCCCCGATAAAGAAAACTTGACCAGCTAATCTTAAAAAACAACCCATCCAAACGGCTGCTCCATGATGCAACTCTATGCAATTTATCTTGCCTATTTCGTATTGATCTTTAGACATTGATAAACCTTTTCATCTTATGGTAATAAATTCATGGCAAATGCGTATGACACACGCAAAGCCAACACAGTTTTAAGCAGCGTTACCACGCAATGTGGAATGTTTTATCGAACCCGTATGAGCGTGTTTTGCTGCTTTAAAAATGCGACGGCGACTTTTGGGGTAGCGGTCACTAAAAACCTGCTCGACGGGCAAGCCGATAAAATCGGCAATGGCACGTTCGGCTTTCTCGTTAGACCGTGTCCAAATGTGTTGAACACTGGATGAGGAGAGTTGATAAGCTTTCGCGAGCTCCGCCAAGGTCATGTTACGGCGGCGTAGCTCAGCTAAAATACTACGGCGATCCCATACTTGAATGCATGTTTGTGTGGTTGTCATAACTTTCGCTCCTGCTTTAAACGGATGCTGCAACATCCGTTTTTTGTGGGGTTAAATGTATAATAAACGCCCTCAATAGCGAGCGGTAATATGTAATTAATTCATTTTTTATGTTTACAAAACACAAAAAAATGAATTAATGAGGCATTTTTTTGGCTCGTCCCGATTCAGACCCCAAAACACCATTGGCAAAACGCCTACGTGAAATAAGACGAATACTCGGAAATGAAGAACGCGGTGCTTTTGCAAAATCTCTTAATTTGGCAAAAAATACGCTTGCAAATTATGAGCTTGGTATAAATGAGCCACCAGCATCTATCGCAATTGCCTATCATAAAATTTATGGTGTAGACTTTCATTGGCTTCTCACTGGAGAAGGCGAAATGTTTACAGACATGGCAAAAGCAAAAGCAGCAGGTTTTAAACCACAAACGATCCCTGCTGGACTCATGAAAAAACTAGGTCGCATAGCTTATACAACCTATCGCGATGCAAATATAAAACTCCCCCCTGAAAATATAGCGGAATTAGCGGCAGAGCTTCGTATAAAGTTGCAAGAGCTTGTTCAAGACATCAACGACACAGAAGAAGTCGAGGCAACTTTCCCTCTTCTTAAAATTCATTTAAAGCGTCAAATAGAAGCTGAAAGTGCACATCTAGAAACCACACAAGATACGGCTTAATGCCTCTCTAAAATCAAAAATCGATATGAAAATCTTTTTACATTAGAAAAATTACATAACTATTTGATTTAAAATTATATATTACCTCTAAAAATAGATAATCATCAATAGGTGAAAATCTTTTTTGCTTTTTGGGTCATTTTTTGTTGATTTTGGAGTCGATTGAACTTTTGGATTGATTTTTTTCAAAGGGTCTTCAAAGGCGGTTTTCCGGGCTTTCACAGACTTTTTAAAAATCTTCAAAGGATTTTCAAAGACCTTTCAAAGGCTTTTCTCATTTTTACAATGAAAACGCGCTTTTTACCATTTTTCGCATTTTTTGATCATTTTAGGTGTCAAAATCTATTTTGACAAAACGCGCATTTAATGCTAAATTTTATTCATAAAAACAATAAATTATCACATATTCCTAACTAATCCCACCTCTTCCCACTTAATGCAAAACCTAATGTCAAACTACAATCAATTTATTTTTTTTCGAAGGATTTTTAAGGGGTTCTCAAAGGGGCTTCAAAGACCTTTCAAAGATCATTTAAAACCTCTTTAATGAGTCTTTATTTTTCTCTCTTAAAGGTCGCAATTTTTGATGATCAATCATTGAGCTGGAATCGTATTATTTGAGAAGCAGCGTATATAAGATGTATTCACCTCTTTGAGCATAAATTGACTGATCGTTTTTCCGTATCCCAAGTATATTATTCAAGTACATTAATTATAAAGAGAAGCGTTTAAGGAATTCGGTCAACCTAACCCTTTGATTTTCTGTCACTGAAAAGGTTTCTTTTTCGCTTGTTTGGAGCTTCTAGGGTGATTTCTGTTATGTATCCGCTTTGTTTCTCATTAAAGCAACTTTTCTCTCATGAACCGATCTATTAACGTATTATTAATAAAAAGTTTCTAAAAATATTTTTTCATTTTTCCCTCAGAAATTATGTCAAAAGTGCAAAATAATGATTGCTCGCTACAATTTATAATCTCGATGCGATGAACATTTAGAGCCTTCTGCCTCAAACGCTTTCATTTATTGAAATTTATTGCATGCAATATGTTTTTCTTGCCATATATCAACATAACATATCTCGACCAAAAACTTGGAAATGTTGGTATGGTATCAAATATCTCCATAAAAAAACACATAAACAACGCACATAATAGCATTATATTTGAACAATAAGCCCTTTTTGCATTAAAGCCAAACACATTCAATAAAAAGCTTTTCGTAAATAATTCAAAGTAAATTAATAATAAAAATGCATATGATATCATCATATACTCTAATACTTTCTAAACATAGTATAAATATTACTATAAATACATTATGAAATTAATTATATTTTTTGAAAAAATGACTTTAATTTTGACAGAAAAGGTAAAATAAATTATTGATGAGCAATTAACGAAAAACAATATCTATTTTCTATTCTTCTTTTGAAGTCTGCGGGGAAATGAATATTGGGGGCTTTAAAAGGAGAGTATTCGTGTATAAAAAATCCCTTCTGTCATCTATGGCGACAGCAGCTGTTGTGCTGTTTAATATTCAATTCAATGTCCATGCTAAATCTCTTGAAGTTTCTGGAGCAGAGCAAGAAATCACTGGAGAAACCGGAAAAGCCTATGAAATTATTCATGCAAAAGAAGGTGGAAAAATCACCGGTGAAAATTTAACAATCACCGGAAATAAAAACACCAGCGAAGGATCGGCCATTTCTCCTCCAGGATCATCTTCTTTAGAAGCACCAGCTGCTGTAACAGCTGAAGGCAAAAACAGTGTGATCAAATTAACAGGAGATAAAACAACCATCAAAGGAACTGACTTTGATATTATTCTAGGTCTTGAAGCAAAAGACAACGGCATAATCAATATAACCGGTGGAACAGTAAATGTAAAGGAAGTAGCATTATTTGCAGGTTATGGCGGACATATTACGGTCAAAAATGTTGTTCTGTCAGCGAAAAATGACGAAGGGTTTGGTGTAGTCGTCGCTGGTGGAGATAAAAGCATAATTGAACTGCAAGAGAATACAAAAATTGAAAATGCTGTAGTCGGATTAGCTGCAAACAACAATAGCACGATCAAAATGACCGGAGGATCTATTACAGCTTCTGGAGGGGGAGCTTCTTTCTTCAACAGTAAGAGCGATGCAAACGAACTGAACGGAGTGACAATATCCAGTAATAATGAAGGCCCACTGCTATGTGGAATCAACGCAGACAAAAGCATAGTCACATTAAAAAATGTAATCCTCACTAACGCGGAAAAAGGCATATTTGCGAATAATTCTAAACTAGAAGTTTTTGGAGGAAAATTTAATGGAAAATACCAAAGTGTGCACGCTTTAAACGGTGGCTCCATTATTTTAAAAGATGGTGCTACAATTACATCAACTGATGGAACAGGGCTCCTTGCAGAAAGTAAAAACTCCACAATTAAAATAACGGGGGGAAATGTAACCGGAAATCAAGCAGCATCGCTTGCAAAAAATAAAGGATATATAGAGGTTAAAGATGCTACTTTAAAAGCGACAGGAGACAAAGGAACCGGTGCAGGTGCTAGCGATTCTGATAGCGTAATTAAATTAAGTGGAAATACAACAGTTGAAAGTACTTTTGTTGGCCTTGGTGCAGCGAATGGCGGCAAAGTCGAGATGACTGGAGGAACAGTAACAGGAAATCAAGCAGCATTATCTGCAATACAGGGTGGACACATCGAGGTCACGGATGTTTCTCTAAAAACAAATATCGAAGGATTTGGTGCACAATCTATCGGCCCTAACAGCATGATTGAATTGCACGGAAACACAACAATTGATGATGCTATAATCGGACTTTTTGCACAAGACGGCGGTGCAATCAAAATGAACGGTGGTTCTATTACAGTATCTACAACTGATGTTTCTACAGTTGGTGCGAGCTTCTCAAACAATAGTAAAGGAAATGAGCTTGAAAATGTGACAATATCAAAAAAAGAAAGTGATACATCCTCATTATTGGGAATAAGCGCCATCAATAACAGTCAAGTCACTTTAACAAATGTAACTGTCTCTCAAGCAACAAATGCCATAGTTGCAGATCATGAAGCGACAATAACAGTCTCTGGAGGAGAGTTTGACGCAAAAAATGCAACTGTAAAGTCTTACAACAACAGTATCGTTACTTTAACCAACGATGTTCAAATTACATCATCTGAATTCCTCGGAATCTGGGCAAACGACAATGGTGCAATCAGCATGACAGGCGGAACCATTAAAGCTTCTCAAATCGGTGCTACCTTTGAGAACAGTAAGAGAGAAGAAAACAGACTGGAAAATGTGACAATATCGAGCGTTAAAGATGATGCACAACTAACCGTAGGGATAGCTGCAAATAAAAGTACCGTCGCTTTAAAAAATGTAAAAGTCTCTCAAGCAACGAATGCCATAGTTGCAGATCATGAATCTACAATAACTGTCTCTGGAGGATCATTTGACACAAAAGATGCAACAGTAGCTTCTCACAACAACAGTATCGTTACTTTAACAAACAATACTCAAATTACATCATCTAAAGCCCCCGGACTCTGGGCAAACAACAATGGTGCAATCAGCATGACAGGCGGAACCATTAAAGCTTCTCAAATCGGTGCTACCTTCGAGAACAGTAAGAGAAAAGAAAACAGTCTAGATGGTGTGACAATATCGAGCGTTAAAGACGATGTACGACTAACTGTAGGGGTAGCTGCGGATAAAAGTACCGTTACTTTAACAAATGTAACCGTAAAACAAGCAGAAATCGCTATAGGTGCAAATGATCAATCGACAATAACAGTCTCTGGAGGATCATTTGACGCAAAAGGTGCAACAGTAATTTCTGACAACAACAGTATCGTTACTTTAACCAACAATGCTCAAATTACATCATCTGAAGCCCCCGGACTCTGGGCAAACAACAATGGCGCAATCAGCATGACAGGTGGAACCATTAAAGCTTCAATAATTGGTGCTACCTTTGAGAAAAGTAAGAGAGAAGAAAATAGACTGGAAAACGTGACAATATCGAGCGTTAAAGATGATGAACAACTAAACGTAGGAGTATCTGCAGATAATAGTACTGTCGCTTTAACAAATGTAACTGTAAAACAAGCAAAAAATGCCATAGTCGCAGATCATGAATCTACAATAACAGTCTCTGGAGGATCATTTGAGAGTGAAAGCGATGCAGTATATGCAAAACAGGGAAGTTCCATTACTTTAAACAATGCGACAGTCACATCATCTCAGGGAGATGGTGTCTATGTGGACGATTCAGACTCAAAGATTGTAATGATAGGAGGAAGTATAGCAACGAAAAATGAATATTCTTCTGCATTGCTTGCAGAAAAAGAAGGTGTCATCAATACCACAGATGTTACACTCACAACAGATGGTATAGGAACCGGCGTGGTTGCATTTGGTAAAAGCATCATTGAATTGCATGGCAATACAACGATTAATAATACTTTTAACGGTCTTAGAGCAGTTGATGGTGGCAAAATCACCAGCGAAAATTTAACAATTACTGGTGGAAAACCAATCAACTCGGGGGAAGATACAGAACGCTCTGGTCTAACGACGGAAAACGCTGAGAGTGAAATTAACTTAACGGGCAAAACAATCATTCAAAATGTTGATGAAGGTCTTTATGCAGACGGTGGAAGCAAAATCACCAGTGAAGATTTAACAATAATCGGTGGTGAGAGCGAAAAAATAACCAGTGCCGTAGGCTCGTGGGAGCCTGAGAGCAAAATTGAATTAAATGGTAACACAATTATCAAAAATTTTGATATTGCTCTTGGTACATCCGGTGGTGCTTCAATTAAAATGAAAAATGGCACTAAAAATGCAATAGACGCAAAAAAAGTTGCGCTATCCACAACAGGCATGGGAAAGATTGACCTAGCAAATACTTTTGCAAAAGCAGGAAACATAGGTCTGCAACTGATGGCTTTATCAAAAATCAATACAGATGAATTAAATGATCTACAAACATATGAAAACAATGAAATCAATCTGACCAATACCAATATTCACGTTGATGATGGTACAGGAATTCTTGTTGGAGCTATTGCTGAAAAAAACATTGAAAATAGTCCCGTGCTATCAATCGGTACAGTTAATCTCAAAGATTCAGAAATTCATGCGGATGTATTATTAGGCAGTGGTGTTTTTTGGGATACAATCTCTTGGAAAGAGAAAAATATCTGGAATGATGACACCATAAAGGAAATTTCCACCGGTAGTTTCACATTAAATGCAGATCACTCTACTTTAGAAGGCAGAGCGAACATTGCAAAAGAGAGAAACGTACACTTTGACCTGAAAAACGGGACACAATGGATCTTAAAAAATAGCGCACAAGAAAAAGATGCTGATGGTAATCTGCTTGATATTGCTCAAAGGTCACGCTCTGATATTTCTGTTCTGGGCCTCAATGACAGTTCTATCGTTTTTCAAGAGCCAACAGAAAATCATTACCACACATTGCATATAGGCTCTGGAAAACCTGATACCAAAGCCGTTTATAATGCAACAGGCGATGCACGGATTTATTTCAATACAAAATGGAGTGATGGCGGCTCTGTCATGGATGATCAAAAAACTGATCGGCTTATCATTCACGGCGATGTTTCAGGCTCCACAACAGTTTATATCAAAAGCGATTTAGGAGATAAAGACAGTGTTATAAATGCTTCCGATCCTTCAAACAGTGGTGGGATTTCACTGATCCAAGTTTCTGGAAAAGCTGATGAAAATTCCTTCAAATTAGCCCATGGCTATACCACAAAAGGTGGTTCGCCTTATAAATATACGCTAACCGGTTACGGATTAGAATCAAGCCATGGAAAAGCCGATATTGAACAAAGTCTCTTTGATGAAAAAGATGAAAATTTCTGGGATTTCCGCTTACATAAAGAATTTCTTGGTCCCAATTCAACAGTAGAAGCACCTGTAGCACAAATGGCAAGCTATTTGGTCATGCCCAATGCTCTCTTCTATAGTGGATTGACGGATATGGCGAAACAAAATGCCTTGTTAGCAAATATGAGAACATCTGTCGCAGAAAAAGGACAAGGACAAAGCAACGGCTTCTTCTTACACACCTATGGAAGCACAGGAACCTTATCATCCGCGCGGGGACCACTTGAATATGGGTATGGTGCTCGTCTTCGCTATGCCGCTCTCCAAGGAGGGGTTAATTTTGCAGCACTGGAAGGACATAATACCACAACGCATTTGGGTCTTTTAGGCACCTACGGACAACTTTCTTTCACGCCAAAAGATATGAAAGACGCTGGAAAAAGCACGATGGATAAATGGTCACTCACAGCCTATGGAACCATACAACATGACAATGGTTTCTATCTTGATGCGCTGTTATCCTATGGCTTCCTAAAGGGAAAGATCACCAATGCCCTCATTGGGACAACCGCAAAATTGAAAAATGCCAAAATGTTGTCGATCTCCACAACTGTTGGCAAACAATTTGCAACCGGTATTCAAGGCGTAACGTTTGAGCCACAAGCACAACTTGCCTATCAACATTTGATGTTTGATACCATTAAAGATGCTGATAATCTGACCATTGACATGCAAAATCCTTCTCAATGGTTGATCCGTGTTGGTGGACGTTTAACGAAAACCGTTGCCAGTGAAAACAGCCGTCCTATGTCTTTTTATGGAAAAGTAAACTTGATCAAAACCTTTGGTGATGATCAGGCGCTCCATATTGATAAAGATTATAAACGTGACCCTATGGGTTCTTTCCTTGAAGGTGGCGGC
>NZ_NJGE01000037.1 GCF_002777915.1 Bartonella tribocorum | reverse complement strand
CATTGGTTTTCAAAACAAGCTCTCATAAGATAAAAGCAGCGTTTTTTACAAATGTAAGGCTTTAAAAACTGTTATAAACATTAGTTGCAAACGTTTTTTATAAAAATCTCATTTTATGGTTAAAATGTTTAAACGTGCATTTAGAAAAGCTTTCATAAGCGTCTTTTCACTTTTCTTTAAAACCTAATTTCTTTAAAAATCAACCCGCTCAAATTTGAGCTCGTTATCTTTAGAATAGAGCATTCTTTAAACAATGGCGTTTTGTCTAAAAATTTAGAAAAATTCCATGCCTTGTGATGTTACAATGGTTTTGAATTTTACTTGCTTATCTTGTCTAAAGAGATGCCCTCAAATTTGAGGAGACTAAAATCACTCAATCCAAATTTGGATTGACCAGTCTTAAAAGAAAGCGTTTCAAACTTTATAACAATTTTGCTATTCGCTTGCTTGCCTATATCATAAAGGCTTTCAATTTCATAAGACAGGACGTTTTGAATTTCATTACCTTGATTTCCTACCCCAGTAAAAAAATACCGTGGTTATAAAATCGATCTTGTCTTTAAATCTTTTTATGCAATCTTTAAAATGTTCGCTGTTATGATGATGCTGTTATGACAGCTCTCTATTTTGCGCTCGCCAATTTTGGCGAACGTTAATTTGTTATTTTATGCGATTAACAATCCAATCTTTAAAACAAGATGTGATCTTTAAACGTATGTTATCGATAATTCCAAACAACTAAATTTTAAACAATGTGATTTGTGCTGTGATTAAAAACGTATCATAAAATTTATAAACTGTTATGAATGATATCTGCTTTTCATTTCATTTGAACGTTTACATGCGTTATAATATTAGCATCATGATTTGCTTTTTATGGTCTATTCATACATGGCAATCTTATATAAAAAATGCTCAATTTAAACACGCATAAAAAGATGGATTCTTAAGTGGATTCGTATAAAATAATTACACACAAGCTATTGACTTTATTTCATTTCTTGATATTATATCAAATATGCCCTTATTGAGATACTGGAGTGCTATTTTTGCCAAATGCGAATTAAACACCACAATGGAATGCCATTCTGTTTTGTCTACTTTCTTATTGGTTGCCTTGTCTGTGTAGTTTTAAGAAGTTGCCATACGAAAATTGACCACCTCGGCGCCAGAAGACATTGTTTTGCTTTCTGGATTTTCATCTAAATGGCCAATTAAAATCACTTTATTAAACATGTTTATAAGTTCCATTAAATGATATAAAGATCATAACATGTTTTAAGTGTTTTTACAATGTGTTCAATGATTAAAAAAGATATTTTCACATAAAAGATTAAGCTTTAAAAGCTACTTTTCTATTGCATTTTGATACGTTTTGTGCGATAAAAAGATGTTTTTTATATTTCGATTGGTTGTTTTAATCGTTAGCTATTTTGATCATAAAAGCCGTGTCAATTCATTTTGATGCGGCTTTTGTGTATTAAGGCTTGCATTTTGATATAAAACAATCTAATAGTTTTATTGATTTTGATAATATTCCTCTATTATCATCGCTCTATTTTGGATTTGTTCCCAAAGCCGCGTCTTTAAAGGACACGGCTTTTTTTTGCTATAAGCAGCCCCCCGCCCCGTTATTTATGCTGTTTTATCTAAAATTTGTTCACTACCATCAGTATCATCACAAATTTTTTGATTGCCATTCATAACGGCATTGCCATAAATGTTTACATACGTATGATCAACCCACCCATCAGTACGAAGCTTTCTATAAACCGTTGCATTGCCATAAATACGTGCATTGCCAAAAACCTCACCATTCACACAAGCATCATCATAAATTTGTGCATTATCAGAAACAAAAGCGATAAAAAAGAGCTTTGCATTATTACAAACAACAGCATTGCCACTAACAGTGCCATTGACCATGGCGTTATCACAAATTTTTGCATTTTCAAAAACCCTAGCATTATGAAAAACCAATGCATTATCCAGAATAACAGCATTATCAGATACTTTTGCACTTCTGAAAACACGTGCATTATTGCGCACTTGTGCATTGTCAGAAACTACAGAATCTGTAGCGACCATGGCATCATCATATACCCAGCAATTGCCATCATGAGAGAGGTTGCTTTCCTTTTCGATAAAGCCCCCCAAAGCCCCCGCCTTAACATCAGAAAAGTCTCTTAAAGCTTTAATGCGGTGTAAAGTCACGCCGTTAACAACGCGGGTTTCATTAGTAAGTTCATATTTTGGAGAAGTTTCTTGATTTGTAACAGTAGCATTCATGCTAGTAATCCTATTCGTTTAAATTAGTTTCTTAATTGACGCCCCTATAAGGGCGTCGGGCGCTAAGAAACACGGCGAATAGTCCGTCGTCACACTTTCCTCATAAAGAGTATTTTATGGTGCGACCACACCCGACATAAATCATCATACACTATTGAAAGCATAAAAGACAGCCAGTATTTTAAAAAATGGGAGAAACCTTTTCGTGGTTTATCCGCTATTCGCAAGTGTTTCTTAGGCACTCGTTAATTTTATTAAACGACCTTTTCTTTAAAGTCAATACGTATTTTTTATTTTTTCACTTTTTTCATTTTGATCCCTACACAATTGAATACCAAGCGCTTTTTCTAGCTCTCTATCCATTTCATCACAAGATAAGGGATAACCCCATTCCCCATCATTCGTAATCTCACTAATCAACTGATCATGCTTCGTGCGCTTTTTGATTTTCGAATTCACCTCATCTATTAAAGGTTCATAACTCAATACGCTTCTTGGCAAATCACCTCCGTATATCCACGCTTTCACTTGAGCCTTGGTACTGTAATCAACTTTGTCAGGCATCTTATGATCATGATACTGTCCACCATCAAATTCCTCATATTCTCTCTCTCCATCTTCGTATTCGTAAAGATTATAAAAATACTCTGCTACCCTCGTTCCCCATGGTGCATGCCCCACCGCCATTGCAACAAACTTTTTTCGTTTTCTGTTTACGATTTGTTAAGAACATCTGATTTAATATCTTTTTGTTTAAATCCATAATTTTACCGATGGGTTTATTTACCTCAAAGTGGACCGTACAGAGGCGTTTTTAATTTTAATATGGTGCTTTCATCATAAAATATTTAAATCACTCTGTACGGTACCTTTTTGACGATTTAAACGCATATCTATTCTCAAAATTATCAGCACTTTTCACTATTTTGCTGTTTTTCGAATGCGATTAAATACAATCCCATTATGTTGTAAATAACTAATAGCCTCTGTATTTCTAACGTATTCTGATCCATAAGTGTCTTTAAGCATAGATCGCTCTTGGAAGTAATGCTAAATCTTTTTGACTGTTTGTTTTCAAAGATGTTTGACGGTGGTTTATAGCGTGCGTTTGCATATGATACTTTCACTTCTAATGCTTCTTTCAATTCTAATTCTACGTGTTTCTTAGTTGCCAATCCATATTTTGGATGCGTAATCCAATTATCCCAAGCACTTTGCCAATTGCGTTCATGTGCATTTCGACATGGATGGGATTTTGAAAAGCGTACAAATTTTTTAAACTCTGATAACGCTTCATCATGCGTTAATCCTAAATCAATTGCGTATTGAAAATCGGGGTTGAAATCTTCTAGTATTCTTTCAACTTATTGTTTTTCCCTCGTTTTCTTTGTTTCTTCAAAAAATTTTGCTTTCTCTGGAAAACAAGCAGGCATCACCTTGTCAAGGATTTCTGAAAGTTGTTTACCAACCTTTTTACCTTTTCGTGAAGGCAATTTCTCAATCATCGCTTCGTTAATTTGCCATCGGTTGTTAGCTTCGTTTGAAAGATTGATATTTTGCTCGTGAATGATTGGTTGTTTGGTTTCTATCGTTTTGATTTGTTCTGATTGAACATCATCACACTCGATTACCTTTCTTGAACTAAATGTAAAATTGCTAAAGCATCTGCTTCATTGTCATCACAAGGCGCGTGACCCTTTGCACGCATCGCCTTAATCATTTCTTCTTTCGACGCATTCCCCTTCCCCGTCGTCGCTTTCTTAATCGTACTAACGGGTATCCCCTCATACGGTATCTGATGATGTTCACACCACGCCGTTAACGTTGCTAGTAATCCACCGTAAATATGCGCTGCATCAGTTCCAACATGACGCCTCACTTCTTCAAAATACACCGCGTCAATATCACCTGCTGTATGCTTTATCTCATTAAGCCATTGCTTAAAGCGTAAATAACGCATTCCCCCGCCTTCAAAACGACGGGGTTGCAAACTCATCGTACCACTGAATATATGACCATTTCCCCCTCGTATCGCCCACCCCATCTTCGTACCTAGATCAAAACAAAGAATCGTATTAATCACCACGCAGCTCCATACAAAACGTGTTTTATAAGGTTGTTTTTCTCCGAAAAGCAGGTAAAGACAGGCTCGTGAAATATGCCAACAACATATGAATGCATTTCTTTAATCATTAGTGTGATCTCCCTAGGCTTTGTTCTTTATAAAAGCTACAAAGAACAAAAAGAAAAACGTTTAGGACAAAAGTTGCAAGGCTATAGTGTACGTGTAGTTTCTGAAGATCTGACTCCAAATCATCCTAGTGACCTAGAAGTTGAATTGGAATTAGTCATTCACAATCCCACAAACCAAATAATCAAAATAAACCATATCAAAATATCACAAGATCACCCGTTTACATTTGTTAATGCACTTTACCCAAATCCTAAAGGTAAAACAGACATTGAAAAACGTAAAAATGCGAAAAAAATCAAATCAAAAACCAAAAAGCATGTTAATTTAATAGACCCCAAATTAGAGCCTGAACATTTGGTTTTTTTTTGATCTTTTTAGTATAAATGCCAAAAGTAAATTGACTCTTTGTCTTACTATACACCCACAAGAACCACGCTCAACAACCCCTATAATCATTGTAGTTGAACATACCTCATGTAATAATCCAGAAGAAACCCTTGATACTATTTTCTGTCTTGGTTTTTGTCCAGTGGACAAGAGAACAGGACATGGCTTGGGAATGTAGTATGTTAAAAAAAGAAACTCTATTATGAATAGTCCTAACGACTACAGCCATATTCTGAACTCCTTATAATAACGGAGTTTTTTCCATATTCTACGGTGCCAAGGTAGCGATTTCATGTATTGCTGTGGTGTTAACATAGACAATTTATAAGTCGTATTAGAAATACACTGAAAGTTTTGAACCTCATCATCACCACTTATTCTTCCGCCGCCAAAAACTACTTCTAAACCACTGATCCAACAATTGCCTGCATGACTGAGATTTTCTTCACTTTCTACCCAACCACCTAAATCGCCTTTTTTACTTTACCAAAGCTTCTCAATGCACGTATACGGTAAACCTTACAAGGACCAAGATCGACTATATCATCTGTAAGTTCATGTTTCTTTTTACTACTATTAACTAAATCACGACCACTAATAACACCTGTATCAATCCATGCATCGCCACACACACAGGCATTTTCACAAATTATTGTCCTACCGTATACATGTGCATTACCAGAAACCTTAGCTTGACAATAAACCACGGCATTGCCATAAATCTGCGCCTGATCATAAACATACGCGTGATCCAAAATTTCTGCACAACCATAAACCTTAGCATCTCCATAAATATATCCACCGTAAAGGGTTGTATTCGAACCATCTACCCAGCAATCTCCCTCGTGACTTAAGTTGCCCTCATGCTCTATGTAACCACCCAAATTACCTGCTTTAACTTTTCCAAAATCTCTTAAGGCGCGTATACGTTTAAGTGACCCTATATTATGATGTAAAAACTTAGCCGATTGACCAAGCCTAATCTCATGCCCCGTGAATTCATATTTCTTTTTAACAGACATCATAAGCTCCTTAAGGCTGCAAAGACTCGCCAGTGTTATCAACACCCCGGCTCTTGCAAATTTTCGACAATGGGGGGCGTTGCTCTTGATCGCATAAAGATTTTAAAAGATTAAGCCACTGCCCCTCTTGAAGGAACACCATATTTTTCCCAACGCCATACCGTTGATTTGTTGACGCCTAATAATGCCGCCATTTCATCCTGCGTAAGATTAAGGCGTTTTCTTAGTTCTTTTGCTTCTATCTTATTCATGAGAATAATATGCATTATGAGTAATATAGGAGATAAACATGCTTGATAAAATAACAGACCAATCCTCTAGATTGATGAAAGCGCGTCTAGTACGTGGTTTTAGAAGTGCTAAAGAAGCAGCTAGATATTTTGGATGGAACTATTCTAGCTATATACAACATGAACAAGGTCTTAGAGGAATATCACGCGCATCTAAAAAATACGCAAAAGCATTTAGAATCAGTGAGGGATGGTTATTAACTGGAGAAGGAGAAGGTCCCTCCTTTCCAATATCTACAGTAGAACAACCTATTGAAGAACAAATCATTGATCTGCTAAAGAAAACAAGTCAGGCAGATAAAGAAACAATTCTTCACCTTCTAAGCCGCTTAAATAATGAAAAAAAATGGAAGCTTTTTATCTTTCATAACTAAATGTAGAAACTAATTGCATTATTTCATTATCTAATTCCGCATCACTTTTTGTTTTTTTCATAACTTATTCCTCTCTCCTTACAGAGAAATGTCAATTAATAAAAATCCCCTATAAAAGGATTTTTATCTTATTACACAAAATAAACATAATGCGTATTTTTTATTGACAAGTATGCATAATGCGTATATAAAGACACCATACTCTGAAAAAAAGTCTATGTCAAAGCGTTTGTGGAAAAACCAGTATTTATAAACCCTGATGAAATTCTCTTAGTCATCTGCGAAAATGAAGAACAAAATCTCGCTAAATCGGGTCCTTTCTTAGAAGAAAAGGACATTATTGACTTTATTGATAAAGCTGATAATGCTGTTCAAATTCTGCGGGTAGAAAAAACAACTAAACAGCGCGAAGATATCTCTGAAGAGATCGCAGAACTTTACCTTAAAGAACGTGAAGAACAGTGCTTCAATGGAAACATACCTCACGACTTTATTCTACACAGCGGCGCATACAGTATTTTTTTAAACGAAATCAGATGGCTTGAATATCAAGACAAAATGTACGGGACTTATGAAGAACAAAACAAGTTGCGTCTTTGTGATGTCCTTCCAAACTATCCGTCCTACTACATAAGGGGCTGTTAAGAGCGCCCCCTCTTTTCAAAAAATTACAACACAAACCAATGCCGTTCTTTCAAGAATGACAAAGGGGAAATCTAACTTAAAGGAAATAAACCATGGAAAAAAATACGAATTTACTGATGAAACAATTGAGTTTGATGGATACCTTACGCTTTACCGCATTCGTGCTTTAAAAGATTTTAGAGATATTAAGGCTGGTGATCTTGGAGGCTTTGTAGAGTATGAAAACAATTTAAGTCATGAAAACGATTGTTGGATTTATAATGATGCCAGGTTTATTCCCGTGCCAATATTTACGATAGTGGTAAGATTTATGATAACGCAGAAATTGCTGATGATGCTTATGTTTTTGGCAATACAAAAATTTATAATAACGTCAAAATATATGATGCTCATATTTTTGGACACACACAAATTTATGATAATTCAAAGGCTTGTAAACAAACTATGACCGCCCAGAACGGCTTCTCTTCAGAAGAGGACGTCATTCCTTTCTAGCAACACAAACCAACTTTTAAGCACAAGCGTGATTCATGCCACGGGGGAATTGCGCGCAAATCAAGGAAACAATAATGACAAATTCTTCTTTAACAACCATGGCAAGCAAATATGGCTTTTCTCATGATGAATTTCGTAAAACAATTATCAAAACATGTATCAATCATAACTTCTCTGATGAAGAATTCGCTGCTTTTATCTCTGTTGCAAATACTTATGGATTAAACCCATTAACAAAAGAAATCTATGCATTCCCTAAAAAAGGCAGCGGTATTATCCCTGTTGTCTCTATTGATGGGTGGATTAAAATCATCAAATCTAATGCTCAATTCGATGGCATGACTTTTCAAGATCAACTCGATAAAGATGGTAATCTCATTGCTATCAAATGCGCTGTTCGTCTCAAAGGCATTAAAGATCCTATCGAAGTCACTGAATATTTATCGGAATGTAAGAAAGAAAACAGTGACCCATGGAAAATATCCAGCACGTATGTTCGTCATAAAGCAACTATACAATGTGCACGCTATGCTTTCGGTTTTTCCGGTATTTATGAAGAAGATGAAGCGGCTCGTATTAATAATACCACACCAGTACAACTCATTTCTTATGACATGCTTGAACAAATCAAAGAATTAATTAAAAAAACACAATCTGAAGAAATTAGGCTTCTCTCTTTCATATGTCTTTTAAACAAGCACAAGAGGTTTTGGCGCTTTTGGAAAAAAGGAAAAACATTCAAAGAGAAAGAGCTCTACAATCTCACCCTAAACAAGAGCAAATAAACGCGTCTATACAAGATGCCGAATATATTCATATCCAAGATATTGAATATGCACCAACTCAACAACAAACCGCGGTGTGAAATGGAACGGAAC
>NZ_NJGE01000036.1 GCF_002777915.1 Bartonella tribocorum | reverse complement strand
TACTCTTTCGGAGGGAAATAATGCTAGACCTGTCGTCGATGTTTTAACAGCAGACAAGGGTGATTTGTCTCAAAGAATGTTAGATATTGGAGATAAGAATAAGAGATCTCTCCTTAGTCCACAATGGTCTGTTGATGGCAACTTGCCTCCCCAACAGTTTAGCCAGAATGGAGCAGATACAGCGCTTATTAATGTGTTTGATAGCTTGCAGAATAATGCATCCACAGGGCTAGGGAAAGCCAGAATGGCACGTGGTGGTATCATGGCGCGTGATAATGATAATAGTATATCGTCCTCCACGATTGTTTTGGGTAATTCAGTTAAGGCGCGAGTCAATGATAGCGTTATTATTGGTATCTATTCAAAGGCGATATATTACGCTGATGAAGAAAAATTGAAAACCATTTTGCCCAGTGTCACTGCTATCGGTTATAGTACGTCCGCTCTTGATTCTGGAGCCGTTGCTGTTGGTGCCAATGCATATGTAAAGGGGATATATGGAGTTGGGGTTGGTATGGATGCACGAGTAGTTGGGGATCGTTCTATAGCTATAGGTCATAAAGCGCGAGCTGAATCATCATCAGGGGTTGCTCTAGGGTCAAATGCTGTAGCTGATGTTGGAGCTGGTGTTGCTGGTTATGTCCCTATCGGAAAAGATATTAAAGGCGATAAAGGGGTATGTATGGAAAAGCACAGCAGGTGCCGTTAGTGTTGGTAATATTAAGGAGGGTAAAACACGACAAATTGTTGCAGTAGCGGCTGGCACGAGCGATACTGACGCCGTAAATGTGGCGCAGTTAAAAGCTTTAAGAGGAATGATTACAGAACAAGGTGGTTGGGAGCTTTCTATTGGTACTGGTGAGAATACGGTTATTGGTGCTGGCGATACATTAAATTTCACAGCGGGAAGTGAAAATTTTAGCATTACCAAAGGCGATAAAGACAACAATGTAAAATTTGATCTAGCGAAGGAAATTACACTAGATAAGATAACAGCAGGAGCGAGTACCTTAAACGCAACAGGTCTCGTCATTACGGGCGGTCCGCAAATAACCACTGGTGGTATTAATGCTGGAGGCAAAAAAATCACAAATGTGGCAACGGGTACGAACGGGACCGATGCGGTGAATTTTGCACAGCTAAAAGAGTTAGCCAAAGGCTGGAAAATTAACACGACTAGCGAAGATTTTACAGATGCTATAGCTAGTCGGGAAGGTTCAATTGCCCTTGGTCTCAGTGCAAAAGCATCAGTTGAAGATGGTATTGCTTTGGGTGCACAGTCTGTAGCTAATGTTGCAGCTGGTGTTTTGGGGTATGACCCTAGAACGAGAGCAAACTCAAATAAAAATGACATAGCGTGGAAATCTAACTATGGTGCAGTCAGTATTGGTAGTTCTTATATAACCAGACAGATTGTGGGGGTGGCAGCTGGTACGAACGATACTGATGCTGTGAATGTTGCGCAGATGAAGTCATTACAAGAATACGTAGACAAGGGTTGGAAGCTGTCTGTTGGTGGTGAAAACTCTAAGTCTGTTGGTATTGATAGCGCGGTAGATTTTTCTGCTGGCAGTACAAATCTTAATATTACCAAAGGCAAAGACGACGATAATGTAAAATTTGATTTAGCGAAGGAAATTACGCTAAATAAAATAACAGCAGGAGCGAGTACTTTAAACGCAACAGGTCTCGTCATTACGGGCGGTCCGCAAATAACCACTGGTGGTATTGATGCTGGGGGTAAAAAGATCACAAATGTGGCAACGGGGACTGATGGTACCGACGCTGTAAATTTTTCACAACTGAAGGAATTAAAAGAACAAGTAGCAGCCAGTAGCTTTGTAAAACAGGAGGATGGAACACAACACATCACCATTGGTAAGGATACAGGTGGAGATAAAATCGATATTGCGAACAATGAAAATGAGAAGCGTACTCTTACAGGAATAAAAGCTGGTGCGCTCTCAGCAGATTCAAATGAGGCCGTTATCGGTTCACAGCTTTTTGAGACAAATAATAATGTTACAAGGCTCAAGAATAACTTTTCTGATATACAAACGACTATGACGGGGGTTCAAACAAACCTATCAACAATAGCTAAAAATACATCGCAATATCTGGGTGGTAATGCTGATATATTGGTTGGTAAGGCACCTACCTATACTGTTGAAGGTAAGTCTTATAATGATGTTGCTAGTGCTTTTTCTGGTGTGAGCCACTCTTTTACAGAGGTAAAACAACAGATGACGAATGTGAATAATTCGATCACAAATGTTCAAAATAAAATTACCAAGGAGCTTACCAACCAAATTAATAGTGCAATTACTACTGTATAAGGTGAAAGCCTTGTTAAGAAAGATGAAGAAACAAATACTATCAATATTGGTCAAGAAGTAGAAGGCGGTGTCATCAATATTACCGACAGCAAAAGTGAAAAACGCATTCTCACGGGTATAAAGGATGGTACGGCAGATGCTGATGCAGTGAATTTTTCACAGCTAGAGGGTGTCAAGCAAGAGATCAAAGACAAAGTGAAAGAGGTTCAAGAACAGGTAACAGCCGGTAGCTTTGTAGAACAAGATGCGCAGACAAAACATATCACCATTGGTAGGGATACTGATGGTGATAAAATTGATATTGCCAATAACAAAAATGAAAAGCGTACTCTTACCGGTATAAAAGAGGGCGCTCTTTCAAAAGATTCAAACGAAGCCGTTACTGGTTCACAGCTTTTTACGACAAATCAAAATGTGACAACTGTCTCCACTAATCTCCAAACTGCTGCCACGAGTATAGCCAAATCCTTTGGAGGGAGTGCTAAATATGAAAATGGACAATGGAGCGCTCCAACTTTTACGCTTAAAACCGTTAAGGATGATGGGAGCTCTGAAGAGAAGATTTATAATGATGTCACGGAAGCTTTATCTGGAGTTGGTACTTCTTTCACAAATGTTCAAAACAAGTAACTGAACAGATTAATCATGTGATTAACAAAGTGGAAAGTGAGAATCTCGTACAGCAAGAGAAAGAAACAACTAAGATTACCATTGGTACAAAAATAGAAGGCAGTATCATCAATATCGCCAACAAGAATGGTGAAGCTCGGACGCTTTCTGGTGTGAAGGAAGCAACACAAGATAATGAGGCGGTTAACAAAGCACAGCTTGATAAGCTGGATAAGAAAATTGAGTCTACGAATTCTTTTGCAGTTCTTTATGATAAACAGTCGGATGATACTGTTAATTACAAGAGTGTGACTTTTGGTGGTAAAAATAAAGAACCTGTTGCTTTACATAATGTTGCTGATGGTGTGCTTTCGCAAGAATCACATGATGCAATTAATGGGGGTCAAGTTACAAAAATATTTCAGCAGGTCGTTAAGTATTTTGGTGGGAATGCAGCCTTTAAAGAGGGTATTTTTATAGGACCAATTTATAAATTACTCAATATTTCTGAAAATGGGATGGTAGGAGAAACGGACCATGATAATATTATTTCGGCATTTGAAGGTCTTAATACAAATATAAAGAATGTAAACAAGCGTATTAAAGAAGTTTCGCAAGGCATTAGCAATGATTCTTTGTTATGGGATAAGAATAAAAAAGCCTTTGTTGCTCTTCATGGCGAGAGCGAAACAAGAGAAAACAGCAAGATTACCTCTCTGAAAAATGGTGATATTACAGCAAACTCAAGTGATGCAGTAAATGGTTCTCAACTTTATTCTTTAAAAGAGCAACTAGCGACCTATTTTGGTGGTGGGGCTGGTTATGATCAGCAAGGAAATTGGCAAGCTCCAAATTTTAAGATCAGACAGTTTAATGAAGATGGAGGCTCTGAAGAAAAGAGCTATAGCAATATTTCTGATGTATTGAGTGGGGTTGGAAATTCTTTCACGAATATTCGAAATAAAATGACCCATGAGATTAGCAAAATAGAAAGCGAGAATCTTGTTAAGCAGGATGAAAAGACAAAACGGATCACGATTGGTGGAGAAAGAGATGGGAGTGAAATCAGTATCGCAAACAGTGCGAGCGGTGTGCGTAGCCTTTCTGGTGTAAAAGCAGAGCTTCTTACAGCAGAATCCACGGAAGCGATCAATGGTTCCCAACTTTATTCAGTCATCAATGTACTTTCTAGATATTTTAGTGGAGATGCGGGATACAAAGATGGACAATGGCTCGCACCAAACTTTAAGGTAGCGCAATTTACTGCTGATGGGGTGGTCAGTAAAAAGGAGAACTATACCAATATTACATCTGCGTTTGAAGGTGTTAACAAAAGCATGACAAATATCAACAATCGTATTCATGATGTTGAATAGAGTGTTTTCTCAAGTGGTTTAAATTGGAACGAGACAGAAAAAGCTTTTGACGCGCGCCATAAAGGTCAAGACAGTAAGATTAAGCACATAGCGAACGGTGAAATATCAGAAGGTTCGAAAGAAGCCGTTAATGGTAGTCAACTTTGGCAAACGAATAAGAAAGTTGAAAAGGTTGAAAGCCATGTCAACATAATTGATAAGCAAGTAAAAGATATTGCCAGTGTGGCAGACATTGCTGTTAAGTATGATAAAGGAAATGATGGCAAGAAAAAGAATAAAGTAACATTAGTTGGTGTGAGTGAGAGTGATCCAGTATTAATAGACAATGTAGCGGATGGCCGCATTGAAAGTGGCTCAAAAGAAGCGATTACAGGCGGTCAATTTCATGATTATGTGGATCAGCAGATGAAGATAGTGCTTGATGATGCGAATGAATATACGGATAAACGCTTTAACGATGTTGTAAATCATACGGTCAATAATGTTATTTATAAGACAACATCTTACACAGATATGAAGTTTGAAGCATTAAGGTATGAACTTAAGGAAGTTCGCAAAGAATCCAGACGAGCAACGGCAATAGGTTTAGCGGTATCGAATTTGAGTTACGAAGATACGCCAGGTTCTTTAAGTTTATCGATAGGAACGGGGCGATGGCGCAATCAATCGGCCTTTGCTGTTGGAGCAGGTTATATGTCTTAGAATGGCAGAATTCGTTCTAACATATCTGCGACGGGTTCTGGTAATCATTGGGGCATAGGAGCAGRTTTAAGAGTAAAACTGAATTGAGAGAGCGAAGATMAGTTTGTCGATGCGTTTTGCATTTATATTTATTTTTATTTTATGAAGAATCGGATATTTTATCTTTAGAATAAGCCTTCTRTAGAAACAGAGTTATTTATCAGTTTAGTTACAAACGTTGATTATTTTTCTCAATTTTTTTACTTAAATTGTTGAAAAAAGATCACATATTTCTGTAAAAATATTCAAATTGATAGAAATGACTATTTTTTTGTTGCTATTTTATTATAGGGGTTTTAGTGCTACATAAAGTATATTAGTAAGACTCGTTTTGATCGAAATAGCCATTCAAAAGGGGGGAAGAAGTGATGCGTAAGAACAAAAAATATATCAAAGACTCGGATTTACACCGCTGCATTACACTGATCAAAATGGAACCCTAGCTAAAAAAGATTTATTTTCTAAGGGAATTTAAGTTTTTTTTAAATATTATGGCTTTTCATTGACTTCAATGATTAAAAAAATAGCGCCCCCTAATGAAAAAACTCATAACAGCAACCAAGCAATAAAACTATTGCTGCGAATTTTTATGGAACAACCAAACGTTTGATAAAAAATGCTTTTAATATTTAACCCCTCAAAGACTTTCTTAAGTCTAGATAGTAAACCGTAAATTTARTTTTTATTAGAGTCTAAATGTGTCTTTTTTATGTTCGTATAAACATATTTCTCAATTTTCTCATTTAGACTTCATTACAGAAAGCACAAACAAAACAACACGAAAGACTCAAAACGCCCTTATTGAAAACAGTCACTCTCAAGTTCCGATCTAACCTGRGWAARTGGCTAGCAGAAAAATGTGTCTTTTTTATGTTTTAAAGTGTTTTCAGATTTTTTCATTGGAGAGTTTATTATGAAAAAATTGCATGCCACACAAACAACAAACAAATTGAAAAATTCGCGTTTTTCTTTTGTGAGAGTTTTTTCAGTGGCGACGGTCACGACATTTTTATCAAATATTTCTCCTGTTTTTTCAGCAAATCCTGATTTTAGAAATATGTTTCTTGAAGGTGGTGACAGTGCTATTGTGTCTTATCCACAAAGCATTATCTCTGTTGCTGGTTTGAATGCTTCTTCTGATAAATCAACAGACGATTATTTGACAGTGCTCAATAAAGCAGTCGCAGAAAAGAATAATGCTTCTGGAGATTATGCCAATTTTCTCATCAATGCCCTTTCGGAGGGAAATAATGCTAGACCTGTCGTCGATGTTTTAACAGCAGACAAGGGTGATTTGTCTCAAAGAATGTTAGATATTGGAGATAAGAATAAGAGATCTCTCCTTAGTCCACAATGGTCTGTTGATGGCAACTTGACTCCCCAACAGTTTAGCCAGAATGGAGCAGATACAGCGCTTATTAATGTGTTTGATAGTCTGCCGGATAATGCTTCCGCAGGGCTAGGGAAAGCCAGAATGGCACGTGGTGGTATCATGGCGCGTTCAGAGCGTGATGCGATTACTATTGGTAATGCTCTTACTCTAAAAGTTACAGGGGCAAGTATTGTTATTGGTCACTTTTCAACGGCGCTACCTACTCTATCGGGCGCACTGGTTGATCGAGTTACGAGTGTTGGTTATGAGACGACAGTTTATAGTAGTTACTCCTCTGCTTTTGGTGACGAGACATATATAGGTAAAAATTCGGCATTTGGAATTGCTATTGGTTATGAGGCGCGAGTAGAGGCAGGGAACCGCGCCGCTATTGCTATAGGTGCTGAATCGAAAGCTTTGGTAGAACACGGGGTTGCTCTCGGTGCTTATTCTGTTGCTGAGACTACTGCTGGTGTTGCTGGTTATGTCCCTATCGGAAAAAATATTAAAGGCGATAAAGGGTATGTATGGAAAAGCACAGAAGCTGCCGTTAGTGTTGGTGATATTAAGCAGGGTAAGACACGACAAATTATTTCAGTAGCAGCAGGCACGAGCGATACTGATGCGGTGAATGTTGCGCAGTTAAAAGCTCTACAAAGCTCTATAAACACCAATTGGGATCTTACTGTTGATGGTCAAAATAAGACGAGCGTTAACTCAACCAGTCCAATGGATTTGTCAGCTGGCAGTACCAATCTCAGCATTATCAAAGGCGATAAAGACAACAAGGTAAAATTTGATCTAGCAAAGGAAATCACACTAGATAAGATAACAGCAGGAACGAATATCTTCGATGCAACAGGTTTGATAATTGCAAATGGTCCACAAATAACCACTGGTGGTATTGATGCTGGAAGCAAAAAGATCACAAATGTAGCAACCGGTACTGCAAATACCGATGCGGTGAATTTTGCACAGCTAAAAGCAGTACAAGATGCTATAAAATCGAAAGAAGATATATTTTCTGATTGGTCTAAAGACAGAGTAAGAATAGGAGTTTCTGAAAGCAGCAGTACTCAGGGAAGTGTTGTAATAGGGAAAGGATATAATAGCCTAGGATCGTACGGTACAGTATACAAATCTGCAAGAGCCCTTGCGGATTTTGGAATAGCGATAGGTATAGAGTCTCTGGTTGAAAAAGGAGCTGATAAGGGGATTGCTATTGGTGAAAGAGCAGAAGTGAATGTTTCTGGAGGTATTGCCTTAGGAAGCGGTTCTACTGCTTATGTTGATAAGGGGATGTTCGGCTATGATCCTAAAACTGGAAAAAATGCGACATCAACCAATGTTGCGTGGAAATCTGGCAAGGGTGTATTCAGTATTGGTGGAAGCAATAGTAGTGAGGTAATCTGGACACGGCAGATTGCAGGGGTGGCAGCAGGCACGAGCGATACTGATGCTGTGAATGTTGCGCAGTTAAAAGCTCTACAAAGCTCTGTAAACACCAATTGGGATCTTACTGTTGATGGTAAAAATAAGACGAGCGTTAACTCAACCAGTCCAATGGATTTGTCAGTTGGCAGTACCAATCTCAGCATTACCAAAGGCGATAAAGACAACAATGTAAAATTTGATTTAGCGAAGGAAATCACACTAGATAAAGTAACAGCAGGAACGAATATCTTCGATGCAACAGGTTTGATAATTGCAAATGGTCCGCAAATAACCACTGGTGGTATTGATGCTGGGGGTAAAAAGATCACAAATGTTGGATATGGTGATATTTCTGACGGTTCGACAGATGCAGTTACGGGTGGTCAGCTTAAGGCTTTAGGTGATAATATAGCTATGACGATGGGTGGCGGTGCCAAATATGAGAATGGTCAATGGGGAATTCCTGGTTATTATGCTAAAGCTGTTGATGCTGATGGCAATGTAAGTGAAAAACCTTTTCAGACTTTTTCGGATTCACTTGAAGATATTGGTGAAAGCTTTGAGAATGTTGTTAATCTAATCGATAAAAAAGTAAACAATGTAACACAGACAGTTCAAGGCGATGCCTTGATGTGGGATAAAAGTTCTAATGCTTTTGTAGCGCAGCATGGTGATGAAAAGAGCAACAGTAAGATCACATCTCTTGCGAATGGTGATATTTTTGCAGGTTCCACGGATGCAGTTACAGGTGGTCAGCTTTATTCGCTGAATGAGCAGCTTGCCAGCTATTTTGGTGGTGGTGCTGGTTATGGTGAGAAGGGAACTTGGAAAGCCCCTACTTTTAAGATTAAAACCTTTGATGCGAATGGTGAGGAAAAGGAGAAAACTTATCAGAATGTAGCGGATGCGTTTGAGGGTGTTAATACAGCTTTCACAACCGTTCAGAATAAAATTACTGAGCAAATTACCAATACGGTTAATAATGCGGTTATTACTGTGAAAGGTGACAGTCTTGTTAAGTGGAATGACGAGAAAAAGTTAATCAAGATAGGGGAAGAAAAAGAAGGGACGACAATCACCATTGCCAATAAGGATGGTGAGACTAGAATTCTTTCTGGTGTTAAAGAAGGTTCTGAAGGCACTGACGCTGTAAATTTTTCCCAGCTAAAGGAATTAAAAGAACAAGTAGCAGCCAGTAGCTTTGTAAAACAGGAGGATGGAACACAACACATCACCATTGGTAAGGATACAGGTGGAGATAAAATCGATATTGCGAACAATGAAAATGAGAAGCGTACTCTTACAGGAATAAAAGCAGGTGCACTTTTAGAAGATTCCAATGAAGCCGTTATCGGTTCACAGCTTTTTGAGACAAATAAAAATGTAACAACTGTAGCCACGAATATAGCTAAGTCCTTTGGTGGTGGAGCTAAGTATGAAGATGGCGCATGGAGTGCTCCTCAGTTCACTGTTAAGTCCGTTAAGGAAGATGGCAACTTTGAAGAGACGAAGTATGATACTGTAGCGGAAGCTTTGACTGGAGTTGGTAGTTCTATCACGAATGTTCAGAATAAATTGACTGAACAGGTTAATAATGTGGTTAACAAAGTGGAAAGCGAAAGCTTTGTTCAGCAAGATAAAGCAACGCATAATCTCACGATTGGTGCAAGAGTAGAAGGCGGTGAAATCAACATTGCCAATAAAGACCAAGGTGATCGGATTCTTTCTGGCGTTGCAGAAGCAAAGAATAACAATGAAGCTGTTAACAAAGGTCAGCTTGATGCCAACATTAAGGAAGTCAATAATAATATAACAAATAAGTTGAACGAAGTTACTCAGAACATAACGAATGTTACCCAGCAAGTTAAAGGGGATACCTTATTGTGGAGTGAAACTGATAATGCCTTTGTTGCTGATCATGGCAAGGATAAAGAAAAGAAGAATAGCAAAATTACACATCTTTCGGATGGAAATATTGCCTCTGGCTCTACCGATGCAGTTACGGGTGGACAACTCTATTCAGTGAACAAACAGTTTGCGACCTATTTTGGCGGTGGAGCTGGTTATAATGAAAAGGGTGAATGGAAAGCGCCTACCTTTAAAGTCAAAACAGTTAAAAATGATGGCAAGGAAGAAGATAAGACTTATCAGAATGTAGCGGATGCTTTAGCAGGAGTGGGTACATCTTTTACAAATGTTCAGAATAAAATCACCAATGAGATCACCAACCAAATT
>NZ_NJGE01000035.1 GCF_002777915.1 Bartonella tribocorum | reverse complement strand
TAATGAATGCGTATATACAAAATGTATCATATTACAAGTGCTCTATTAAAAATATGAAAACTTATCAAAAGGAACGTAAATTATGCATATGATCTTTAATCACTCTTTTGAATGAGAATGTCTTTATCTTAAAGAGATGCATTTAAAACAAAGCCCATAATCAAGATGCTTCTTTAAAACATTTTAAAACACTAAGCTCAAAATTGAGTTGAGTGAATTTCAAATAACGCATTGTCTAAAATCAAAACGCTTGTTAGCTTTAACAAAACTCGTTTTTTACATTTACGAGCATTGGTTCTCAAAACAATCTCTCATAAGACAAAAGCAGTGTTTTTTTACAAATGTAAAGCCTTTAAATTTGCTCTGTTATTAAATCTATAAGCCTAGGTTTACTCAAAAGAGAAAATGCTCTTAAGAAAATGAAAAAATAATAAGCTTATCATTGCTTATAAAACATCCGTTTCAAACGTTTCTTATAAAAATCTCATGATACTTTTCAAACGTTAAACATTCATTTAGAAAGGCTTGCATAAGTGTCTTTTCACTTTGTTCTAAAACTAAACTTCTTTGCAAATTAATCGCTCTATATTTGGTTAGCAAAATCAACCAATCCAATTTTGGAGACGTTAACTTTAAAATAGAGCATTCTTTAAACAGAGTAGCTCTTATCTAAAAAATTAGAAAAATTCCATGCCTTATGATGTTACAACGGTTTTGAATTTTACTTGCTTATCTTTGTCTAAAATAGATGCCCTCAAATTTGAGGAGATCTCATTTGGTTTCATATTTTAAAACGATAACTTTTAAAACGTTTTTTATACCATGTCTAAGGTATATAGTATTCTACTTCTATGGCATTATGCGCCTCCATTTTTTTATGGAAGCGAATATAGTTCTGTTCTTCAAAACTTAACCATACATTATTCATTAAAAAGTTTTCGCATCATAAGAGATAACATTTTGAATTTCATATTTATTGTGATGATAGGGTCTGTATAATGCCTGCCTATCGTTTTCTAAATTTTTAGAAAGCGTTTAAAAGCGATCTTGTCCTTAATCCTTTTGTGCAATCTTTATGAATTAAACCTATAAGCTTACGATAGTTTCAAACGACCACCCTCTAATAGGTAATAAAATATTGCTATAAGAGATATAGATTATTGCTTCCCAATTTTGGGAAGCAATAATTTTAGTTTTATGTGATTAACAATCCAATCTTTAAAATAAGAAGTAATCTTTAAACATATGTTATCGATAGTTCCAAACGACTAAATTTTAAACAATGCGATTTCTGCTGTGATAAAAACGTATCATAAGATTTATAAACTGTTATGAATGATAGCTGCTTTTCATTTCATTTGAACGTTTACATGCGTTATAATATTTGCACCATGATTTGCTTTTTATGGTCTGTTCATACATGGCAATCCTATGTAAAAAATGGTCAATTTAAACATGCATAAAAAGATGGATTCTTAAGTGGATTCATATAAAATAATTGCAATCAACATATTGACTTTATTGTGTTTTTATTTATAATGTGTATTCTTATTTGGAACGCCTTTAACCCGCCCTTGCCCCGCCTTTGGTGGCATTTTTTTGGATTGTGGAGCCTGCTTTGTATTTTTCGCTGTCATAAAATACTTTCTCCAAATAACAAAAAACCCCGCAAAACGCAGGGCTCTAAATCATCATGTCAATTGAACAAAAGGAGTTAATGAGAAATTCTCTGCTGTAATTTTAGACGCAATTCGACCAGTACAGCAGCGCCATAAAACACTATTATTCACACCATGTCAACAAAAAAATCACGATATTGTGTATTTTTTATTTTTTCACCTAAATCTAGTGTCTTTAACAACCAACCACTCATAATTGTATCTTCTAAACGAATCAATTATACAGAAGCACTAAATTATTGATTAGCAAAAAGTGGGGGGAATAATGGAAATAATCATAGTCATAGGAGGAATATTAATAATAGCAACTTTGCTGTCTTTTAGGGGCTATTTAAGAATGAATGACTATGAAGAACAATTCGAGTTACTTCAGGAACAGAAAGATCGAGAAATAGAAGTATACAAAGAACAAATTACGAAATCGGATATAAGTCTTTTAAAGAAGGCTCAAGAAATATCGCGAAAATGGATTAAGCAATGGAATACAGAAATTAGGCTGTGGGAAAGGGATATACTAAGAATAAAACATCCAATGATGATAGATGAAGATTGTAAACACCACCATCCCATCATAAAAGATATCTGTACTCAAGAATATAAAGAAATATTGTTTCTCTATGAGAAAGCTCTAGAAACAGAGCTTACTCCTGAGTACAACGAAAAAATCAACGCTTTAATGATGCACACCCACCCTATTTTTAAGAAAACTTATCTAAAAGCAATGCGATTAATGAAAAAAAATGGGATAGTTGTTGAAAAGTTCATAGATCCACTTACAGAAAAAACATGTCATAAGCCTACAATGTTGTTGTTGCATTGGTGGCTATATGTAGTTGATGATATGATCGCGTCTCTGTATGAACAACAACAAGAAGACAAATCTAAAGGAGTATATAAAGAGCTAACATCTATGGAAATCTACTGGCGTAATATATCTAAAAATACAGAATATGAAGAGATAGAAGAGATACTAGAATTCCCATACCATCTGGTCCCTAAGTACGAATCCCTTTTAATTTGTAAAAAGGAACTTCTAGTGTTGTTAAATAACATTTCCGATATTTATAAAGCAGCAAGAAAAAAGTTTATTTATTATAAGAGTCTTCTTGAAGCTGTTACAGAAGGATATATTGCTTTAGATGAGGATTGCTCTGCCGACGAGGTGAAATGGCGACTAAATGAGTATAAAGAAAAAGATAATCTACAAAATTCTGAAGATATTCCAACATTTGAGAGAGCTTATCAACTAGGAGCAATAGAAAGAATTAAATCAATGCTATGATAGGTTAAGCTATTGGAATACACTTATAGGACAAGAGAAGCTAAATATAATCTTCAGTGCTGAAAAAATGAAAACATTGAAAGAGGCTTCCAACGAAGAAAGCAGACAGTTTAATATTCAAATGCGAGAGGCGATTTTTAAAAATAAATATTTTAATTTCGACAGATCTTACGGACACTTGATACAGTATCTGTTATGATATCTAAGCAATTGTAAATTTTTCTAAAAAACATTTATGCAAATTTTTTCTTAGTTTTTCATATCTAATCGTCCAAGCCAAGCTCTTTCCTCACCTCTTCAGAGCTATAAAAAGTACCCTCTCCCCTTCGAACACGCTCTCTTACTTATGACGCTAAATAATAATCCCCTGCTTCCTCTATTCCACATTCAATAATCTCGCGTAAATAAAAAGACTTTGTACGTCCTGTCTTAGCAGCTAAATTATTCAAACGCGTTTCGAGATCATTTGGCAATCGAATAGATATCGTCATAACGCAATCCTCATCTTTGTGTTCATTGTAATACAAATACAACGAATTGTACAGAAAAACGTTTCACGTCATATCGCTTACTTTGGCAACATTATAATAAATGCCGCAAGAAGTTACGTAAGAAATGTTGCTAGTTTAGCAAGGACTTCGTTCATAATCATGGGGGGAACTGCTTCCATTCTCTTTCCCTGACGCGCTGCTATATCGAGAGCACGTGGTTGATCACAACGTATCACACCTGTTGTATGTAATCCCACTCCCATTAATGAAACAGCAAAGCCTGCTGTTCTTGCAAAATTTCCTCCGCTTGTAATAGGCAAGACAATAGGTGTTTTCGTGACACAATTAAACGCTTCCGGTGATACAATTAATACAGGACGCGTTCCTTTTTGTTCATAACCCGAAGATGGATCAAGAGATACAAGCCAAATTTCGCCTCGCTTCATCACAACAGCTCTTTACCAACAGGTTTAGTATCAAACCATTCCATATCATCATCCGCAAAATCATCCGAAGGATTACATTGCGCTAACAATTCTTCAAGAGTATAGCTAGGGAGTGACTGTGGCTTTACAACCAATTGTCCATTATCAATAGCCAAACCCACTTGCGTGTTTTCAGTAAGATGAAGAACATCAAGCAGCGCCGGCGGTATAGAGAGCATAATAGACCCTCCAACTTTACGTAATTTTGTTGTGTGCATAAAACACTCCCTTTAATATTATATAAAAATATAACATTCTAATGCATATTCTTCAAGAGCTTTTCACGCTTTTATGGAAAAAGAACAATAAACATCTACCATTTATTTTTTTCATCAAAATATTTATGAAGCGCATTCAGAGCAATCTGCAATGAATTTACAAGATGTGGTAATATTTGATCTTCACTAACAAGATATTGTATAGCTGCATAAAGATTATACTGTTTATAGAGGCATTGTGTTTCTTTGATTACCTCTTGCATGTTACAAAACTGTTCTGTTGCACGTTCAACCCACTTTTCTCTTGCTTTGTCATCAGAAGATGATGGCATTTCATCATAAACAGCGCTTGGCAAACCTTTTGCACACGAATAGTCATTTCTCACTTCAAGATATTTTTGCGCAGCATCATACTGATCTTGAGTAAGCACGCCTTGCAAACATAGCCGCCCAACATAAGACCCCGCAAGCGGATTTTTAGCCTCTTCAATAGTCAAACCAAAGCGTTTGGCACGTATTTCAATTGCCAATTGATTAACAGGATCTTGACGTACTTTCACTTGTGAAATGTAGGCATCTTTCTTTCTCATACATCCCCCGTATCTGTGGAAATCCACATTCTTATTTTTGCTCTATTTTTTAATCAAAATGGCATGCTGTCATGAGCAGATATGCCATAATCATCAGCACCTGAAGCAATAGCATAACTTTGAGAAGTGACAGACGAAGAGGACGTAGATTGCTCTTTCTTTGCATCAAGCAAATGCAACTCGCCTTTATATTGTGACAAGACAATCTCTGTTGTGTAACGATCATGACCATTTTTATCTTGCCATTTACGGGTTTGTAATTTGCCTTCTATGTAAACCTTCGAACCTTTACTGAGATACTGAAGTGCTATTTTTGCCAAATGCGGATTAAAAACCACTACGGAATGCCATTCGGTTTTCTCTACTTTTTGATTGGTTTTTTTATCGGTATAGCTTTCAGAAGTTGCCAACCGAAAATTGGCTATTTCTGCTCCAGAAGACATCGTTTTGCTTTCTGGATCATCCCCTAAATAGCCAATTAACATTACTTTATTCAACATGTTTTTTGTTCCCTTAAGTTCGTATTTAAATATGTAAAAAATCCTAGCATAATTTTATTGTTTTTTCAATTATTTCAATAATATATTATTGATTATTAACATATAACATTATGTTTTAGAGCCTTCGGAATAAAAAATTGAATTTTACGAATTTATTCAAAATTTTGTTTCATGTAACTTTTTTCTATGTTATACGTTACATGAAACATAATGGAGATTTTGTTATGGCTACAATGCACGTTAATGAACGCGTTCAAAAACATCGCAACGCACAAAGAAAAGCAGGTTTGCGTTTAATGCAAATTTGGGTACCAGATACTCGTCAACCAAACTTTGCAGAAGAGTGCCGACGCCAATGTCGCTTAGTCGCAAAAATGGATAAAACAGATATATCTATGCAGTTGTTAATGGATCAATCTTTAATGGATATTGATGGCTGGACAGAATGATGCGTGGATCTCTCGTCACAATAGCTATGCAAGGCGATTTTGGTAAACCAAGACCTGCGTTAATCATTCAAGCCAATCAATTTAGTGAACATACAAGCGTAACGGTTTTACCCATTACCAGCACACTTGTTGATGCGCCATTACTTCGCATTACTCTCCAACCAGACAGCAAAAATGGTTTACAAAAAACTTCTCAAGTCATGATTGATAAGATTATGACGGTAAGATGTGAAAAAATTAGCCCAGCTTTTGGCTCCATTCATGCAGATAAAATGGTAGAAATTGAACGCTGTTTAGCTGTATTTTTGGGAATAGTAAAATAAATGAGCTCCTCATGTTATTGTTTTGCTATCGGGGTAAGCGCCAAAGTGTTCGATATTATTTCAGCGCGGCGCGCCAACTTGAAAGAGAGGAAACGTTATGAAGAAGAAATTTCGTTATGAGATTGACGTAGGTCATTTATCGCCTTTGACGGATAAACAAAGGGTTGAAATTGATGAACTAGCGGCAATGCCGGACAGTGCAATTGATCATAGTGATATTCCAACATTAGATGATGCATTCTGGAAAAATGCTGTTCGTAATCCATTCTATAAACCAACGAAAACTGTCACAACAGTGCGTGTGGATTCAGACGTATTAGCATGGCTTAAGAGTCAAGGAAAAGGCTACCAGACGCGGATTAACGCCATTTTACGTGATGCTATGCTTCGTTCAATGCGTTGACCTCTCCCTCCTCTAAAAAGCAAGGATTAGAGAGTTATATTAAAAAACTAAGCCGCTTTTACAATTGGTCTTGCTAAAATCTGTTTTGCTTCTTTGATTAATGTTTTGTATTTTGTTTTCTTCTTTTGTATCTACTCAATTGAATATCCAGTGCTTTTTCTAGCTCTCTGTCTATCTCTTCACTCGATAATGGGTAACCTCTCTCACCATCATTCGTTATCTCACAAATCAACTGATCATCTTTTGTACGTTTTTTGATTTTCGCATTTAACTCCTTTATCAACGCTTCATAATTCAAAACGCTTTTTGGTAAGTTGCCGCCATATAGCCATGCTTTCACTTGCGCCTTGGTACTGAAATCCGCATTCTTTGGTGTTTTGTAATATTGACCACCATCGAATTCCTCGTACTCTCTTGTACCATCTTCATATTTGTAGAGGTTGTAAAAATACTCTGCTGCTCCATCTCCCCATGGAACATAACCAACAGCTGTTGCAACAAACTTTTTGTGCATGGGCTGCTTACGGTTTATTAAGGATAAATGTTTTAAAATGGGCATGTTTTAATCCTAACTTTACCTATGGGTTTATTTATCTCAAATTTGACCGTACAGAGCGTTTTATATTACATATGTTTTTCATCATAAAATCTTTAATTCGCTCTGTATGGTACCTTTTTGACGATTTAAACGCATATCTAATCACAAAACCATCAGCACTTTTCACTATTTTGCTGTTTTTAGGCTGCTTTGAAACTGCTACTGTCATGACACTCTTCACTAGGCTTGCCTATTCTCATGAATGAGATGGGTTTACCTCCTAATGCCTTGTTGCGCGTATTTTCAACAGCGATAAAAACTCTCTTAGTAACTCCCCAAAGCCCGCTTTCTAAAGTGCGACAATACTGCGCAAGATCAGCACAAGAGGGAACAAAGGTTGTTGACATGCCTTTGGCTTCTCCACGGACAAGATTTTTAACAGCTTGCAACAAAGACCAGAGTGAGATGCCATTAAGAGCTGTGATATAAGCCTTTGCACGTGCCTCTGGATTTGAAACTTTTTGCATTGTCAAACCGCTTTCAAGCACATCAAGAGCCTCTGCAATATCCTCAACAGACGCTTTCAAGGAAAGTAAGTTTTGGACTGTCTGATAAGCTTCTAAAGCTTGTTCCTCTAGTGCTGGTGTCAATTTCATGCCACGGATCAAGGTCCAAGGGTACTCCAGTGTTACATATTCTGCCATCTGTTGCATGGCGTTTTGTAGAGGCATCACTAAGCTGTGTTGCACCGATAAGGTTACGGATTGCCTCTCCGGTACCACCACAAGTTCTTTGATTTTTTGAAAAGTTTCCATTGTTTCCACCATTTTTGTTCGTGTTTTTTGTTTTTTCTAAATCCTCGATAGCCTTGCGCACCCAGTTACGCCACGTTGCTTGCCAATCTGTTTTTGTTGCATTTGCTCCAGCTTTTGAACGCCAGTAATCTCGAAACTTTGCGATTTCGACTTTGACACGCTGTGGAGGCAACCCCTCTTCGATTGCAAAATCGTAATCGGGTTCGAAATCCGCAGGCAATCGACAACCCCGATTAGCTTTTGACTGCTTGGCTTTTTTGAGAACGCTTGTCTGCTCGTGAATGGGAGATTGGTTTTCTACACCCGTTTCGATTTGCTCTGCTTGGCTCTCGAGATCATGAACCTCAATTGGCTCGTGAACCAAATCGGTTGTTTCTAAATTTTCAGAACCAATTTCTTTTTTTGCTAAAACGATAGTTTTAGTTTTTTTATTATATATGTTATTGTTAATGTTATATGGTATCGTTTCCGTATCGCCTTCGTATTTAGCTTGTATAGATTCCGTATTATGCTTTACGTCTTTTTCTTTAGATTTTTTCCATCTAGCACTAACAGCTTTTGATGCTGCTTCTGATTTTCCGGCGCTATCACTTAATTCCGCTTCAACATCTAGATTCCATAAACGACCGTCTGCTAAACGAATAATATGACCCGTACTCTGTAAAACATCTAATGCTTTGACAAATGCCTTTACTGAATAGCCAGTATAATTAGCCCAAACCTTAATGTTATTTAAAAGAGGTTCACCTGTGTGAAGCATTTGCAACCGTAATCTCATGTATATATTGCCTTCAATAGAAGACAAACAAGTGAGATCAAGAATCCATTTATCAGCAAAAAGCCTTGTCCATGGTATTTTACTGGACATGCATACCCCCTTCTTTCTTTAAATATAAAATTGCCAAAGCATCTGCTTCATTGTCATCACAAGGCGCGTGACCTTTTGCACGCATTGCCTTAATCATTTCTTCTTTTGAAGCATTTCCTTTTCCTGTCGTCGCTTTCTTAATCGTACCAACGGGAATGCCTTCATACGGTATCTGATGATGTTCACACCAAGCTGTTAATGTTGCTAGAAAGCCCCCATAAACATGAGAAGCGTCTGTACCCACATGCCGACGTACCTCTTCGAAATACACCGCATCAATTTCATCAACAGACCTCTTTAGTTCAGTAAGCCATTTCTTAAAGCGTAAATAACGCATACCACCTCCTTCAAAACGGCGTGATTGAAAATCTTCTGTATCGCTTGTGATAAAACCATCAGCACCGCATATAGCCCAGCCAGTCTTGGTGCCTAGATCAAGACAAAGAATAGTTTGTGCATTAGTGATCATAATCCCCCCCAGCTTATATGTGTGCTATGACAGAGCGTGTGTGATTAAGCTTTTAAAAATTGTGCTGCTGGTGCTCGTTATCATCCGTAGGGGCAGTAATAAAAGCAGACATAGAGCTAGAACCATCTTTCAACTTTTGCAGCTTGAGATAATTTATTACGGAGATAGATCCTCTTTTTTCCCACTTGCAAACAGCGGCTTGAGTTACACCAAGCATTTTAGCCATTTCTGATTGTGTCCAATTAAATTTGACCCGTATTGACTTAGTCAAATTTTTAAAATCTTCTCGTTGATCCATTTAAAAGCTCCAATTATAGCTTTGTCTTAATTTAATCGTATAATTATAGTTATATGAAGTCAAGGAAATTTATCTTTATCAACGATAAAAAAATAAGGTAAGCAGAAGTATGAGTAATAAATCTAATATCATAAGCACATTAAAAAAGATTTTGACTGAGTTTAACTTAACGCAAGAAGATGTGGCCAAACGGCTAAATGTAACGCAAGCTTCAGTGTCTAAGTGGTTAAAAGATTCTGATCCGCGCGGTTCTAATCGGGATGCTATTTTAAAATTATATAAAGAACTAACAGGAGATAATCACTTAACAACTTTTGTTCCTCTTATGGGCTATATCGGAGCAGGAACGCAGATAGATCCAAGCTTTGAACAAATCCCAGAAGATGGTCTTGAACAAGTAGAAATTCCTTTTGCTTTACCTGATGATATGGTTGCTTTTGAAGTTAAAGGGGACTCTATGCTTCCAGCTTATAAAGATGGAGATATGGTTATTGTAAGACGGCGCCAAATCAAAACAATAGAATCCTTCTTTGGCAAAGAAGCCGTTATTCTCACACATGATAATAAAAGATATATAAAGCAGATTAGCAGAGGAATGAATGGTGAGATAGATTTGCTTTCTTGGAATGCACTCCCCATTAAAAATGTTAAAATTGCATGGATTGGGGAAATCTTTGCTATCTTGCCAACGGATTCTTACAGTAAAATGATTCGATCTTATCGCTAATTATTGCCATATTAAAAAGTACTTTTCTCTTCTTATTTTACAAGATGTTATAATAATTTTTTATAATTTTTTGCTTGCTAATTTATAATTATAGTTATATAAATATATTATAAATTAACACAAACAATCGTCAAGAGGCGTTAGGGAGGGGAAATTATGGAAAAGCCAATTCTTATAAATTCCAATGAAATCTTATTAGTTGCTTACGATAAAGAGCAATACATTGCAGAGTCTGGACCACTTGATGCAAGCCAAGTTTTAAGCATTGTTGATGAGGTAGATGATGCAATCCAAATCTTTCGCATCAATCCTTCTGAGAAGAGTTGTGAAGATATCTCTGAAGATA
>NZ_NJGE01000034.1 GCF_002777915.1 Bartonella tribocorum | reverse complement strand
AGTAAAGAGTGTTCGTCGTGCGGTGTTCTTAGGAGCACAGAGTGCGATTATAGGCTTTGGGAAAAATCACAGTGCAACGAATTATACGCTTGAGGAAGAATATTTTGATTATAAACGTGAACTTGGCGTATGCGCCAAGACATTAATAGGAATGAAGAAAACCCGTTTCCAAATGCCAAATAGTGCGCAAACAGCCCAAGATTTTGGAACGATTGTTATTCCCACCTACAGTGGGGAAGCCGCGGCGTAAGCATTAAGGAGGAAAACAAGACATGGCAGATCATTTACCACCTCCTTTACAAGGGAGAAATCTTCACACCCAACAGGTAAGCTTTTTGCGGTTAAATATCTCACATAAAGAGAAGCGTCTTACAGAGAAAGTAGGGATATTGCCTCGTGGCGCTTTGATCACTTCCATTAAAGCGTTTGTGAAGACAGCGTTTTCTGAGGCGAAGTTAAAGATTGGCAGTACCTATGGGGGTAGCGAATATAGCGAAAAAGATATCAAAGCCCAAGGAACACAGGATTTTACACCAACAGATCAAAAGGTTTTTGCTCCAGAGGATAAAGAGATGACCCTTTATGCAACACGAGATAAAACCACAGATGCTGGTGAATGTGTTGTGGTCGTGCAATTCGTAACAAATCATTAAGGGGATAAGACATGGCAGATCATTTACCACCTCCATTGCAAGGGAGAAGCCTTCATACGCAGCAGGTAAGCTTTTTGCGTCTTAATTTTAGCCATGAAGATAAAGAAAACGCGATGAGAATAGGCATCTTGCCTCGTGGTGCTTTAATAACTTCGATTAAGGTGTTTGTTAAGACGGCGTTTTCGGACACGAAAGTTAAGATAGGCAGTACTGCTGGCGGGAATGAATTTGGCGAAGCAGAAATCAAACAACAGACAGTTAAAGAGGTTAAGCCTACCAATCAAAAGGAGTTTGTTCCTTATGATAAAGAGCTTACTCTCTATGCTAAAGCAGACAAAACGGTCCAAGCCGGTGAAGCAAGTATCGTCGTTGAATTCGTAACCAATCACTAAAATTGAGAGGAGGTATCTATTAACGCCTCTCAATTTATGAAGTAGAAGATTGTACAGAGAGTTGTAAATTAAGGGCAGATAAGACAGCAACTAAAGTAGAAAGCTTGGGGTCACCCGTTTTACTTAAGGAGCGATATAATCCACTGCGTTCGCGATTGGTTTCTTTTGCTAAAGCACGCATATTTTGAGAGCGAGCAACGATACCAATGGCATCGGCTATATGAGCAGCATCACCAGTTTTGAAGGCTTCATTTAAAAAGAATTCTTGAGATTCTGGAGTTGTGAGGTGTTTTTCAAAGTTAAAGGTTTTCAATTTCATTTTTAAGATCCTCTAAAATAGATAAGGCTTTTTGGACCAATACCGGCTAGTCAAAATGTTTATCGTCATAGAAAAACGCTTTCACACCTTGTGTCTGTTATTCAAGATGAGATTGATGACATTACGGACGAGTATGTAGCACAAATCCAAGAAAGTATTTTTGCTGCTATTCGTTTTTGTGAGAGAGAAAGTTTTTACTTTAACGAAAGCCGTGATGTGGTGTTTGAAACACGGGCAGGGAAAGGTGTCTATGATGCAACGGACACYCRCCATATYGAAACAGCTGTYAAAATAAGGAGCGTTTATCTTYGTTCTGATCYACATCATAAGATTGAATTAGAGCRCAGGAGTSCTTTTTCTCTAGAGGCTTCGTTGTCATCAGAGMAGCAAGGAACACCGGTTTGTTACAGTTATTTTGATAGGAAATTGCATCTTTATCCCACACCGGATAGAGCATATCAAATTCAACTCATCCTCTCTCCACAACGTTTATTAGAGGTAGAGAGTGTTGATGAAGAGCACCCATGGTTTGTGCATGGATTTGACTTGATCAAAGCACGTGCAAAATATGAATTGTACAAGAATATTCTTAAAGATCCCGATTGTGCAACGGCTGCTTACAATGACTTTACCGAACAGTTGCATGAATTGCGTGCAGAGACGTCCAAACGTCATAACGTCACACGCATAATTCCAACGGATTTCTAAAATGGTTTATTTTCCAATCGCTGATTACCGCCCCGATGTTTCAGTCGTCAATGGTAGCTTTACGGATACACTTGTGAATGTTTTACCGGCAGATGGCTGTTACATTCCGATGCCTAGTGCAATGGTTGTGTCTCATCCTTTGGAAGAAAAGCCTTTGGGGTGYATAGCGTTTCGAAGTGGYAATGGKGTTAAGATWATCGTAGGGGGAGCCAAAAAGCTTTATAGTTATGATAGTCAAACGAAGGGTTGGAAAGATATTAGCCAAAGTGGTGTRAYSTATCAAGCAAATGARGAKAATMAATGGTCCTTTGCGTTGTTTGGCGAATCCATTATTGCGGTAAACAAAAATGATAAACCGCAARTTYTCAAGGTTCGTAGTTCTGAACGGTTTGAAGAATTAGGAGGCAATCCACCGAAAGCAGGATTGGTCAAGGTTTGGGGCGATTTTGTTTGTTTGATGCAATTGACAGATCATCCCAATCGCATTCATTGGTCGGGTTTGAATGACGCAACTCATTGGACGGTAGGTGATAAAGATTGTTATTATCATAATTTTAATGATGGAGAATATGTGCAAGGTGCGACAGAATCGAGCAATCCACTCGTTTTTTTGCGTTCTGCTATTTATGCTGGTTGTTTTACGTTAGGCTCTAAGGTTCCTTTTATTTTTCAAAAACTTCAAGACAAGCGCGGGGCGCGCAGTGCAGCCTCTATAGCTTGTCGAGGGAGTGATGCTTTTTTTGCTGGTGATGGTGGCTTTTATCAGATGAGTGCTGATGGTCAATTTTTGCCAATAGGCTTTGAGAAAGTTGATAGAACGGTTTTTAAAAGCTTTGATAAGTTTGCTCTTGATGAGATGCAAGGAGTGATAGACCCCATTGATAACCGGATTTACTGGTCTTTAAAGAGAGGTAATAACGAGCAAACGACCTTTGTTTATGATTGGGRATTACAGAAATGGTCGACGATACAGGGAAAGCCTTTCACATTGTTTYCCGTATTTACGACAGGTTATACTTTAGAACAGTTAGATGAGATCTCGATCAATCTTGAGTCCTTGCCKGCTTCTTTAGACAGYCCCCGTTGGCAAAGTGGCGCTCCYATGCTTGGTGCTTTTGATGAAAACAATCGTCTTGTTATGTTTACAGGGGCGCCCATGGAGGCAACGGTTGTTTCGCAAGAGATGGGGGCACCGGATGGAAGTTTTAACTTTATCACGAAGATGTTTGCAGAAGTTGATACGACGCAAGGTCTTTTAAGTATCGGAGAACGTCGTCTTCGCGATCATCAGACACCGATCACATGGCATAAAGAGAGAGAATGTTCTTATGCTACAGGTGCTTATCACGGTCGTTCGCGCAATCGTTATCACCGCTTTAAATTGCGTATTCCTGAAGGCGTTCATTGGAACCATATTACGGGATTTAATGTTGATTTACGTCCTTTAGGCAGAGGGTAATGGCAAAAGTCTATTTGACCACGTCTTGGGATATGGAGCGTATAGCGCCTTATCTAGAGGAAATTATTGCGTCATTTCGAGGGTATGTAGAGCGTTTCAAACATGAAATGACGTTGCAAGATCTTATTGAAGCCATTTGCACGGGGAAAAAACAGTTATGGCTTGTTTTGGATGATAACGAGCGCTTTTTAGCGGCTGTTACAACCCAGATACAACAGACAGTTTTAGGAAAGAAGCGCGCACTGATTTGTGAATGTAGTGGGAAGGGTGTTCTTGATCAAGTTGACAATTTGCAGGTTGCAGAGGATTGGGCGCGTGAGAATGGCGCTTTTGAGATAGAGATTTTAGGGCGTTTGGGTTGGAAACGTGCTCTGAACAAACAAGGTTATGGCATAGATATGCTTTATTATAGGAAGGAATTGTGACATGGGGAGCCAAACACCCTCAACGACAGAACAGAAGCAGGTGCAGACAAGTGCACCTCCTTCTTGGATGGCAGATGTATTTAAGCGTGGTGGTAGGGATGCGTATAATCTATATAATATAGGGGCGGGTGGTAATGTTTATGGCGGTCCTCGTGTAGCGCCATTAAGTGATCAGACGCTCTATGGAATTGGTGGTCTTGGAAGTATTCCTAACCATTATCAAAATCGCTCTTTGATGAATACAATTTACAATCCGACATCATCAATGATGAATCTTCGACATATAGCTTCTGGTGGTATGATGGGAGAAAAATCGTATTTCAAACAAGCACTTCAAGAAGCATTAGATGATTCAGACACTCAAATTAACAGATATTTCTCAGGGATTGGTCGTTATGCAACTCCTGATCACAGAGAGGAAGTGCGGAAAGGAAGAGATTCTATCTACGCGCGTGCTATGTTAGAGCAATATAATCGTGATGCGGACCGCATGATGCAAGCCAATGCCATGATAGACCAAGCCAATCAAAATCAATTGGGAGCCTCCAATAACTTCTTACAAGGTTATGGGAATGCCTATTCCAATGCCATACAGGGTGGTGGTGTGCTTGATGCTCACAACCAGAGAGTTGTTGATGCTAATCGTGAACGTTGGCTGGAGCAAGACAATAGCGATTGGAATAGGTTGAATATGCTTATGAACGCTGGTCATGGCTTTGCAAGGAATTACGGTACGACAACGAATAATAATACAGCTTCGATGATACAAGGTAATAGCCCATGGAAAAATGCAGGAACTATAGGTTCTATGGCACTTCAAGTAGCACCAATGGCTTTTGGTTACATGGCAGGTGGTCCAATGGGAGCAGCATTGGCAGCAGGAGCCCCTTATGCTTTTTTAGATTACATGAATAAGAAACAATAGCTGTATAATCATTAAAGAATAGTTTTTTAGGAGAATGTGATGGCAGTTCCATTATTATTTGCAGGTTCTATGGCAGCGAGAGCTGCGCCTCATATTTTTAGATATATTGCTCCCAAAGCGGTTACAGGGGCGAACAGATTGGGACAATTAATAACAAAGAACCCCGTGGGGAAATTCGTAACAAGGAATCCCAAATTCAGTGCATTGATGGCTGGTGGGTCAGCCATTGAAAGTATGATGACACCAGAGAAAGCACATGCTCCAACCCCCCCCTATTTACAGAGTATGCAGAATCCATATGGACCATTTATGCCCTATACGGCTCCTAGAGCGGAGATGCCTCTAGGAGTTGATCAACAGCCACCTATGCCAAATGCACTGGAGGCTTCTCCACAAGAACTTAAAACTCATGTTAATGAACAAATGCAACCATTAGCGCCGGCATCTCCAACACCACCTTCTGAACCGACAGATTTAGATAAGTTTTTACAGTCCAATAGTTATAAGTTTTTTCAATCAGATGCGTATCAGAAGCTCAAAGATCTTTTTGCAGGTATGGCAGAATCTTCATCAGACGGTTCAGGATGGGATGCGCTTGCAAGTGGTGTGAAGCGTCTTAATGAAGGCGATAAACAAAGAGGGCAGGTTAACCAGACCGTCGAGTATCTGAAGTCTAAAGGTTATAGTGAAGAAGAAGCGCGGTTTATGGCACGTAATCCTCAAATGCTTAGTGCGATGCTAACAGGTGGTGATACTCCTAAGTTAATTCAGGGGTTTCAATGGTATACCAATCCAGAGACTGGTGAACGCGAAATGAGACCGGTAAAGGGGTCTCCACAAGAACTTGAGTATAATCAAAAACTACAAGAACAGAAAGAATGGGAGGGTAGAAGGATAAGAAATATGTTTGCCACAAAACAGCAGTTGAGAGCTGGCTTGAATGATCTGAAAGCTGCTTTTGAACTCCTTGATAAAGGTAAATCTAACGCGTTTGTGCGGTGGCTCACGCAAGGAGTTGGAGCAGGTGAAGGGTACAGATTAAAAAAATTATTGGAGGGCATTAGAGGAAGTGTTCTAAAGACGGTATTTGAGAATCTAAAATCGATGAGTTCTAACGGAACAGTAGGAACTGGTCCTATATCAGATTTTGAAAGTAAAGCGCTGTCATCAATGTTTGGTTCTTTAGATGTTGGGCGTAAGAAAGAGGAATTAGAGAATACTTTTGAAATAATTAAAACAGCATTTGATTTTTTCAATAGGTATAATGATCTTCAACTGTACAACGCATTAACAGGTCAGCCTATAGATACGCCTCAAGAAATTTCTGATAAATATTTTGTAGATTCACCGATGTCACAAGGGGATTGGGAAAATGCACCAGTAGTGAATAATACAAAAGAAGCTAATAAACTTCCTTCTGGAACAAAGTTTATCTTAAACCACAATGGTATTAAATATAAAGCTGTTAGGGGATAGATTATGCCTTATTATAAGAATACTGATAGGGAGTCTTTTCCAGATTTTGGCCCTAGCGTGAAGATTATTCAACGTATTATGGATGATGAATATGAGAAGTTAAGAGGAGAAACACTACCAGACTTTGGTCCTAATATAAAAATTATTGGACGTATTTCTGATGATGAATATGAAAAGTTTGGAGAGTACGAAACATCATTCCAACATCCCGAAATCACGCAAAGTGAAGCTTTTTGGAACTCTTTAAAGCATGGYTTGAGTTTTAATTTAGATGATGAGATTGCAGGGATTACAGTGGCAGGACGTGATTCTGATGATGATTGGGCAATACCGGCTTTTGTGAAGGGGTTTATCAACTATTGGAGTGGAGATAAGCAATCCAGAGAGAAATATGAGAAAGAAGCCAATAGAATACGTGATTATTATCGCAGGATGGCTGATCAACATTATTGGACTTCTTTTGCAGGAAATGCTTTAGGGGCGGCAATTCCTTCACTTGCAACTTTAGGGACAGGAGCGTTAGCCTCAGGAGCACGCTTTGTAGCTCCTACACTTGCAAATAGTCTTGCAGGGTCAAAGTTAGGTCAATTGTTCTTAAAAGCAGGTCAGTTACCACCAAGTCGATTTGCAAGTCCTTTTTTAGGCATCACGAACAAAACAACATTGCCTCATTTACTTAAAGTCGGTGCAGCATCTGGTGCATTACATGGTGCAGGAGAAGGGGAAGGACTTGGGAATACGCTTACAAGTACAGCAGTTGGTGCAGGTTTAGGAGCGGCAGGGACAGCCGTTGGAAGTGCTTTAGGTCATTTGGCTGGTTCTACTGTTGGTGGAATAAGAAGACTTTTTTCTCCTTCTCATAAGAAAGGTGTTGCAACAGACACGTTAAGAGCAATCAGTAAACATTTAGGTAAGGAGGCGTCTGAAGAGCTAAGAGAATCTGTTAAGAATGCAGTTCCTACCGATTACATAGCTGATCATAGTCCTTTTTTACAGGATCTTGTTTTTGATATCGCGAAAAGAAACCAAGGGGCTTATCTTGATTTAACCAAAAGAGCTAAGCAGAGAGCGCTGGAAGGAGGGGAGCGTATTCATCAAGCTGCTGATGAACACTTTGTTCCTCGTCAAAATATTACAGGCTTAGAAGGTGATCTTACCGCGAGTAGGGAAGCAGCATCTCATACTCTTTACGAAATAGCTAAGAAGACTCCGATAGGAGAAAAATATTATGGCGCTCTTAATGAATTAATGAAGCGTCCATACTTCAAACAAGCTTATGATGAAGGACTAAAGCGGTTTATTACGGATGGCAACAACGTTAGTCCGTTTTCTTCTCAAAAATTTAGTCTCCTTAGAGAGAAACCAAATATGGGGGCTCTTCATAAGACTAAGGAGGTCGTCGATTTAATGATAAGGACGGAAAAGAAACAAGGAGATAATAGCCAAGTTCGCAGTTTAGTCGGTATCAAGAAAAAATTATTAGAGCTTATGGATGATATCTCGTCTGAATATAAGAAAGGGCGGGCATTGTATCATCAATATAGTTCCCGTATAGACGCCATGGATGAAGGTTCAAAAATCCTTAGCAAGGCAGTTAATAAGGATGAATTCAGTAAAATCTTTGATGAATTATCAGAGGGATCACAGGAATACTTTAAAAAGGGRTCAAGGGCAGAACTTTTACAGGGCATGGGGCAAACAGGAGATAAAGTCTCCAAGGCAAAGGAGATTTTTGATACGGATGATTTATATGAACGATTTGCAAAAATTTATGGAGCCGATAAGGCTTCTTCTGTTAAAAATGTCCCAACGGATTGAAAAAGATGTTGTCAAATTGTTAACAGGGGGGACACAGATTCCGAATGATAAAATTGTAAAGCTCATTCAAGATATGATTAAAGTGCAAGAAAAGGGATACGCTACAAAAGAATGGGTGAAAAAGCTATCTGCTGCTTTGTTTGGGGGTGGAGGGAAAGCCTTAACAGAGGAATTGAATGTACTGAGTGCATTTGAATAAGGGAAGAGATTTAAGCTATGACCCGTTCTAGTCCTTCAAGATATTGATTTATAATGATAATTCACTGTTTTGYATRTTGAATGAGAGTCTCGAATAWCGTARGATTCTCTCRTTTCAAAGCTGTTTATCTTGAATCAATCAAAACTACTCATTTGCACATAACAAGTGGGATGAGTGTGGGGATCAAATTTGTATAAGAAAGGAGTAAAAATGGTCCTTATGAATCGTCTTAATGCAAGATCTGTCGCAACATTGGGGGCTGGCAAATATAATGATGGTGCCGGCTTGCTTCTTCATAAGCGTAAAGATGGAGGTGCTCAATGGATTTACCGTTATACCATTCATGGGCGCCGTCGTGAAATGGGATTGGGAGCTTTGAGAGATGTTTCTTTGAAACAAGCCCGTGAATTGGCAACTGGGTGGCGCTCTGTTTTACGCGAAGGTCGTGACCCCATTAAAGAACGCAACAAACAAAAGTGTGAAGCAATAAGCAATCTCCATTACTTAAAAGATATTGCCGTGGATGCTTTTGAAAGTCGTAAAGCTGAACTCAAGAATGATGGTAAAGATGGAGATTGGTTTTTACCATTACGCCTTCATATTCTCCCTAAATTAGGCTGTCTGCCGGTTTCTGAGATTACGCAAACAGAGATACGCAATACACTTGCCCCTATTTGGCATACAAAAGCTGGAACAGCGCGTAGAGCTCTCATTCGTCTCAATCTTTGTCTCAAACATGCGGCTGCCTTGGGATTAGATGTTGATTTACAAGCAACAGAAAAAGCACAAGCTTTATTAGGTAAACAACGCCATAAAGTCACAAACTTACCTGCAATGGATTGGAGAGATGTACCGGCTTTTTATAAAACACTTTGCCAAAAAGCAACCCTAACACAACTAGCTTTGCGTTTGCTTATTCTGACAGGCGTTCGTACTAATCCTTTGCGTTATATCCATAAAGATCAAGTTGAGGGGGATATATGGACAATCCCTGCTGAAAATATGAAAGGAAGACGGGATGCTACAACAGAATTTCGTGTGCCTTTATCATCAGAGGCATTAGACATTTTAAAACAAGCGCGCCTTTTATCACGCAATGATTTCTTTTTTTCTGCAACTGGTCGCGGTCCTCTTGCTGAAAAATGTATGTCACACTATATGCAACAGACTGGACTAAACGCATGCCCCCATGGATTTCGCTCTAGTTTACGCAATTGGCTCGCTGAAACAACCGATGCGCCCTATGAGGTTTCTGAAACCATTCTAAGTCATACGGTAGGAGGACAAGTAGAGCGTGCCTATCGTCGGACTGACTATTTAGAACAGCGCCGTGTCTATATGGATAAATGGGCGGCTTATGTCACCGGTCAATCTTAAGATATGGGGTGAATAACCCCATGATCTGTGGATAACTTTAGCTCTCTTTTCTCTCATTCGCTCTCAATAAGACTCATAAATTATCACATGAGAATTTATATGATAAAATATTGTTTTCTATAAATAAAATGCCTTCAAAAATGAACCAAAATGTGCTTAATAAATAGGCATGATTTGGTTCTATTTTTTATTATGAAAGGATTTTAGAATGACAGAAAATGATATTCTTTTAACAGACCGTGAAAGTGCAAAATTGCTTCATATGAGTGTCTCAACTTTCCGCCGTCATGTGACCAATGGCTCTCTCCCAAAACCTTTAAAATTTGGTTTTTTATCCCGTTGGTTACAATCGGATCTTTTGAATGTCATCGAACAAGCGAAACAGCAACGTCAAAGTGACGTGGCATAAAAAAACCTTGTCACGTAAGGACGGACAAGGCTTTCTCAAACTCATCACCTTAAAGCTAGCACAATCCGTCCTGTGACGCAATGTTATAGGATTTAAAATGATGTGTTCTTTTAAGAATGCGCAAGGTATCACACGTGCCTTGCGTGGTACTTGGCATGGGCGTTATGGACTTGCTCATTGCCCCGCTCATGATGATAGGCTGCCTAGTTTATCTATTTCTAATGGACATGATGGGCGTCTTTTACTCTATTGTTATGCTGGTTGCTCTTTTAGAGAGATCATACAAGCGCTTATTAGAATTGGGTTGCTTGGAAAACAAGCTTATGCTCATACGCTTTCTTTCTCAAAACAGTTTTGTGCTGATCTCAAACGAGTAAAACAGAAAGCAGAGAGAGCAAAAGCAATTTGGCAACAAAGCCAACCAATCAAAAATACTTTAGCAGAAACCTATTTACGCATGCGTGGGATCACATGTGACTTATCTCCTTATTTACGCTTTCATAGCAAATGTCCACACCCCTCTGGGGGTACACTGCCCGCGTTGATTGCTCTTGTTAAGGGGGCTGGTTCCTTTGCCATTCATAGAACCTTTTTAAAAGACAATGGCTGCAAAACAGATCAAAAACCAGCAAAAGCCATGTTGGGATCTGTAACGGGTGGCGCGGTGCAATTAAGTCAAGCCAATCCAAAACATCTGGTCATTTGTGAAGGCATTGAAACCGGTCTGGCTTTGCTGTCTGGGTTGTTAACAGAGCCCGTGAATTTATGGGCGTCCCTTTCAACCCATGGCATGATGCGTGTGAATTTACCCAAAACCAAAGCCCGTCTCACCATTGCAATGGATGGTGATGAGGCTGGTCATAAAGCAGGTTTTAACCTCGCTGCGCGCGCTTATAGACAAGGCTTTGAGGTTTTTATCATGCAAGCCCCCTACGGTCTAGATTTCAATGATGTTTTGATACTGAAAGGTATAAATAAATGAGAGAGAATAACAACAATATTGTCGATACCAACAATCAAAATGTTTCATTCAATGATAACGACAATGGCTCTTTAAATGATAAGACTTGTTTAGAAGCCATTCCTTATAAGCAAGCATTGCAACAAAACGGTTGGGGCGAAATAAAGCCTATCACGGCGGCTCTCTTACCCGTCGAGCCTTTTAGCTTATTACAGTTGCCAACGCCATTAATGAACTATGTTTATGACGTTGCGGATAGCCAACAAGCCCCTATGGATTTTATTGCTATCTCTGCTCTCTGTGCCTTGGCTGCTGTTATTGGCAATGGCGTGCGGGTTGCCCCAAAACAACATGCCAATTGGAAAATTGTTCCTAATCTCTGGGGTGTCATTGTGGGGGAACCTTCGACCATGAAAACAGGTACCATGGACGCTGCTTTAGAACCTCTTTATGCCTTTCAAGATGAATGGCATCAAGAGTGGGTAAAGAAGAAAAAACAGCAAGAAACAAAAGAGATTCTTAGTGAATTAGATAAACGAGAAAAGAAAAAACAAGCCTATAAAGCACTCAAAGATCATGATGAAGAACAAGCCCTTGCTCTTCTTTCACAAGCTCTTGAACACAAAGAAAATGAGGAAGATGACAGTTCTATAAAACGACGTCTTATCGTCAATGATGTGACCGTTGAAAAGCTTGGGGAACTCTTAAAAGAAAACCCCCGTGGTCTCTTGTTGGTTCGTGATGAATTAGCTGGTTTTTTATCTAATCTGGCTAGAAAGGAATATCAATCAGACCGTTCTTTCTATCTAACAGCTTTTAATGGCAATAAGTCTTACACCTATGACCGTATAGGACGGGGAACCATTTTTATTCCCAATGCAACTGTCTCTATTATAGGGGGTATTCAACCTGCACGTATTATTCCCATTATTCAAGACATGCACCGCGGAATAAACGATGATGGTCTTATGCAACGGTTTCAAATGCTGATCTTTCCCGATGAACGACAAGAGCAGTTATGGGTTGATAGACCTCCCAATAAAGAGGCATGGGAAAGTTATCAAGGGGTTTTTCGTTCTCTTTATGATAAACCATTAGGATCACCAAAATATCCGATAACTATACGCTTTTCTGCCGAAGCCCAAGAAATGTTTCGTGAATGGTGGGAAGATTTTCAGAAAAGAATAAAGAATGGTCATTTCTCATCAAGTTTAAAAGCACATCTTTTGAAAATGAATCAAACCATACCAACCCTTGCGTTGATTTTTGAACTGGCTGATGGTGGGCGTTTTGAAATCAATAGAGATGCCCTTGAAATAGCCTTGCGATGGGAAAAATATTTGTTAAGTCATGTCAAAAGGCTTTATGCGGCGGCGGATAGCTTAGCAACAGAGAGTGCAAAATTAATTGTCGAACGTTGTGATTGTTTACCCGATGTTTTTACAACAAGGGATATTTATAAACGTGATTGGAAATGTTTCAAAGATAATGGAGCCGTTAAGCAAGCTTTAGAGCTTTTATGCCGTTGTAACTATATTCGTGAAATCTCTGGAGACAAGAGCTCACAAGGCGGTCGCCCTACCATACGCTATGAATGGAATCCCTTAGTGACAAGCCATAAAACATCACACTGAGGCAATTTGGAAATCTTATAGAACATTAACAATATAACAGTGAACTCTTCAAAGCACTCCCCATTATGAGTTTTGGGGGTGCTTTTTGTACGTATTATTTTATTTTTTTAAACAAAAATAAAAGTTATTATATTTCAATATGTTAATGTTTTAAAGAAACAACCTATATTAAATATAATCCGTAAATACAATCTATAATATATATAAAAAGGGGTTTTGTAGGGGTTTTGGGGGTTTTAAGAACCTACAAAACCTCTCTATAAAATTTATCAAAATACTTATTCTGATATCTTAAAGCACATAGTGCATTTGTCTTTTTTATCATAAAACGAATAGCAAATTTCACTATTTTGCTGATCTTATCCCATGTCATGGGCTGTTGATAAACAACCTTAAAAACCTCTTTTTAAGCAGTTTGTGGGTCTTTAGCATCCTTTTTTTATTTTACTATTGCTATTTATTTTAAATAGATCTAGCAAATTCCATTTAGAGTTTTTTTGATACAAATAGATCAACACTTATAAAGCGGTGGAGTTTTATTATAAATGCTTCAATCTCATACCAAACCACTGACATTACGCTCTCTCTTACAATCCTACCGTGATCATACAGAAAGTGCGCGCGATAGAGGAACTTCTTTTGAAAAGTTTGTTATTGCTTATTTGACGCAAGACCCTCTACAAAGGCAAGAATATGAGAAAGTCCAAACCTATAAAGATTGGGCATGGGAACATGGTTGGGATGGTACTGATATTGGCATTGACTTAGTAGCAAAAATTCGTGATGAAGATGGATATGCTGCCATTCAATGTAAGTTTTATAGTGCAAATCATCAAATCAAGAAAGAAGATATTGATAGCTTTATTGCGGCATCTGGAAAAGCACCATTTACCCGTCGTATTCTTATTGATAGCACCGAAATAAACTGGAGTAATAATGCCGATCTCACCTGTGAAGGACAAGAGGTTCGTATTCAACGGATTAATCTTTTTGATCTGGAAAATAGTCAAATCGATTGGTCAATCTTTGAAAGCAGAGGGAAAGCTACTCTTAAGAAAAAAGAACAAAAAAATCTTTTAGATCATCAAAAAGAAGCCCTTAAAGCTGTTTGTGAGGGTTTACAAGTAGCAGACCGTGGCAAGCTTATTATGGCATGTGGAACGGGAAAAACCTTTACTAGTCTTAAGATAGCAGAACACATAGCAGGTCAAGGCAAGCGTGTGTTGTTTCTCGTACCTTCTCTTTCTTTAATGTCCCAAACGATAAGAGAATGGACACTCGATACACAAGTTCCGTTGCGTTCCTTTGCCGTGTGTTCGGATACACAAGTTGGCAAGCGTCGTAAAGCCAAAGATGATGCTGCTGAACTCGATGTTTCGGATCTCGCTCTACCAGCAACAACAGATGCTCAAAAGCTTGGAGAAAAAGCCAATAAGACTTCTCCTGATGTGATGACCGTAGTGTTTGCTACTTACCAATCAATCCAAGTGATTTCGGATGCTCAAAAAGAGCATAGATTACCCGAATTTGACCTGATCATTTGTGATGAAGCACACCGTACCACTGGAGCTGTATTAGGAACAGACAAGAGTGAATCTGAGTTTATCAAGGTTCATGATAACGGCATCATTCGAGGTAAAAAACGTCTGTACATGACAGCAACACCTCGTATTTTTAGTGACCATGCTAAAAAGCAAGCCAATGAGATTGATGCCGTTCTGGCTTCTATGGATGATGAAGAGCTTTATGGAAAAATCCTTTATTCTTATAGTTTCTCCCATGCTGTAAAAAATGGACTTTTAACGCCTTACAAGATTATCGTTTTAGGTGTTGATGAAGGAGAAGTGAGTAAATCTATCCAGCATCTGATGACAGATGAGAATTATGAACTTATTCTTGATGATAGAACAAAGATCATGGGTTGTTATCAAGCTCTTACCAAAATGGATCTGAAAATTGATCTTGGGGATGATACAAGACCCATGCATCGGGCTTTGGCTTTTTGTAGAGATATTGATACTTCTGAACGCATATGTAGAACATTCAACGATGAAGAAGTTAAGAAAGATTTACGTGATCTTCATGAAAACCATAAAAATATCCCCCCTCTTAACTGTCAAGCAGATCATATTAATGGAAAATCTGGTGCCAAAAACCGTACGATAAAACTTGATTGGTTGAAAGAAGATGCGGGTGAGAATGTCTGCCGTATATTAACCAATGTACGCTGCCTTTCAGAAGGTGTTGATGTTCCTTCCCTTGATGCGGTTATGTTTTTACACCCGCGTAAAAGCCAAGTGGATGTGATACAGGCGGTAGGACGTGTGATGCGTCGTGCAAAAGGCAAAAAAATGGGCTATATCATTTTGCCAGTTGGTGTGCCTGCTGGTGTTTCACCAGAAGAGGCATTGAAAAACAATAAGAGATACAGTGTTGTCTGGCAAGTTCTCAATGCTTTGCTTGCCCATGATGAGAATTTTAGTAAAACCCTTAACCAGATGGTTTTAGGGCAAGATGTAAGCTCTATCATCGACATTGTTACAGTTTCTAAAAAGACTGAATTAGAGAATGTCACCACGGTTATTGACGAAATTTCGCTACATGAAAAATCGGAAAAATCCGGACTTCATATTGGGAGACAAGCTCATGAACCACATCACACATATGAAGTGCAAGGAAGATTACCCTTTTTTGTTGAGTTTCCTAATGCTCTCAAAACACTAATTGTTAAAAAATCTACCATGAGTGATTATTGGGGTATTTGGGCGAACAATGTTGCTGAGATTGCACAAAACCATATCACACGCCTTCAAACTATGCTTTCTGATCAGACAAGTAAAGCTTATCATGCCTTTGATTCGTTTTATAAGGAATTAAAAAACAACTTAAACAGTGAAATAAAACAAGAGGAAGCCATTGAGATGTTAGCACAACATCTCGTCACGCGTCCCGTGTTTGAAGCCTTGTTTGAAGGCAATGAATTTGTACAGAACAATGCCATTTCTCAAGCAATGGAAAAAGTCTTAACAGAACTCGATAAAACCAATATCGAGGAAGAATCCAAGGAATTACAAGAGTTTTATGACAGCGTAAAGTTCCGAGCCTCTGGGATTACCGAACCCCAAGCAAGACAAAACCTTATTATCAAACTCTACGAGGATTTCTTTTCCAAGGCATTTAAAAAAACCACGGATAGACTTGGGATTGTTTATACGCCCGTTGAGGTTGTTGATTTTATCATTCATTCTGTTGATGATGTGTTGCGCAATGAGTTTGGCAAAAGCTTGGGGTCACGGGGTGTCTCTATTCTTGACCCTTTCACTGGAACGGGTACCTTTATCACACGGCTTTTACAATCAGATCTCATCAAACCAGAGGATATGGAATATAAATTCCGAAATGATATCCATGCTAATGAGATTGTTTTGCTTGCCTATTACATAGCAGCGATTAACATTGAATCGACTTATCATAGTCTTATGAAAGGGAATTATATTCCTTTCAAGCATATTGGTTTGACTGATACATTCCGGATGCTTGAAGAAAAAAACCTGCTACAGGAGTTGTTTAAAGAAAACAGTGAATATTTAGAACATCAAAAGAAACTGGATATCCAAGTTATTTTTGGTAATCCCCCTTATTCTTTTGGTCAAAGAAGTGAGAATGATAATAATCCGAATACATCTTACCCCATATTAGATGAACGTATCCGTGAAAAATATATATTGAAATCAACAAAAATTATAAATCGGAACAAACTTTATGATAGTTATATCCGTGCCATTCGTTGGGCTAGTGACCGTATTGATAATGCTGGGGTAATCGGCTTTGTCACAAATGCAAGCTTTATCAATGGAAGTTCTATGGATGGTTTACGCAAGTGCCTTGTTGAAGAATTTAGCAGCCTTTATATTTTCCATTTGCGTGGTAATCAACGAACCTCTGGAGAAATTTCTCGTAAAGAAGGTGGTAAGATTTTTGGTGAAGGTTCTCGTGCTCCCATTGCTATCTCTATTCTCGTAAAAAATCCAAATGCACAGCAGCATGGAAAAATATATTTTCGTGACATTGGAGACTATCTCAATAGAGAAGAAAAGCTCACGATAATTGAAAAATTTAGGAGCATTGATGGCATTACACGAAATAAAAAAGGTTGGCAAATAATTACACCAGATAAACATGGTGATTGGATAAAGCAAAGAGTTGCTGATTTTGATCAATTCATACCTATGGGGAATAGGAATACCCCAATAGATGCTAAGTTATTTGAGGAAGTATCGCTTGGTATAAAATCAACTCGTGATTCTTGGGTTTGTAATTTTTCGAATAACGCACTAAGTACCTCTATTCAAAAAACGATTAAATTTTTTAATGAACAAAAACGTCTTGTTACTGAAAACCCATCTATATCAGTAAAAAATATTATTGATTATGATGCTACCAAAATTAGTTGGACGGATACTCTTATTTCTCGTTTAAAACGTGGAGATGATGCAATCTTTGAACCCCATCTAATAGTTCCTGCTCTCTATAGTCCGTTTGTAACAATGTGGCATTATACATCATCATTTCTTAATGACATGTTAGGACAAACACATCAGTTTTTTAATCCAGATATGCCTGATAATCTTGGGATTTGTGTTTCGGGCATAGGAAATCGATCAGATTTTTCATGTCTCATGACAAATAAACCAATTAACTATGCTACATTAGAAACAGCAAGATGCTATCCGCTTCTATTATGTTCTAATTATAAAAAAACTCACGACCATAGCTTATTTACTGCAGATGCACAAAAGAAAGTTCGTGATGCCATTACTGATGAGGGGGTAGCGCATTTTAAATCGGCTTATCCTAATGAGACTATAACAAAAGAAGACATCTTTTATTACGTTTACGGTCTTTTGCATTCGGAAGATTATCGTGCCCGTTATGCGGATAATTTATGTAAAGAATTGCCTCGTATCCCTTGTGTAAAGAGTGCTGATGATTTTTGGAAGTTTGTAACAGCAGGACGTGAACTGGGTCATTTGCACGTGAATTACGAAAGCATAGAACCTTATCCTGTGACCTTTAAAAAGGGTAATCCAAAAGTTACAGAAATTTCTAATCCTGAGAAATTCTATTATGTAACTGAAATGAAATTCGCAAAAGCAGCTAAAGAGAAAGGAAAATCCGAAAAAGATAAATCAACTGTTATTTATAATAGCAATATTACCATAACAGATATCCCTCTTGAAGCTTATGAGTATATCGTCAATGGTAGACCCGCTCTTGAATGGGTTATGGGGCGTCAATGTGTTAAGACCGATAAAAAGAGTGGCATTGTCAATGATGCCAATCGCTATGCTGTTGAAACCGTTGGAAACCCTGCCTACCCTCTAGAATTGTTTCAAAGGGTTATTACCGTAAGTTTAGAAACCATGAAAATCGTTAAGAATTTACCAAAATTAGAAATAAGAGAAACTGAATAACTTATAAAGCATGCTCACATAATGGGTATGATAAACTCACAAGGGGTAAAAGGTCTTATACCTATAGGTTCTATACCCCTTTATACATTGCTTACATACAATCTTTAAAAGGAGTGTTTATATGCGTTATTCTAAAAAGAAATCATTTGCACTTTTAGATACTCTCATTTGGATTGCTTTAAGACTTTTAAGAAATCCCATCTTAAATAAAATTAGATTTTTTTACATTGCCTTTAAAAGATTATACCGTAATCTCAAATGAGTGCTTTATTGTTATCAAAAGCTTTGTTTAAAGAGAGTTATATTCATTTTCTTATATTACTTATAGGTTTTGAAGGTTTCTCAAACCCTCAAAATACCTTCAAAACTCCTCTAAATATATATCATAGATTGAATTTATGTATTGCGTCTAATATAGATTGTATTTTTAAGATATTAACCTATTGAAATATAATAACTTTTATTTTTGATTGAAAAAAATATATAACGGGGAGTAAAAGGAACCCTCAAAATCCTCGAAACTCATAACTATAATGATCTTGATAGCATCTCTTATGAGTTACAAGCTATCTTTTGAAAAGCTTTAAAGGATCACATGCTTTTTATAAAGCACGTTGTAATCATTCTCTAAATCATAAGGTTATCATTCAAAAGAACTGATTAAAATTCATAAAAGGGATTTTAATAACGTAATCAGTTTTTAATTTCATACGCTTTTCATAAGACACGTGTTAATCACTCACTAGAAATATAATTTTATCTTTTAAAAAGAACTAATCAAAATAACAAAAGCCTATTAAAAGGGACTTTGCTAATCTCTATAATTATCAATCTCTCTTTAGATATTTTCATAACAGTCTATAAATCGCAATTATCCTATATCCTATTTATCGTTTCTCTTATGAAAATGCAAAATGATGCCATGGCTATAAAGCATATAACAGCTATAGAGAATGCATAAAAACAGCAAGGTTTTATAATCATAATGCAAATGAAAACATTGGTTATAAAGACCATCTCTATAAAAGCAGTTAAGTTGCAAATATGTTATAAACAAAATTCACAAAAAAATTAAAATTCATTTAGTGAAAAAATTGATAGGTTATAAAGCTAAAAACACGCATTATGAGAGCGTTTTTAAATATTATAAATGTATAATTCAAAACAGAACGCAATCGTTTCATAAAGCCTATAATATAGCTTTAAACGCATATAAATATAAAAGAAGCAATTCATAAGCATAAGATATTATCAATACACAATGCATTTAAAAAATACAAAAAAATATCAAAAAAGATAAAATATTAATTGACAATAAATACGTATTTTGTTATATAAGTAATCAAGTGATGAAAACACTTAAACCGTAAGCGGATAGGTTACGAAACAGCCTCTCCCATGTCTTTAAAATACTGGCTATCTTTTATGCTTTTGTTAGTATATGAGAATTTTGTCGGGTGTGGTTATGCCATACAATACCCATTTGTGGGAAAAGCATAACAACGGACTTACGGCCGTGTTTTCAACGCCCGATGCTCTTATAGAGTGTCAAGTGAAAACGTTATTAATCCGTAAGGTTTTAAATATGACAAATATCTCAAAAAACACCCCCGTTAATAAGAAAAAAACATCTCCAAAATATGAACTTACTAATGAAACCCGCGTTGTTAACGGCGTGACTTTACACCGCATTAAAGCTTTAAGAGATTTTGATGATGTTAAAGCTGGCGATCTAGGCGGTTTTATTAAAGATGAGAGTGATCTCTCTCATGATGGCAATTGCTGGGTCTATGATGATGCTATGGTTATCCAAGCAAGCGTTTCCGAAAATGCAAAAATACGCAATAATGCCTGTGTTGTGAATTATGCGAGGGTTTATGGTAATGCCGTGATTAGTGATAAGGCATGGGTTTTGAGTGATAAAGCACATGTTTATGACAATGCAATCATTAATGGCAATGCAAAAATTGGTGGCTATGTTTTTGGCAATGCCGTTGTGAGTGATAATGCCGTTATTACGGAGGGGGCTCTTATTTACGATAACGCCCGTGTTTATGAAAATGCTCAAGTGAGTGGGCTTGTGTTTAATGATGCCCATGTCTATGGAAAATCACGCCTTGCTACGTGGTCAAAAGCTTATGGTAATGCTCATGTTTTTGATAAGGCTATAGTTTATGGCGGTAGCAATATTTATGACAATGCCAAGGTTTCTGGCTCGGCGCGTGTTGGTCCCTGTGCAAACATTCACGATAATGCTCATGTGAGTGGCAAGGCTCAAATTTGCCAATTTACAACGATTTATGGCAATGCGGTGCTTAAAGAAAATAAGAAATTTTCTGAAGATGTCTGTGGTTTTGATCAGGATATAAATAACGCTGCGTAAATAATGGCGCGGGCGCGGCGGGGGCGCCCCTCCTTTCAAATTCTTCATTCAAAATTTAATCTTCTTTTATAAAGGAATTGTGCTATGCAAAAAAAGTTTGCACTCACAAATGAAACGCGTGTATTTGGTAATCATACCCTTTATCGTATCCAAGCATTAAAAGACTTTGCTGATGTTAAAGCAGGGGATCTAGGCGGCTTTATTGAAAAGGAAAGTAACTTATCACATGATGGTAATTGCTGGGTAGCTAATGAGGCTTGTGTTTATAATAATGCTCTTGTTTCTGATAATGCTACTGTTTTTAATTATGCTCGTGTTTTCGATAACGCAACGGTTTGTGATAATGCAAAGGTATTTGATTTTGCTAGTGTTTATGACAATGCAAAAATACATGATAATGCCTTGGTTTTTGGATATGCTTTTGTTTACAAACATGCTCGTGTTTTTAATAACGCCGCTGTATGTGATAAGGCTGTTATAAGAGACAATGCAAAAGTCTATGGGAATGCTTTTATTAATTGGTATACACGTATTGAAGACAATGAAACGATTAATCTTGCATCTCAAATTTCTGATGACGCTTGTGTCTCTTTACCTATAACAAAAAAATACGAATTTACGAATGAAACGCGTTGTGTGGCTGGTCATACTTTACACCGCATTAAAGCCATTAGAGATTTTGATGATGTAAAGACTGGTGATTTAGGTGGTTTTATCGAAAAGGAAAGCAATCTCTCTCATGATGGCAATTGCTGGGTCTATGATAACGCTACCGTTTTTTGGGAAGCTGTCGTTTCTGACAATGCAAAAATACATGATAATGCTTGTATTAATAGAAATGCTAAAGTTTATGGCAATGCCGTTGTTAATGATGATGCATGGGTTTTTGGTGCAAATGCTCATGTTTATGGCAATGCAAAAATTAATGACAATGCTATCGTTCGTGGTCAAGTTTATGACAATGCCTTTGTTTGTAATAAAGCTAATATCGTTTTTGATGCAAAAATCTCTGATAATGCGAAAATTGCTGATAATGCTTATGTAAAGGGCTTTGTTTATGGCAATGCAAAAATATTAGGCTCTGCTCGTATTGATTGGGCTGCTCATGTTTACGATAATGCCGTCGTTTCTGACAATGCATATGTTTGTTACTTAGTAAAAATCTTTGGCAATGCTATAGTTGATGGCAATCAAAAAATTTATGATGATATTGGTAATAATAACAAAACCATAAATGAAGCTGCTTAAATAAAGAATGGGCGCGGCGGGGGCGCCTGCTTTCTAAATAAATTTTCCATTTCAAATTTTATCAAACGTTTATCACATTAGATTGTGAGGGTATCCCTATGTGCAAAAAATACGAATTAACCAGCGAAATCAAAAAAATCAAACATGCACTTACTCGAAATATTACAAGCCTTTATCGCATTCGGGCTTTAAGAGATTTTGATGATATAAAAGCGGGTGCTTTAGGCGGTTTTATTGAAAAGGAAGTTAACCTATCCCATGATGGCAATTGCTGGGTGTATGATGACGCTTGTGTCTATGGTCATGCCCGTGTTTATGATGATGCAAAAATACGCCATTATTCTCAAGTCTGTGGTCTCGTTTATGGCAATGCTGAAGTCTATGGTAAGGCTTTTATCTCTCAATATGCAAAGATTTATGATCAGGCTTGTGTTTATGGGAGTGCTCATGTGTATGGCAATGTTTATGGCAATGCTCATGTGAGTGGTGCTGCCCGCGTTCTTGCTGATGCTCATATTTATGACCATGCGCATATTTCTTATGATGCTACGGTTTTTAGTTATGCACGCGTCTATGGTCATGCTAGGGTTTGTGGCTCTG
>NZ_NJGE01000033.1 GCF_002777915.1 Bartonella tribocorum | reverse complement strand
GCTCAGGGGGGGGATCTGTCAAGGAGCTCTCTCAGGGGGGAGCTCATGCAAAAAAGGAGAAGGCGTTGAGTAGCAGGATGAAGAGAAGATAAAGCAGTGCTTTTGAAAAGAACGCTTTTTCGTTAAATTATCCTAGGATCATGAGACTTGGCATCATCAAAGATGTGACGCTTAATTGTTTCTAAAGTAATTAAAATTGATCATGACAATTGTTCAGAAAATTTCTCAAAAAATCGGGCAGAAAACGGCTCAAGTGGCTCTTATTCCAAAGCTTATTCCTGTCTTTACGGGAAAAGCCGATGTGCGCGCTGCTTGGGGAGGACGGGGCTCTGGAAAAACACGGTCTTTTGCTTTGATGTCAGCTGTGGTGGGATATCGCCATGGAATGGCCGGAGAACGCGGTATTATCCTTTGTGCGCGACAGTTTCAAAATTCTCTCAATGAGAGTTCTTTGGAAGAAATTAAACGCGCTATCGAGTCTTATTCGTTTCTACAAGATTATTATGAAATCGGTGATAAATATATTAAATCAAAAGATGGACGGATTGTCTATGTTTTCGCTGGGCTGGATCGAAATATCGCTAGTATTAAATCAATGGGGCGTGTTTTCCTCTGTTGGGTGGATGAGGCAGAGCCGGTAACCGAGACCGCTTGGCAAACGCTTATTCCAACTTTGCGCGAAGAGGGAAAAGATTGGAATGCAGAATTATGGGTTACTTGGAACCCATGCCATGAAAATGCCCCCGTGGAAAAACGTTTCCGAAATGTAGATAATCCCAATATCAAAGGGGCGGAAATTAATTGGCGCGATAATCCCAAATTTCCCGAAAAACTTAATCGGGATCGAATGGACGATTTGCAGCAAAGACCAGAGCAGTATAACCATATTTGGGAAGGGGGATATCTCCAAGCTGTGCAAGGGGCTTATTATCAGAAATGTCTGCTTGAAGCCGAAATGGAAGGGCGGATTACCACCGTTCCACGTGATCCTTTGATCCAAATTAAAATCTTTTGGGATATCGGGGGAACCGGAGCTAAGGCCGATGCGACCGCCTTGTGGGTCGCGCAATTTGTGGGGCGGGAAATTCGCGTACTCGATTATTATGAAGCCCAAGGGCAACCGCTTTCTGAGCATGTGGGGTGGGTCTTTCAAAAGGGATATGAAAAGGCGCTCATGGTCTTGCCCCATGATGGGGCAACAAAAGATCGTGTCTATAATGTCAGTTTTGAAAGTGCACTTCAACAGGCGGGTTTTCAAACCAAAATCATTCCTAATCAGGGAACGGGCGCTGTAAAAATGCGGATCGAAGCCGTAAGGCGTTTGTTTCCTGCTCTATGGTTTAATCGTGACACAACAGGTGCGGGGAGAAAAGCACTCGCTTGGTATCATGAAAAGCGTGATGAACAGCGCAATATTGGTCTTGGCGCGGAACATGATTGGGCAAGCCATGGGGCCGATGCCTTTGGGCTGATGTGTGTGGCTTATGAACAGCCCCATGCCCGACCTAAAAAAAATACCTATCGCTCTTCTCACCATTCTCAAACTTCATGGATGGCTTTTTAATGAATATACTTACAGATTCTTCTTTTTCTTCTTTTGATCAAACCGAAACGCTTGAACATCAAGCACTCTTTAAAAAACTCGTAGGCTGGTATCAGGATGATATTGCGCATGTGGAAAAATGGCGAAAAAATGCCCAAGAAGACTACGATTTTTATAATGGGCGGCAATGGAATGAGCAAGACTTGGCTGTCTTGAACGAACAAAACAGACCGGTTATGACTTTTAACCGTATTGCACCTTTGATTAATGCCGTCATTGGGGCTGAGCGCAATAATAAAAGACAAGTCCAATTTATTCCACGACAAGAAGGGGCAGCCTTTGCAAACCAGATTCTAACAGGGGCAGCCGAATGGTTTCGCGATGAAGCGGATGGGGAATATGAAGATTCCGATGCTTTTCAAGATGCGGTCATTTGTGGAATGGGCTGGACAGATACCCGCCTTGATTATGAAGAAGATCCACAAGGAAAACCCATTATTGCGCGGCTTGATCCTATGAAAATGGTCTGGGATGCGAGTGCTGTTAAGTCTAATCTCATTGATGCACAACGCTTATGGTACATTGATGAAAAGCCTTTGGCAGTGGCGCAACAAATGTTTCCCCATGTTCATTGGAGCGATCTGAATGCCGATTGGGTGAAACATCAGAGTTTTTTACATCCAACAAACAATGGGATACAGCCTTATCAACAAGAAGGGGGATATCAAGAAGAAGGGGAAGAGCAAACAAGCGATCAACGCCCTAAAATGGTGACATTGGCTGAATGTCGCTGGTTTGAACGTGAGGTGGTTTATAAAGTGCTTGAGCCGCAAAGTGGAAAGTTTATTGATTATTCAGAGCAGGATTTCCAAAGTTTAAGGAAAGCCTTTCCCGATATTCAAGCAACACGGTTGATGAGAAAGATTGTCAAACGGGCATTTTTAGGCAGAAAGTTGCTTGAAACACCCGATAAGCCTTTGGTTCCCGCGGGGCAATTGGGATGGGAATGTATTACCGGTACTTTTGATAAGTTAAGCCGGCAATTCTACGGGCTTGTGCGCCCTACAAAAGATCCACAACGGTGGGCAAACAAATATTTTAGTCAAGTGATGCATTTGCTCAATAGCCAATCAAAAGGCGGGATTATGGCTGAACGTGATGCTTTTGATGATGATCGACAAGCTCTTGAGAGTTGGGCGAGAGCCGATAGCATTACTTGGTTGAAAAGTGGGGCTGTGTCTGGTGGAAGAATCCAGCCTAAACCGGTGGCGCAATTTCCGCAAGGGTTTTTCCAATTGTTTAATGAAGCAAAGAGTGCTCTCGAGCAGGTGACGGGCTTGTCTTCTGAATTTGTTGGCACTCGAGCGGTTAATCAGCCCGGTATTCTTGAACAACAACGGCGCCAATCATCTCTTAATCTGTTGGCTTCCTTTTTTGATGGTTTGCGTCGATATCGGCAGCGACAGGGGAAAATTATTCTCTATCTTATTCAAAACTATCTGTCCGATGGGCGGTTGGTTCGTATTGCTGGGGATGAAAATGCGCAGTATGTTCCTTTGACACGCGAAATGGTAACAAGTTTGGAATATGATATTGTCGTGGATGATGCACCAACAAGTCTGAATGAAAAAGAGCGTACTTTTGCATTGATCATGCAATTGCTTCCTTTGATGCAAAATTTTGCAACACCAGAGATTATGCTCGATCTCTTACGCTATTCGCCTTTACCGGCCTCTCTTATTCATAAAATTGCGCTAAAGGCGCAAAACGCTCTTCAAGAAGAGCAAAATGCTGCAGTACCAATGGGGGATCATACAGGAGCAGAGCAGATCATGCAGATGTTACAGACCCTAAAGGCTCAACAATAAAGTGCTTTATAAAAGTGCTTTATAATCTGCGATCTTGGATGATCTTTATCAATGGGTGGGTGATTATCTCTATAATTTCCATGACACAATGTTGCTTATGCTTATAGAGAGCAATGTCTTTTCTCTTTAGCTTAGAAGAGTGTTTTGTTGGACCATGGTGTTTTGGGGGCGGGTATTTTGGAGGTAGAGTGTTTTGGGGGCAGATTAAGAGATGGTGCTTGCCATCATGTGAGAGGGAACATGGTGTCATATGCTAGAGCCCAAGGAATGGCAGGACATTGGGGGATCAATGCGCATAAACTGTTTTATCTGAAAAATTTAATTTGATTGTTTAAAAAAAGAAAAGGCTAACGTTATGGATCAAGAACATTTAACCCCAGCAGAACAAAACCATTTGAAACAAGATTTTCTTGCCTCAACACAAGAGGGAGAAGAGGGTGAAATTGGACAAGAAGCAAAAACTTTGGAAGAAAATTTCCAAGGGCAAAGGCATCAACAACAGACATCTTCGCAAGAAGAAAAGAAAGGGGAGCAAGGGGGGGAGAATGGCCCGCCAGATCCGCAAAAGGACTTTATGGGCTATATGCAATGGTTGGGAAAAACACTCCAAAAACAAGGGCTCTTACATGAAAAACAACAACCTTCCCCTGTTCGTGAAGCAGAACAGTTGCAGGCATTCTATCAGCAGTCGGTTGCAAGTGTTAAACAAAAGCATCATGATTTTGATCAAGCAGCTGATTTTATTTATGAAACGCGGGCTAAACAGTTGGCAGCTTATGCTTCGCTCTATCCCGAAATGGCTGATCCCCAAAATATTGATGCAAGGATTGGTGAGGAGTTGAAGCAGATCTTGCGCGATTGTGCGCAAAAAAATCAAAATCCGGCTGAAGTCATTTACACGATTGCACAAAAAATTGGTTACACAAATATTCTCAATACCATGGGTGAAAATTTACAGGAAAGGCATAATTCTGCCCGTACTCTTGCGGCTTATAACGGCTTGACGCCAAATGGGCCGATTTCTTTGGATATGCTGGATAAAATGTCAGAAGCGGAATTTAGCGCTTGGGTTGCTGATCCTAAAAATAAAGCGGCTTTTAATCGTTTAATGGGTGGCAGAGAATTTTAACAACAAGAATGTGACAGGTGTCTTTTGCGGAACACGTGAGAGGGGTTCTGGTGCGGGAATGTGCGGGATGTTTTTTGCAGAACACGTGAGAGCGTGTAGGTGGAGGGGGAAGAGAGGGGATTTCTAAAAAGCACAGATGTGCTGAGGAGAGCTCTTATCGGTGGGAGGCGAGAGGCTAACAGAAACAAAATACACGACAACAACCTATTCACCATTTGAAATGAAATGTGGTGTTTTGAGTGCCCAGCGCTTTGCTGGGTTTTTTTTATGTCAATAAACTTTTCGAGGATAAAATGACTGTAACTTATATCGGACTCAATGACCCAATGGCAGTGCGCACATGGTCTAAACTCTTAAACCAAGAAGTTTCAAAAGCAATCCCGATTGCACCGTTGATTGGAAATGATTCAAACAGTATCGTCCAATTAAAGGATGAAACCACAAAAGCAAGTGGCGATGCCATTAGCTTTAATTTGCGTGTCCAGTTGCTCGGTGATGGGGTGAGTGAAGGGCAAACATTGGAAGGCAATGAAGAGGCTTTACAGTTTCTCAATGATCGCTTGGCCATTAATGAACTCGTTCATGCGGTGCGTGTCAAAAATGAGGGCACCATTGATCAGCAACGCATTCTTCATGATTTGCGTACGGAAGCCAAAAATGGTTTGGTTGATTGGTATGCGGATCGTCTCAGTATGATGTTCTTCATTCAAGTTTGCGGATATACCGCAAAATCGATTAACTTTGAAGGGCGCTCCATTACACTTAAACCCGTTCATTATGGGTTTAATGCTCCAACGGCTCCAACCAATAAACGTGTTGTGCGTCCTCACGATAAAACAAAAGATGAAGATTTAAAAGAAAACGATGTTTTTGATCTTAAACTGATCGATAAAGCTGTGGAACGGGCTAAATTGGCAAATCCTAAAATTAGACCTGTGCGGATCGATGGGGAAAATGTTTATGTGCTTTATCTTCATCCAACCCAAGTGACGCAATTGCGAACCAATACAGATGCGGGACAATGGCTCGATATTACTAAGGCAATCTATAGTGGAAGCCGTATCAAAAATCCGCTCTATGATGGATCTTTGGGCATGTATAATGGTGTCGTTTTACGCGAAGCCGAACATATTACCGAAGGGGTCGAGTCTGGAACAGCAAATAAAGCTGTTCCCAATGTGCGTCGTGCTGTTCTTCTTGGCGCGCAAAGTGCCGTGATCGCTTTTGGGAAAGATCGAGGCGCAACACGCTATAAATTGGTGGAAGAGCTCTTCGATTATGAAAGAGAATTCGGTGTTGCGGCAAAAACCATTATTGGAATGAAAAAAACGTGCTTTACCTTGCCAGGAAGTTCGCAAGGGGCTCAGGATTTTGGCACAATCGTTATTCCAACTTATGGGGCACCTGCTTAAAGCAAATGCTTGCTCACTTCCCCCAACAGATTCTTCTTGTTGGGGGAAAAATTTAAAATGCTTCCAGAAAAAGGACAGGCTTATGACCGCTTTATCCAGTGATCCTAACAAGTGCGATCTTATACAGTTAGACCGCTCACAAAATTTTGCCTCTATGGTCGCGCTTATTCAAGATGAAATTGACGATACAACAGCTGAATATTCTTTGCAAATTCAAGATTCCATTGTTACGGCTTTGCGCTTGTGTGAACGCGAACCCTTTTTCTTTAATGAAAGGCGAAAAAGCACGTTCAAAACACAAAGTGAAAAAACATGGTATGGACGAGAAGAAGGCGTTTTTATTGAATCAGAAAAAACTCTAGAAGACGTCTTTTTAGCAACAAAAAATGCAACACCAACAAAGTTGTTCTTTAAGCCCGTTGAAGTGTTGCATCAACAATATGGTCTGCATCCTGAGCTAGGAACACCATTCTTTTATACGTGTCTTGATCAAAAAATAGGACTCTTTCCAACACCAGAAAATGTCGAAGATGTACAACTTTCTTATGCTCCTGTTTATGTTAGCGATGAACAGCTCAAAGAGGACAATAATCCTTGGTTGATTTATGCTTTTGATCTCATTAAAGCACGAGCAAAATATGAACTTTATAAAAATATCCTTAAAGATCCTGAATATGCCGCCGTTTCTTTTAGAGATTTTCAAGAACAGCTTCAAGCTTTGCGTATTGAAACATCCCGTCGAAAAGGCTCCTCAAAAATTCGCCCTATGAGTTTTTAAAAGGTTTTTTCTAATCCCTTATGGCTGAAGATTGCTATTAAAGACGAGAGTCGTGCTTATACCTCGATGCGCTTTGGGAATTGAATGAGTGTTGGTGTCTCGATTGGTGCTAAGCTTCACAGTGGCATTGAAGGGGCAGGTTTTGAGGAAAAAGCCGCTGCTGGGGGCAGTGGATGTCGATATTTTTTTGAATGTATCAACTTTGAGTTGTGACTTGATGGGATTTTATGCCTTTAAAGTTTTGTTTTAGGGGGGGCTCATCAATCAGCTTTGGTGTTTTTGGAATGGTGCTAGGCTTTTCAGATATCTTATGGGGGCATCTTCTGGGGGGGGCGCAATGCTTGGGGTTTTCTTGATGGCATTGAAGCGTGTTGGCAGTGGCGAGGTCGGTATTTAAAGGATGGGGGAAGTTGTGCAGCTGGCATTTTAAAGAGTGTGGATGATGGATTTTGCTTGGGCGTTGGTGGAAGGCGGTGGGCTTGCCATGATGTGTGGTCCCCTTTTTCTCGAGGCGCGTAACAACTTTAGGTTGTGTATTTGTGGAATTTTGTGCTCTTAAAATTTTAAGGGCTTTTGTGGTTTTTATGAGCAAGCCTTGGTGTTTTGGCGCTGGGCTCTTTCAAATATTTTATGGGGGTCTTGATGGCTTTTTTCCCAATCGCTGATTATCGACCTGATGTGGCGGATATCAATGGAATTTTTACCGATGAACTGGTTAATGTCCTTCCGGCTGATGGCTCTTATATCCCTATGCCAAGTTTTGAACCTTTGTCAGAGCCATGTCCAGAGCCCATTTTAGGCGCTCTTGCGGTTAAAACAAAAAATGGGGTTTCTATTATTGTTGGGACAAGAGAAAAAATTTTCTTGCTGGATAATACAACCATGAAGTGGAAAGATATTAGCCAAAAAGGAAAATCTTATCTGGCGAATGTCGATGCGCCGTGGTCTTTTGCTTTGTTTGGTGATTTTATCATTGCGGTTAATGCCAATGATAAACCACAAGTGATCGATATTATTCGTGATAAAACATTTAGAAATTTAGGGGGAAATCCACCACAAGCAGGAATTGTTCGCATCTGGGGAGATTTTGTCTGTTTGATGAAATTAACCGAGCATCCAAGACGGGTTCATTGGTCGGGACTTAATGATGCAGAATTTTGGACCGTAGGAAAAAAAAGCTGTGATTATCAAGATTTTCCTGATGGCGGTTTTGTGCAAGGGGCGACCGAAACAACAAATCCAATTATCTTTATGCGTTCTGCAATCTATGCTGGTTCTTTTATCCCTGGCTCTAAAATTATTTTTAGTTTCCAAAAAATCCACGATAAACGAGGGGCAAAAAATGCTGAATCGATTGTTTGTCGCGGAGACTTAGCGTTTTTTGCTGATGAGGGCGGTTTTTATCAAATAACCAATGACGGACAGATTATACCCATTGGCTTTGAAAAAGTTGATCGAACCATGACTGCTAAATCAAGGCAGAGTAATCTGTATACCATGTCTGCGGCGATTGATGGCGTGTATAATCGTGTTTATTGGATGGTGGATACGGATGAGAGTCTCCAGAAACGTATCTTGCTTATTTATGATTGGGGATTGCAAAAATGGACAAAAGCTCTCGTGGATATCAAAATGATCTTACCCATTTTCTTGACGGGAACAACCCTAGAGGGTCTTGATTTTGTCGCTCAAAATATTGATGATTTGTCCTTTTCTCTCGACAGTAAAGCTTGGAAAAATGAATCACCTATTCTGGGAGCCTTTGATCAACAGGGAAGACTTGGTTCGTTTTCTGGTTCTCCTATGGCTTGTGTGGTCACTTCACAAGAAATGGGGCAGACAAATGGCGTGATAACACGGGTGAAAAATATCATGCCTCAAGTCAATAGTGGAAAGTTTTATTTGTCTGTGGGCATGCGCTTTCGACAATCTCTTGAAGAGGAAACGGTTTGGTTGCCAGAAAAACAGCCTTCTTATAATACCGGACAAATTCATTGTCGCGCAAGGGCGCGGTTTTATCGCTTTAAATTGCGCATTCCTAAAGGAGTGAACTGGTCTCATGTCACTGGATTTGATGTGGAATTGATGCCGGCCGGCATGCGATAGCATGCCATAATAATTAAAAGATATATGCGATAGCCAAGCCATAATAATTAAAAGATATATGCGATAGCCGAGCCTTTATAATAAAGAAACCATGCGATAGCCAAGTCGTGATAACCAGACAATGCCTGCGATAGCTTTGTCCTTATTCTCAAAGGAATAAGGCGGGGCTGATGCTTTCTTATGCTATGGAAAAATAGTTGGTATTATGGTTTTTATAAAAAAATCTGCTCTCTTATCTTGTGACAAGGGGATGCCCAAGGGGAGATAATGTGGAGATAATGGGGGGATGATGATGGTGGCTTTTCGGTTTCTTTTTTCTTTTGAGAAGTGTGTGCTAGCCATGAAATGTGTGAAGTCTGCTAGGGGGTAGGGTGTGTGTGAAAAAGTGAAGAGCACCAAAATCATGATGCAAGAGCGTCAAGAGTTGTATTCTGCTCATTTGACAGAGCAATGGTCGTGGGAAAAAATAGCACCTTATCAAGAGGCGCTCAATGGGGCATTTAAAAAATATGCTCAGCGTTTTCCTGATGATGTGTGTCTGGAAAAAATTGCCGAAGAAATCGCGACAGGACAAGCACAATTGTGGCTGGTCTTAAAAAATAAAATCCAATTTAGTGCTTTTGCAATAACCAAAGTTGAAAGTGCCCATACGGGGAAAAAATGTGTCGTTCTCTCAGATCTTGCAGGAGAGGGAGGGCTGAAATTGGTCAAATTGATTGATGAGGTCGAAAAATGGGCGCGAACAATCAAGGCTGAAGAAATACATATGTTTGGAAGAGCTGGATGGGCGAAAAGGCTCGCGCATCACGGATATTCTCGTAATCTTATACAATATAGAAAGGTTCTGGGTCCATGAGTAGAAAAAAAACACCTCAAGTACAGACGACAACACAAACAAATGCGCCACCCGCGTGGGCGGCGGATATTCTGAAACAAGCTAGTTCTGATGCGCTTGGACTTTATAATAAAGGAATTGGCGGAAACGTTTATCAGGGAGAGCGTGTTGCTGGTCTTAGCGATATGACAAAAAATGCACTGACCGGTCTACAACAAGCCGCAGGGCTCTACAACAATCCTGTGGTAACCCAGTGGTTAAATGCACCAACTAATAGTGCTGCAAATCTTTCCAGTATGGCCAAGGGAAATTGGATTGGAAGCAATAGTAAGTTTAATGCTGCATTGCAAAATGCTTTGAATAAAACTTCTGATGCGATTAATCAATCGATGTCTGGGGCAGGACGTTATGGTTCGGGGGCGCATACCGGCGTGCTTGCTGATGAGTTAGGCGCTTTGGCAACAAATGCTGCAGCACAGCAATATAATCAAGATATTAACAATATGATGAACGCAAATCAGATGATTGATCGCTCTCAGCATGATCAGGTTAATGCGGCAAATGCATATTATCAAGGACAGAGTAATGTGCAAGGAAATGCCCTGAAAGGGGGAATGATTCAAGATATAAACCGTCAAAATGTCTTAGATGCTGAGCGCCAAAAATGGTCAGAACAAGATAATCAAGATTGGAACCGATTGGAACGCTTGTTACAGGTTGGAACACAGGCTGCGGGAAATTACGGGACAACTTCAGGAAAATCTACAACAATACCTTCTGTAACAAAAGATCCCTTGCGTGATGCGCAGCAAGTGCTGGGATTGGTCGGAGGAATTCTAGGGCTTTGCGATGTGAGAGCAAAAGAAAATATTATCCCTGTGGGAGAGAAAAAAGGATATCCCCTTTATAGCTTTAATTATAAAGGAAATCCACAACGTTATCAGGGTGTTCTGGCGCAAGACGTGTTGCGTGTGAAGCCTGAAGCCGTTTTTGTCAATGCAAAGACAAAATTACTGCATGTTGATTACGACAAAATAGGCTTAAAAATGAAGAAAATTCCGACTTCACAAAATAAAATTGTCGCTTTCTTTTCTTCGTTCTTTGCGCGTTTTTCCTTTTTGCAAAAAGAGTGTCTTCTATGAGTTCGATTTATGATTGGTCACTCATCGCATCAGAAAATGCTTATGTCGATGAGAGTATAAACTGGGCTGAAGGGCAACCGCCAAGTTCAGTCAATGATAGTGCGCGCGCTATGATGCAACGTATCAAAGAATATTTGTTGGATAATGGGGGCGTGATTGAAACACAGTTTACGGTTGATGGGGAGAATAAGAGAACATCCCTTCGTTTGGCAACAAAGTCTTTTTTTGAGGCCTATATGGATGGCATTGTTGTGCGCTTTAAAGCTCAAGGCGTCAATAGCGGGATAACAGATGTTTCTTTAAATCAGTTGCCTCCAAGACCAACTTATATGGCAACGCCAGAGGGGGTTATGCCTTTAAAAGGGGGGGAAATTCAAAAGGGGGGGCTTTATGAACTCGTTTATACGCATGATATTGCTGGGAAAAATGCTGATGGCTGGTTTTTAACCAATCCTACCATAAAACCTCCAGAAATTCCGCCCTTTCCTCCTTTACCTGAATCTTTTTCATCCGGATTTATTGGGACTTTTGCTAGCGAAAAAATACCCCCTGGGTGGCTACTTTGTGATGGTAAAGAATATTCACGAAAGAACTATGCTAATCTTTTTGCTGTGCTGGGGGAAACATGGGGAAAAGGAGATGGGCAAACAACATTTAATGTTCCCGATTTGCGGGGAATGTTTTTACGGGGGGTCGATAGTGGAAAAGGCATTGATAAAGGACGCCTCTTGGGAAGTCGACAAGAAGAGTCTTTTAAAGCCCATACCCATGAAGGAAAAACAGATTCGACAGGGAAACACCAGCATAGTTTGCCAATGATTGACAATCTCGTTATGGATATAGAGAGTAGTGATCGTAAAAGACATATAGCTATGGTCTTCAATACAAATATGTTGACAGATTCTGCGGGAGAGCATGAACATAAGGTCTTGTTGCAAAAAACAGGGGGGGATGAAACACGCCCCGTCAATATGGCCGTGGTTTATGCCGTCAAAGCCTGAGAACAAAAGCTGTGTGAGAGAAAGATAAAATGCTTGCAAAAATGTTAGTTATGAAAAAAAGTCTTATTGAATATATTATGCTGAAAGCCTAGAGGCCTTCCTGAAAAAAAATGAATCCTCTTTATGGCTTTACTTTTTGCGCAGCTTTAAAGATTACGTTTGTCGCTTGTTCTTTAGACAATTGAGACAGTGATCATTGAGTGGAGGGGGTAAAAGAAAGAAGAAAATCGTTCTTTATTCAGAGAATTTGTTACTGAGGAAACAAAGATTTTATCTAATCTCTCCTTATTTCTTGTTGGTGTCGTGATAACATTGTTAAGGCGGCTGGGTTTAGAGCTTTGATGGGCGATGATAAAAAGCTTAAGGGATCATTTTATTCTCTTATGCCATCTATGCCGTAAAAGATCATTGTTCAAATATTGTCATTGAAGGTGATGATATCCCGTCAGATAGCTTGTTGATCCACGACGTATTGAATACATGAGCCAATCTTTAGAGCAAAATTTTCTCGTAGGGCTTATAGTTCATAGAGTTTTATGGCAAGTGAAATCCATCAATGTTCAGCAGATAAAGTCCTTTTAGAGCTGTTGGGGTGTTTACAAACTGTTGTGGGGGCAAATCTTTGTTCTTTGAGATGTTGGGAAGGCAGTCAACGAATATGTTTAATATTGTTAAAGAGTTTAAATGGAAGGAATGGAGCTGTCTCTTTTTTCAAAATGGATGCTCTGTTTGTCAGAGCAGGTTGGTGATGTGTTGTAATGCGTGGTTGCGTCTTTGAGCTATTCTTTGGCAAATGGCATTTTGTATTTGTCAGGCAATTTCTTAAAACAGGATGAGCGTGAGATTAAAAAAATCTATCAGATAATCATTGATCCCGTTGTGTCGTAAAATACCATTGTTTGAGGAGTGGTTAAAACTTTATGCATGGGGGTGTTTTTTAATGTGTGGGGTGAATATCGAGGGTTTGCTTGTAAAGCTTCATGAAATCTCTCCTTTGAGCTTTGGTGAATCGAGCCTTTGAAAGGGGGAGTCCTTTCAGTGGAATTTTCTAGACCAAGAAGCCAGATTGTTTACAGACTATTGTTTAGCAGTGGGCATTGTTCAAAAGTTGTGGGGTTTTAAAGATCGCTGAGGTTTCCTTTGTCCTGTTGGGAGAAGTCGACAAAGCATGCAATGTTATTATACATTTTTTGTAGGGCGGGGGTAAAATCGCCATTTTAGGTGAAAAACAGACTATAATCTGAAAAAATATCTTGTAAAAATTTTCAATGAGGAAATTTTTTTCAAAAGCCTTTAATGCGGTTGCTTAATGAAAGAGCTCTACAAGGGAAAAGATATTCAAATGGCTCTATGGGGCTGTTTAAAAAGGGGGATGTAATGGCACTTTTTCCATTTTCTATTGCTGATATTGATGATCCTGAATGTATTCGTGTGGTTCTTTATGCCAGCGGAAGAATGGGACATGCGCCTTTGAACGCATTGTTGAAGAAAGCATATGAAGATATAACAAAAATTTCAAAACGTATGGACGCTTTAGAAAAAAAGTTAAATACGCTTGATCTTGCCAATGGCAAACAAAAACAAAATGTGAAACAAGAGGATCAAAGCAATATGAATACTCTTGTGAGTGGTGGAATAACCGATATTAAGGCGAATGCAGCTGCCATTGATATAGAAGCATCTATGGATAGGAGCAGTTTTGTTTCTCAATTTACGATATCCGATACACCAAAAATAAACTACAGCTCTTTTATTTATGGACTTACATCAACGAAGAAACCTGAAATATTCAGTAGTGCTGGTCAAAACATTAAGTTTAAGTCTTTTAGAGATGGTTCTTCTCTTGTGCAAAAGAAAAAATAGAAAAAAGTGATCATAACAAGAGGCATGCTTTTGAAGCTATAGATAAGATAAACTTTATTTATATTTTCGCTGAGGCGTGGAATTGTTCTGCTGTTGAGATGTTTTTAAAGATGTCAAAAATTGATAGAAACGATCTCTTTAATAAAGAGAAGCGTTGTTGCAGGTAAGTTTATCACGATGTTTTTGAAAAAATGAAGGCATATAAGTATAGCAAGGTTTTGGAGTCTACAAAAAAAGAAGCCTTCTTCAAGTAAAAACCAATGGCAAAGAAGTTTGCAAAAAAAGTTCTTGCAACAATTTGAATAATTTTGTGAATAGAACGTGCCTTGCTTTTAAATCTATAAAAAACTTGCTGTTTTTACATTCCATTTAAAGCTAAAATGCCAATTTTAGCTGTTAAAAGTTCCATAAAAATAATTTTAATTTTCAAAAGCATTAAGGTAGAGAAAAATATTGATAAGAAAAAATGCGTATCGTTTTGTCTTTTCTTATAAGGAAGAGAGAGAGTTTTGGTTGAAGCGATATGGAACAGATTTGAAAATGAGAGAATCTTACGATTTCGGATATCCATTGAATATAAAAAACAAACGATCCTTATAAATCAATTCTTTGTACTTAAAAAGTATGTTTACGCGTGGAGTTTTTTCAGAAAAATCAACAAAGCGTTTGATTTATTAGATACATTTTGGTTTTAAAGTGCGCTTTACGGTAAATGACATCGCTCAATAAAAAACGTTATTTTTCATATATTTAAAGCTATAAGAGAGACAGAAAACTTTTTTCATTCAAATGAATAATCTTATGAAAAGTGTTTTCATCGTTCATTTTTTATACTTATCTTTGGATAAGTTTTATAAATATAATTAAAAAACTTGCAATACTATACATTTTGTGTATAAGTATTTATATTGATTTCTTTTGTATGTTATTTTAATTATATCTCTATTCATAAGCCGCACCACTTAGTGGTGCGGCTTTTTTTATTGTCTAACCGGTAGAGCACTCTATATCTGCTGTTGAGATGGCTTTGGATATTCTTTTGATTACTCTCATCCCTATTATTCTTATCATTGTATTTTGTGATGTCCTTTTGCAATGAAATCTTTAAATTCTTGTACATTTTTATCTCTATAGGGGTGATCTAAAGCAAAAATTCAGGTGTTTATTTTTTTCTTTGCGTTGGTTGTCGTGGGGTGCTGTTGATGAGTAAGGGTTCTTTTTTGACAGAAAGTGACACGGGGGGGAGTGATGTGGGGGGAGTGACATGGGG
>NZ_NJGE01000032.1 GCF_002777915.1 Bartonella tribocorum | reverse complement strand
AAATTATATGTAGTAAAAATAAAATACTGTTTTATATATTTTATTTTTATAATGCGTGATTTTATTTTTAATTTCTCAAAAAAATGAATAAATTTTATCTTATATTTTTTTATATTTATGTTATATTACATGTTATGTATGCTATGTTATAAAATAAACCTATATTTTAGCATGTAAGGATTTCGTTTTTCTTATTGTATATTATGACAAAAAAGGGGTATTTGTTTGTTTTTTTTGTGTTTTGGCAATTTTATAGAATAATTGAATTGACAAAAAAGATTTTTGTACAATATGAAACTCATGTGCATGAGATCTCTATATTATGAGTATATGTACTACATCTCGATTTTGAATTACTCGATTTTGAATTAAAGGAAACAAGAATGGAACATCGTGCAGTCTTAGAGACTGAAAGCAATTTAGTTATTACATTGGTTGCTGATATTGTTGCTGCCTACGTGAGTAATAATTCTATTCGACCGACTGAAGTGCCAAGTTTGATTGCTGATGTCCATGCTGCTTTTCGTAAAGCAGGGAATCTAGAATTAACGGAAGTTGAGGTTGAAAAACAAAGACCTGCCGTTAATCCAAAGCGTTCAGTATTTCCTGATTATCTCATTTGTCTTGAAGATGGGAAGAAATTTAAATCTCTCAAGCGTCATCTCATGACACATTATGGAATGTTGCCAGAGGAATATCGTGAAAAGTGGCAGTTAGATAGTTCTTACCCTATGGTAGCGCCTAATTATGCAAAAACGCGATCAGCTTTAGCCAAAGAAATGGGTCTTGGGCGCAAAAGTAAACGGAAAAAAGCTAAATAATTATATTTTGTGAAAAAATAGTTCCTCTGTATAAATTTATATATAAAGTTGCTTTTTAGAATACACATTTTCTGTAAGTTTTTTTGTGTACGTGATTTTTAGAAAAGGATTATATATAGCTTTCGTTGCGAATTCGTTTGATCATTGATTTCAGTCCGTTGGAGCGTTGTGGTGTAAGATTTTCATTTAAACCAAGTTTTTCAAAGAGATCTTGAGCATCAGAGTTGCGAATTTCAGAAGCCTTTTTGCCCGAATAAAAAGCAAGAAGGATATAAATAAGTCCACGCACAATATGAGCATCGGAATCGCCTTGAAACGTTAATATTGGATCTTCTGAATTATTGCGTGACGATAAAAGCCACACTTGGCTGACACAACCAGGAACTTTGTGGACATCGTTTCGAGCACTTTCCGGAAAAGGCGGCAGTTCATGGCCAAGCTCAATGACATAACGATAACGATCCTCCCAATTATCCAAAAGCGAAAAGTTCTCTATAATATTGTCGATTGTTTCCGCCATTACCTTAGTCCTGTTTCCTTTTTTAATAATCATGATGAATATATTTATTTTCCTAACATAATAAATATGAAGAACATTAAAAATTCTTATTTCAAGATAACATTATATGATTTTGTAAGAATTCCTTTATTTCCATTTTGCGAAAAACATTAGGAAAAATCTTTATATTATTTTTGTTCCCTAATATATGTCCCTAAATATTCATAAGCAGATCTTGCGCCATAATATGCGCGTTCGCCAAGTAAACTAAAAAAGGACTTCCCTACTTTGCAGGTTTCTCTATTACGGTCACAAAATGTTCCTAAGTCATTTAAAGCTTCCTTAAACGCAATAATCACATCGCTCGTTGTTGTCTCATCATTTTTTGAGTTAGAAGAATGATTACTGCTTGGATTTGCTACAAAAAATGAAATAATGACAAAAATAAAAAACAAAAAAAATGATAATTTGATTAAAAAACGTATCATGGGCAATCAATGTACCGCAGTGGTAAATGCAATAAAAGGAGTATTTTACACACTTCTTCTTTATAAAAAATTTATAAAATGAGTTTTTTATAAAATTGAGTATTCATTTATTGAACCTATATTATTGGCTTTTTCATAAATATGATACAATTTCGCTGTATAAAAATAGGATAAATTGTCTATTCGATAAAGAATTAACACCAAAATTATACAAAATATCATATAGTTATAGGATTATTATATACAATGAACTATGATAAAAAATAAAAAACATAAATCATGATCGTGCATAAGGAGTAGGAAGTTTACGCCCCACATTTGTGGCCTTTTATTCCACAAGAAAGTGTAGCGATAAGATAAGGATTAAACAATAGTTCAATTTCTTTTCCGTATTGTGTACATACTTATTTTAGATAATAACGCATCGCTTTAAGCTTAGTTGATAAGGTTAAAGACAGTTCGGCTCTGTTATTCTGACTCTCGTGTCAATATAATATTTTACTTTGTCTATAAAATTTTTACTGATACATTATGAAGATGATCAACATGTCGATAAAAATATTCAAAAAATAGATGCATTCCTTATGTTTCTGTCTCAAGCCAAGTTTTTTTCTATCACATTGTAAACATCAATTTAATTGATACTTATAAAAATTATTGAATATGAATAGAAGGAATTTATGCCAAAATATAACACCATTAAGAGATAATCGTTCTTACCAAACCGTTTACGGATAAGTAACCCTCTATATGTAGATTATAAAAGAATAATGATGATTATCATTAGTTTAGCGTGATAGAAAAATACTCTCAACTTGATTTTAAATAATGGGCAAACATATGCGCCAAAAATGGAAAATAACGTAGCATTATTGTTTAGATGATGAGATGTGATAATGCTCGTTTGAAAACACCAACATAGTCTTGAGTATTAATAATTTGGTGTTTTCTTTAACATATTAAAGGTTTGGTAAAATACGAAACTAATAAAAATTGATAAGAGCTTTTGTTAATTTATCAATTTATAAATGGATATAATGAAACAGCTTATTTTAGGAATTTGAAAGGAAAAAACAATCATATCAATGCAATTCTTTCTAGCTTGAAATAAGAAGTAATTTACATTCGTTTCTTTGTGAACAATAAACGCAACTGAAAATCAAAACTAATGGCAACAAAGCGAAAGACGTCCCGAAAAAAAACTGTAAAACATCGTAAATACCATAGTAGTATTGTTATCACTCTTCTTCTGACAATTTTTTATTTTATTTTTTGGAGTGTAAAAACTCTTTATTTCTATACACGAAAAAATACTTTATTTTTTGTTGGCTCTCTTCTTTTTATCATCAGTTTTTTATGTGTTGCATTTAATGCTTTATTTTCACAAATGACAATACATCAAAATATTTTAACTCAAATGAACTTTTCTTCTGTTCAAAATATAGGAAAAAACTCCAATTTATCTGAAAAAGAAGCAAAATCACAAGAATTCTCTCGTGTAACTTCACTCCATTCTCCAAGTCATCACCACACCAATTCACCTTTCTCCCCTCAATCAACAAGCATACTGGAACAGCAAAAAGAACTCGCAAAACTAGGACTTTATGATGGACCTTTAGATGGACTGGAAGGCCCTAAAATGCGTCGTGCTATCGCTTTATCAAAACAACAAACTACTTACACACGGCAAAACAATGTTTTACCCAATCCCACGACAGATGAAATTGCGATATTAATTAAACAGAACGAAATAGAAATAGCAAATAATACAACAACAAGAAATATAATAAATTCAAAAGAAGCTATTTTAGATCCTTCCGTTGAAGATATTTTACAGGTGCAAAAAGCTTTACGTAATTTTGGTCATGAAGAAGTTATTGTCACAGGAATAGAAGATCAAAAGACGATAGAAGCCTTAAAGCAGTTTGAAAAAATATTTGATCTTCCTGTCACGGGAAAAATTAGCCACACAATTTTAATGAAAATGCGTGAAATTGGTTTATTAAACTAAAGCTAATCATCTATATTATAAAAACAATCTCTTGATTCATAACGATTATTTATTCATTTGCTTGTTTAATACCCCCTGAATACAAAAATATCCCTTCATCGCAAACCCTTTTATCTTAAATGATCAAAATGGTTTTCTTACATATTACAAGCCATATAATTTTTGCTAGCAAGGAGATCTGGACCAGTTACAAAAACAAGAAATCATTGTAAGAGAGCAAACACTTTTGTTTTAAAATTTTCATTGCTTCTGATGATAAAGAAATACGAAATTCTGTTGTCACATCACAGCTTCTTTTCATATTCTTTAGCCCCAAATTATCCATATGTTATTGTCAATTTGATTTTGTGACTATGACGCAAAGGATGTGTCCGCCCCCTGTAAGAATAAGTAGACAAAAACCAGTTGTGTTATGGTTTTGTTTCGCAAAGTATTTTATAAAAAGCCGGCATATTTCTCCAATTCATTACTGAAAAGTTTTGTATTTATGGCATTTTTTCTAAAAAAAACGTATTTTTGTTGTTGTTTGTAGATCAACATTCAATCCTAATGTAACCGCATGTTTAAGATAAAGACTAAGGCGTGCTTTCTCTGCTGTTATAGCTTTTGTATGCCAAATGGGTGCAAACGAAATGCATTTTGTACTCTGTTTGCTTAATCTTTTAAAACAGGAAGAAAGCTTAATTTGGGTAGAATATAAAGTTTTAAGGATAGGAACTTCTCATCTTAACCATTTTCTTTTCATTCAGCTTTACGACTTTTCAAGATATTTAAAGCAGTGCCTTCTTTTATAAATAATGAAGATTATTCCTCACGCTTTTATTTATCACGTGTCTTTTTGAGTTCACGCCCCCTCATATAAAACAGAATGTCCCAAACGGAATACACTTTGCCATTCACGGGGCTTTCTTTAGAAAAGCATCTCTCAAAGTACTCAAGCCCATATCACAACACTGCCCGTGAATAATATAATAGCAGCCCCTCTGTGCACTATCACCTTCACGCTTGGAGAAAGCTTGCACCATTATATCTTGTATCTATCTTCAATGTTGCGACAACTCTTGTCCCTTGGAGCGATTCATAAGAGGCATATCCTTGCTTTAATTTTTAATCTACGTGTTTCACCCCGTCTGTAAAGAGTAAAAAACATAGTTTTAATCGGTTCAATTATAAAAGAAGTTGATATGAAAAGATCTTACGATATGATAGTTGGAGTTCTCATTTAATATGAGAATACAAAATCATTATAATCAATACTTTATATAACTTTGATATTCCTTTACAAGCGTAAAGATGATAGCGTGCAGCGATTTTTAAAACTCTGGGGGTATAATTTCAGGGAGTTTTAAAAATCCCATTCCACAAATGATGACATGAAATGTGTTAAGAAACGTTTCTTCAAAACAACCTATGAGTATGCAAAATAAATGCAGTTGTTTAAAGTATTCTGTTTTGCTTGAGGCATTCCCCCTATTTAAAAAACGCATGAATTAACTGCATAATAGCGCATCACTCTCTATCAAGAGTCTGGTAAATACTGAAAAACCTTTTGTTTTATCTTGCTTATATTTTCTCTTATACAAATCTCAAAAATACACTTTCTCACGTGAGATAAATTATCGTGCATTTTAGAAGTGTTTTCTTTTCTTTAAGGAAGGAAATAAAAGAGTGTACATAAAAATTTATTTCAGTGGTAACTGTACAATAAAAAAATATTAACCTGTTATATCCTTTTTGCTATTGCGGCCTGTGCTGCTGCTAAACGAGCAATTGGAACTCGAAAAGGAGAACATGAAACATAATCTAGGTTATTTTCTTCACATAAAGCAATAGAAGCAGGATCACCTCCATGTTCACCACAAATTCCTAATTTTATTTTTGCGCGCTTTGAGCGCCCACGCTGCGCAGCAATGGTAATCAGTTCTCCGACACCATCGCGATCAATAGATATGAAAGGATCTAGATCTAAAAGACCTTTTTGAAAATAGGTTGCCAGGAAAGGAGCAGCATCATCACGGGAAATTCCAAAAGTGGTTTGTGTCAAATCGTTTGTTCCAAATGAAAAAAATTCCGCCGTTTCAGCAATTTCATCGGCTCGAAGCGCTGCTCTTGGAAGCTCAATCATCGTCCCAACCATATACTGAATAGTGCTTCTCTTTTCTTTCATCACTTCCTCAGCGACATGATCAATACGCGCCTTTACAAAATCGAGCTCAGATTTAAGCGCAATAAGTGGCACCATAATTTCAAGTATGACAGGAGATCCAGATTTTTGGGCAGCTTCTGCTGCTGCTTCAAAAATCGCCCGCGCTTGCATTTCGGCAATTTCAGGATAAGTAATGGCTAAACGGCATCCTCGTAATCCAAGCATAGGGTTAAATTCGTGCAACTGCTGTGCACGTTCAGAAAGCACTTCAGTAGAAACGCCCATAGATTTCGCAACCTCAAGAATTTCTGTATCGGTTTTTGGTAAGAATTCATGCAGTGGCGGATCGAGCAAACGAATGGTCACAGGTAAACCACACATAATTTCAAATAATTCACTAAAATCTGAACGCTGCATTGGCAAAAGCTTATCTAAAGCTTTGCGACGTCCACTTTCATCATGACTTAAAATCATTTCACGCATAGCAACGATACGTTCACCAGAAAAAAACATATGCTCCGTACGGCAAAGACCAATACCCTCAGCGCCAAAAGAGCGCCCCATACGGGCATCAGACGGTGTCTCAGCATTGGCGCGAACTCTTATACGTCGCATCCCATCAGCCCATTCCATTAACTTTGCAAAGTCTCCGCAAAGCTCAGGCTGCAACATCGCAACCTTCCCTTTGAAAATTTCCCCACTTCCACCATCAATCGTTATAATATCACCCTTTTTAAAGCTTTCTCCTGAAGCAAACAGCGTATTTGTATTATAATCAATTCGCACACTGCCTGCACCAGAAATACATGGCTTTCCCATCCCCCGTGCTACAACAGCAGCGTGACTTGTCATACCACCACGTGTTGTTAAAATTCCTTCAGCAGCATGCATACCATGGATATCTTCTGGGCTTGTTTCTACACGAACCAAAATAACTTTGCGCCCTTCTGCTGACGCTGTTTCTGCCTCTTCTGAAGTAAAAACAATTTCACCCGTTGCGGCTCCAGGAGAAGCCGGTAAACCACGTCCTATAACCAAACGTTCCGCTTTGGGATCAAGTGTTGGGTGTAAAAGTTGGTCAAGTGACTTTGCATCAATACGCATCACAGCCTCTTCACGACTTATTAACCCTTCTTCAACCATTTCAATTGCCATCTTGAGAGCCGCACGCGCTGTGCGCTTTCCTGAACGAGTCTGCAGCATCCATAATTTACCTTTTTCAATGGTAAATTCGAGATCTTGCATATCCCGATAATGCTGCTCAAGTTTCTGCGCGATCTGACATAACTTCAAAAAAGCTTCAGGCATAATTTTTTCTAAAGACGGTTTATTGGAACCAGCGATAATACGCGCATTTTCTGTAATATTTTGAGGCGTTCGAATGCCAGCTACAACATCTTCTCCTTGCGCATTAACTAAAAATTCACCATAAAGTTCTTTTTTCCCTGTCGACGGATTGCGTGTAAAAGCAACACCTGTTGCCGAATCTTCTCCCATGTTACCAAAAACCATCGCTTGCACATTAACTGCTGTTCCCCAACTTTCAGGAATGCTATGTAAACGGCGATAAGTAACTGCGCGTGCTGTCATCCAACTTGAAAAAACCGCTCCAATCGCCCCCCATAACTGTTGTTCAGGATCTTGTGGAAAAGGGGTTCCTAATTTTTCTTCAACATAAGCTTTATAAGAAATAATAACATTCTTCCAATCATCTGCTGTCATTTCTGTATCAATAGTGTAACCATTGCGTGCTTTTGCTTCATCAAGAATCTCTTCAAAATATGAATGCTCTAGCCCCAAAACAACGTTAGAATACATTTGGATAAAACGCCGATAACTATCATAAGCAAAACGTTCATTATTGGCTTGTAAAGCTATTGCTTTTACAGTCTCATCATTCATCCCAAGATTCAGAACTGTATCCATCATCCCTGGCATAGAAGCCCGTGCCCCTGAGCGAACCGAAAGCAAAAGTGGTCTTTGTTCATTCCCAAATTCACGTCCTGTTTGTTCAGCAATGCCTCTTAGTGCTTTCTTAACAGATTCTTGTAGCTCTTCTGGATATGATTTGTCATGGGCATAATAAAAATTACAAACTTCTGTTGTCAGAGTAAAGCCGGGCGGTACAGGTAAGCCAAGGTTACTCATTTCTGCCAAATTAGCACCTTTACCTCCAAGAAGATTACGCTCACTTGCACTTCCTTCAGCACGACCATCTCCAAAACTATAAACCCATTTTTTCATTGTACAAATCCTCCCATATCAGCATCAAAACATCATTCAACCTAGACCCATTTAAAAGCAATAATTTGATTTTAAAATCGGCAAAACAAAAAATATCGCTTCATAAATGCATAAGACCAATCCTTCCAAAAGAGAAATGACCACAAATCTCATTTATTCACCTTCTGGGAAGATTAAAATTCAGTTTTTAAGATGACTATCAATCACCGAAAAAAAGTCTTCTACTTTCATGGCACCTTCATATTTATCACCATTGATAAAAAAAGTAGGCGTTGCCGTGACACCAAGTTCTTTACCACGCTCAAAAGACGCATTCACTTCATCTAAAATGGACTGATTTTTCAAACAAGCCGTAAAACTTTCATCTGTAAAACCTGCCATTAAGCTAATTTTTTTCAACGGTGTCAGAGCATCTCTTCCCCAGACCCACTCATTTTGTTTTTGAAATAAAACTTCTATCAAAGGAAAATAGCGATCTTCTGGTGCACACCGTGCTAACATAAAACCTGCTGTTGCCCGAGGATCAAAAGCATAATCACGGAAAATCATTTTCACTTTTCCTGTTTTGATATATTTTTTACGAATTTGAGGAAGGATATCATTATAAAAATGTGCACAATGCGTACATGTCAACGAAGCATACTCAACAATGATAACTGGAGCATCCGCTTCTCCCTCAAAGCGATCCTTTACTTTACCCGATTGAAGAAGCTCAGCCATATTCACCGTTGCAACGGGTTTAACACCGCGCGCTAAAGCAACTGCTACACTGTTTTGTGCAATCATTGTGAAGAGAAAAATTATCCCGAAAAATAAAAAAGAACGATGTTTTACCATAAATAATACTTTTCTGTTGTTATCAAACGAATAGGAATCCAACGCTTTCTCCTATATTAAAGAAAAATATCTAAAATATCTTGCTATTTATTATTTTTTTCCGAGAAAATGCAACAGCCAAGTTTATAAAGTGATTGGCGTAAGCTTTTATCTTCAATTCCTTCAAGCATTTTTTCTACACATTTTTTGTCTTGTTCGCTCAATGTCGGCTTTAGAGGAACGTGATTCATAAAAACCGACGGACTTCTTTGCTCAATCTTGATACGATCAATAGCAATATAACCAAAAAATCCATTAATTCTATGAAGCAATTCCTCTGTTTCATGCATCAATTTTAACGCAGAAAATCCTTCACATGCGATAACAAGTGTTCCTGGCTTAAAAATGTCATCTTGATCCGCGCGACGTTTCCAAATAATTTTAAGGGGCATTGTATGTTCACTAATATCATAGCCCGCAATTTGTGACCAATGCTCTATAAGTGCGACACTAAGCCCTGTCCGTTTGCGTAAAACGGGATCAAGTATTTTCAAAACCGTCTCAGAAAGAGAATAAAAAGCATGTTTTTTGAGTTGTTTTCTCATTTTTAGATCATTATTCAACCGTTTACTCAATTACAATCATTTGTTTCATCTAAAAATTATCGTCTTCCCAATTTATAAAATATCAACAAAAAAACATGGATTACCAAATAAATGCTTTTTTCTTTTGCATTTTACATCTCCCTATGCTTGAAAACAATCATGTATGAAATTTCTTCGCACCTCCTTTCTTGGTACGATCAAAATCACCGACATCTCCCATGGCGGATTACCCCCGAAGAGCAAAAACAAGGTATCCGTCCTGATCCTTATCAAGTTTGGCTTTCTGAAATCATGCTTCAACAAACAACCGTTGAAACGGTTAAGCCCTATTTTAAAAAATTTCTAAAACTTTGGCCTGATCTTTCTTCTTTAGCAAAAGCCTCACAAGAGGATATCATGAAAGCATGGGCTGGACTTGGTTATTATTCACGCGCACGTAATCTTAAAAAATGTGCAAGACAGCTTGTTGAAAACTATGCAGGACAATTTCCACAATCTGTAAAAGCCTTGCAAACTCTCGCGGGTATTGGAGATTATACGTCCGCAGCCATTGCTGCAATTGCTTTTAACCATCCTGTAGCAGTGGTTGATGGTAACGTCGAACGTGTGGTAGCCCGCCTTTTTGCTATAACTTCAATGTTACCAAAAGCAAAAGCTGAAATTAAAGAACAAACACAAAAAATTACAGCTTTAAATCGTCCTGGCGACTTTGCTCAAGCAATGATGGATTTGGGTGCAACAATTTGTACTCCACGCAAACCATCTTGTTATATTTGCCCTCTTCAAAGTTTATGCAAAGCAGAAAAGATGCAACAAGTGGAATCTTTTCCAGTCAAAGCTCCTAAAAAAGAACGCCCTTCAAAAACAGGTATTGCTTTTGTGGTCCTTAATGAAAAGAGACAAATTTATTTGGAAAAACGACAGACGCAAAAACTCCTTAGCGGAATGACCCAAATTCCTAATAATATTGGCATAAATAATGGAAATGGGCTCCAAAATGCACCCTTTACTGCCAATTGGCAATTCAAAGGACAAATTAGCCATGTTTTTACGCACTTTTCTCTAAAACTCGATGTTTACTATACGGACGATATTCATGAAATGAATTGCGAAAATGGTTGGTGGTGCAGCATTCAACATCTTACCGAAGAAGCGCTCCCTACAGTTATGAAAAAAGCCATCGCTATAGCTCTTCCCAATTCTTTCAGATTTTAATAACCTTCCCTATAAAATTTTTGCTCACAGAAACTTGTGCTGTCTCTAGCGATCATTTCTTCCTCTGTAAAAGAAATTTAAGGAAGTGAAGTGATCAATTTTTTCTACAGATAAGAATTAAAAAGGGATAGAAAAACTTAGAAAGCTTAGATTTAAATTTCAGGATTTATCCTCTTTTCACTTAATGAAGAAGCAAACCGGCACCATCACAAACTTTTCCTGTCTCCAATGTTGCATCGCCCTTGGCTCTTGAGACGCTTCATAAGAAGTACTTTTAATCCTTTCTTTAGTAATTTGTACTCCCCTCCCTTATGACTCGCAAGAAAGTGACTTTAATTGATTCAATATAAAACAAGTTAGAAATGAAAAAATCTAACGATATTCAGAGTGCTAATTCAAGTTGAATAATTCCAACTTATCTTTGTAAGTGAATATATTGCAATATTGCACGCACATCCATAGATATACATGCTCCCTCCCCAAAAGCACTTAATTTTGAACTTCTGAATGAATTTTTTAATTCTATCGTTTTCACAAAAACATCTCGATTGATAATTTGATTATTTTGATACTTAAATGAGAGCATAGAATGAAGCTTTTTATTTTAATTTCTTCTACAAGAAACATAAAAACACACGCTTTCGGCTTACAAATAAAACTAGCATGTAGAATCACGCTTCAACAGGCATAAATCGCCCGTATGTCTCTCTCAATTAAGGGCTGCTACACATGAGAGCAACTACACATAGATCCAATAGAATGAATCGATCATCTTAATTCATAAAACACCCGTTTTTAACATTTGTGAACGTATGATCATTCTTAAATGATCTATGGACTTCAACCGTCCATTTTCCTCATAATACCAAAAGGTCCAACCGTTACAACTTTGCGAATCTTGAGCCTTTCTTCCCATTGCGTGAATGGAACCTGCTTCACCACCATGCATAATCGTACCATCAGCTCTAACAATAGCAGATACTTGCTTCTTACGATCATAAAGAACTTCTCCAGGATAGAGTAAACCTGCTTCAAGTAAACTATTGAATGCTACACGTGGTTCTGCTTTTTTTCTATCCAAAATCGCCAATTCTGGTTGCCCTAAAGGTTTAACCGCTGCAATTCTCTCACATGCTGCATCAATGTAATCTTGCTCGCGTTCAATCCCAACAAAATCACGCCCTAAAAGCTTGGCAACAGCACCTGTTGTTCCCGAACCAAAAAATGGATCAAGAATAACATCACCAGGTTTACTAGAAGCCATAATAATACGCGCTAATAACGCTTGTGGTTTTTGTGTTGGATGTAATTTACGCCCTGAATCATCCTTTAAACGTTCAGCTCCCGTGCAGAGAGGAAAAAGCCAATCTGAACGCATTTGCAAATCTTCATTTGCTGCTTTCAATGCATCATAATTAAAGGTATATTTTTTATCTTTTTGATCTCGTACAGCCCAAATAAGCGTCTCATGGGCATTTTGAAAGCGGCGCCCTCGGAAATTAGGCATCGGATTATTTTTGCGCCAAATAATATCATTAAGCATCCAAAAACCTAAATCTTGTAAGGCTGTCCCCACTCGAAAAATATTATGGTAAGATCCGATAACCCAAAGCGTTCCATTGGGTTTTAATACACGACGACATGCAAGCAACCATGCACGGGTAAAAGCATCATAAGCAGCAAAATTCTCAAATTGGTCCCATGCATCATCAACCGCATCAACAAGCGAATGATCTGGGCGGTATAGCACCCCATCCAATTGCAAATTATAGGGGGGATCCGCAAAAATCATATCAACGGAATGTTTTGGCAGTTTTTCTAAAACGGCAACACAATCTCCTTTAAAAATTTTATTGCGCCATGGCATCTGTGAAGGAGTACGAATGAAATCTTTTTGAAGCTGAATAACTGTCATGAAAAACCCAACAAAATTAACTGAATTTGCCCTATAATCAATCAAAATAGTTTATAGGCCCGCATTACCAATCCATATTTACAAAATAGAGTAAACGTATCGTTAAAATTCTGCAAAATTGATATTCGTTTTTATTTTTTTATGTACTGTTCCCATATCTTTTATTTCGTAAAAGAATTAAGAATCATTTTCAAAGCGTATTTTATGAAATAAGGTCCTCTTAATATTGTTTTCATGAAAGTTATCCATCTCGTAACATGTAAAGGAATATCTTATGCCTCAGATAGATCTTATTATTTTTGATTGTGACGGAGTTCTCGTCGACTCTGAATATCTTGCAGCAAAAATTGGATCTCAATTGCTTAAACAAACAGGATATGAAATATCACCTGAAGAATTGAGTGAGCGTTTTGCAGGGCTTGTCTTTCGCGATATTCTTAAACACGTTGAACAGGAAACAGAAAAACCAATCTCTGCTCATCTCATAGATCAGATGACCAATATTTTTCGTACACAAATAAAAACTGAATTACGGGCTATTGATGATGTCAGAGAAGCCGTAGAAATTATTCAAACACGCTATCCCTACTATATCTGCTCTAATGCAAAAAGCGTAGATATAAAAGAGATGCTCACCACTGTTGGTCTCTATGATCTTTTTGAAGGTAAAATATTTTCAGCACCTGAAGTTGGAACAAAAAAAACAAAACCCGCCCCTGACATTTTCCTTTTTGCCGCACAACAATTACAGGTAGAGCCTCAAAACACGATCGTTATAGAAGATTCACTTCATGGTGTCCATGCCGCTATAGCAGCAGGCATGCGTGTCATCGGCTTTACGGGAGGTTCACATAGCTATCTTGGCCATTCTAATGCACTTGCAGAAGCTGGTGCAGAAACAGTTATCGCAAAACATGCCCATTTAGGAGAAGTCTTAGAAGCAATGGCAGTATGGCGCGATTTATTATAAAAAAAACCTCTTGAATATATCGGTTTGTAAATTCTTGTAAGAGGGCATTTTATCCAAATGTCCTCCCCTTCTTGTTTCTTTTCTTTTATAATAACTTCAATAAATGCATGCTTCACAACACGGAGTGATTGCATCTCAATGTGAAGAAGAATATAGCCCCTTCATCCAGAAACCATGAGGCTAACCCTTACACATGCTTTTAAAGAAGTAAAAAAGCTGGGATACGAACGCATAGAAATCTAACTTTCTTGGAAATCCAACCTTCTGGGCAATCACGTCTACCGGTAAGCTGCTTATCTCTCTCTCAAATCCAATATCCTAGTCCCAACATCAGGTGCCCATCTTGATAAATAGACTAGATCTATCAAAAAAAGCATATTATGAGGCCTTGCTCTATAAGATGTGAAAATTGCGATACTAAAACCACATCCCTTCAGCTTATTCAATACATTACCCAATAGGATAAAATTGCATGCTATGTTCGTCTTCCCATAGCAGAACACCTTAAGATTCACGAAATCTATAGAACATAAGAGTTTGTTGAAAACGATAAAAGCACTCTTACTGAGTTACAAAGGCTTAGCAAATCTCGTAAATTTGTCGAAGATTTTTTGACATTGCTGCCTAAACAGTATTTTGATAGCATCGATTGGCATAGCCTCTCTAAAGTTATAAAAGACTAAGAGAATATATCTTTATAACGATATGCACCTTTATAGGAAATATTTCTTACCAAGAAAATGATGATCAATATATTGATTTATAATGATAATTTATTGTTATTCCGATTAAACAAAAAAATGAATATTGTACTCTCATTTCAAGAGCCAAGGATTGTAGCAATATGAAGAACGAACAAAGTGTATGATAGTGTTGCTCCTTTATAAATGTAAAGATGGCGGTGATCTGTGAATTTTATATTATGGAGTTTTATCATTATAATATTCACACACATCGTTGTGAAATAAGCTTTTTAAATGTTTCTTTAAAACAAACATGTAAATATAAAACATATGATAGCTAATCTTTTTAAAAGTAATCCAACTTTAATAAAAACGCCCTTTCTAAAAAAACAAACCCCGCTTTTCAGTTTGGCAAGAAAAAATGTTGAAAAATAACATTATCCAATGTTGATCTTTTGGCACTCATACACTCATAAATGTGAATTGATATTCCCCTATGTACTGCCTTACATCATAGTAATATGCTGTTCACATTGGCGAGAAAAACGTTCAAGATAATACCATTTATCTCTATCCAAATTGAATTCTAATTTATACTATAATATAATTGTACAATTTATTATTAACTATAATATAAAATTATATATAATTAAGAGGTAATAACTTAATATTATTACAGAATACACATTATCTAATAATTACTATTATAATAAACCATATATATAAT
>NZ_NJGE01000031.1 GCF_002777915.1 Bartonella tribocorum | reverse complement strand
GACACGGATTCTTTCAGGTGTTCGTGCTGGTTCAATTACAGCAACATCAACGGATGCGATCAATGGTGCTCAACTTTATTCTATAAGCAATGCAGTTGCAGGCTATTTTGGCGGTGGTGCTAGCTATAGGGATGGAGCTTGGAATGCGCCTACTTTTACAGTTAAAGTCTTTGATAAGAATGGTAATGGGGCTGAAAAGGATTATAGCACTGTTGCAGAAGCTTTTACTGGCGTAAGCAGTTCTTTCACAAATCTTGATAAAAAGATTGAAAATATGGTCATTAATGGGACGGGTGATGCTCTTGTTAAGCAAAATACAGCAGGACTTATTACCATTGGTGGAGAAGTAAGTGGCGCTAAGATAAGTATTGCGAATGTTAATAATGCAGCACGGATTCTTTCAGGCGTTCGTGCTGGTTCGATTACAGCAACATCAACGGATGCGATCAATGGTGCTCAATTTTATGCTATGAACAATACGGTTGCTAGTTATTTTAGTGGTGATGCTGGCTATAAAGATGGAAACTGGAATGCGCCTACTTTTACAGTTAAAGTCTTTGATAAGAATGGTGACGAGACTGAAGCGCGCTATGAAAATGTTGCAGATGCACTTTCTAGTGTAAGCAGTTCTTTTGCAAATCTTAATAAAAAGATCGGAAATGGAACAGGCGATGATTTTGTTAGGCAAAATAACGCTGGGCTTATTACCATTGGTGGAAGCAAAGGCGGCGATAGAATAGATATTGCAAACAACATGAGAGGCCCACGCGTTCTCTCTGGTATTAGGGGGGGAGCATTTACAAAAACATCGACCGATGCCGTAAATGGCAGCCAGCTTTATTTTATGTCTCAGACCTTTGCAAATTATTTTGGCGATGGTGCTGGGTTTGATGGAGAGGGAAGATGGTCTGCTCCTACTTTTACAGTTACATCCTTTGATAAGGATGGTAATGAGATTGAGGAAAAGTATATGGATGTCGCGTCTGCATTTGCTGGTGTGAATAATGTTATCAAAGGTTTGCATAAGCAGATCACTGGTGAAGAAGATGGGCTACAAAAAAATAACGATCCAAATGATATTATTAGCGAAGGCTTTCCTTTTATGATGAGAATGGCCCGTTCCATAAGTGATGAGGATACGTCTCCGGTAACGACTTCTGATGTTTCACTTGATGTTCCATCCGAAGACGGTGATCGCCCTCATGGTATCGAGCCAAGGGACATCGAGGGTGATGCTTTAAAGTTAAATGGAAGCAGCTATAATGCTAACGGCAAAAAAATTACAAGTGTAGCGGATGGTAGTGTTTCAAAAGGCTCAAGAGAAGCTGTTAATGGCGGACAGCTTTTTGAGGTAGAAAAAAATGCTAACGAGGCTATCGCACGGGTTGAAAAAAAGGCAGACGGTGCGGTGAGCTATGATGTCGATGAAAAGACTGGAAAGAAAACCAATACGATCACTTTAAAAGGTGGCGATGAAAGTCAACCAGTAACAATAGACAACGTCGCTGATGGTAGTCTTGCCAAAGGTTCAAAACAAGCTGTTAATGGCGGTCAATTGATGCAGAAGATGGATGAAGTCCTTACAAATGCAAAGGAATATACAAATATCGCTGTCGAGAATGGTGTTAACACGGCAAAAGCCTATACCGATATGAAGTTTGAAGCATTAAGTTATGATATTCAGAATGTGCGCAAAGAGGCAAGGCAAGCTGCAGCAATTGGTTTGGCAGTGTCTAACTTACGTTACTTCGACGACCCAGGATCTTTGAGTGTTTCATTTGGTGGTGGTTTGTGGCGTGGCCAATCTGCTTTTGCTATTGGTGCAGGATATACGTCTGAAAATGGCAAGATTCGTTCTAACCTATCAGCAACCAGTGCCGGAGGTCAGTGGGGTGTAGGGGGAGGAATAACTCTAAAATTAAAATAACACCAGATAATCCCAAAAATTACAATCCAAATTTCACCCTTGTCTAATAAGGCAAGGGTGAATTTTTATATTATAGAGAAGAAGTATTTTACAGAAAAAGCCATAAGGGGTGGATAAGCATAAAGTCTTATAACAGCGTATTCTAAGGCAATACTCTTAAGTGAGGTTTATTTTAGTGACAAGCGCATCATTTTAACAAAAATTTTACAAATACAAAGTAATGCTCTCATATAAACAAGCAGAGTGCTAAACAAGCAAAGTGCATCATCACAGAGTATTCTGGCATTCTAAAAGTGTATATTCTATAATTTCATTAATAGAAAATATCCATTGGGAGGATATGCTTAAAGAAATAAAAAAATCCTATTTTTCACTATTTTATATTTGCTCTGTATACAGCAAGAGCGATCATAGGATACGCACAATCTACGATGATTAGACAATTTACGATATTAAGTAAGACTCGTTTTGTGAGAAAGGGGATTTTTCAAACAAGACACAAACAAAAGCTTTCTTTGTAAACCTACACCATAACACACTGAAGTGATGCGTTTTTGTAGTGATTTCATGATTGTATAAACTGGAAAGACTCATTCTGTAAAAATAATAAAATTCATTTCCTCTTGCTATTTTTCTCAAAATCCCATAAAGTCAAAAAATATGTTTTAATTAAGACTCATTCTGCTAAAAACAGAAATGAGTAAAATTTATCGCAAAGGGAGGTGCGAAGAACGATGAAAGAGACACACGGTCACAACCATCTTATCTCAAAATTCTCCAGAGAGATGATTCTAAAATCTAAGATCACCCAGCTTATCTTTACGATAAAAGTAAAATGATCTCACATAAAAACTCTAACACTCTCACCAAAGCAACGCACCCTTGATTTGGAATTAACAGCATTAATAACTTCATTAAGCGGATGATATGAACCTTTTTACTTTAAGAACTCCAAAGGCTACAATAAACAATAACATGAAAACATGTCATTTTCATGTCCCTCTCATTTTTTCTCCATCCTCAAAAGAGCTTGTTGCAAAAAATATACCCACCTCAAAGCGAAAAAAGAAAACGTAGCTTAATAACCAACCATCACGCATCGCAAACTTATGAAAGCTTTGACCATTTTCATCTCGCTCTGCGATAAACACGAACTTTATAAAGAACAAACAAAAACCATAACTCCGAAACACTTCTAGCGCTGAAATATGTCTTTTTTATGTCTGAGTGTTTTTAAATTTTTTCATTGGAGAGTTTATTATGAAAAAATTGCGTGCCACACGAACAGCGAACAAATTGAAAAGTTTTCGTTTTTCTTTTTTGAGAGTTTTTTCAGTGGCGACAGTCACGGCATTTTTATCAAATATTTCTCCTGTTTTTTCAGCGAATCCTGATTTTAGAAATACCTTTTTTGAAGGTGTAAACAGTGCTGTTGTGTCTTATCCACAAAGCATTATTTCTGTTGCTGGTTTGAATACTTCTTCTGATAAATCAACCGCCGATTATTTAACAGTGCTGAATGCAGCAGGAGCAGAAAAGATTAATGCTTCTGAAGATTATGCAAGTTTTTTAACCAGCACCCTTTTGGGTATGAGTGATAAGAATTCTGTCACCGATATTTTGACAAAAGATAGTAATAAACTATCGAAAAATACGTTGAGTATAGAGGATCATGAGGGATCTCTGATCAGTCCACGACTGTTTGCTCGTGATAACTCTAGTGCCCAACAGGTTGCACAGAATGATGAGAATAGAGGTGCTATTGATGTATCTGACTTCTCACAAAGTGCTCCCATCGCGAGAATGCAACGGGCAATAAACCCCGGAATGCAACGGGCACTAAAGGAGACTGGCAACTCTGTCATGGTGGGTAATCAGATTCTGGGAGATAAGGCCTCAGAATCTGTTGTTATTGGTTATGGAGCAGACGTAAGGCCTGAGACCTATCCTACTGATCATATCATTGAAGGTGTTATTATTGGGTATAAGGCAGCATCTGCCAATGGTGGGGCTGTAGTGGTTGGTGCTCAGTCCAAAGCATTTACTGCTGGCGTTGGTTCTGTTATTGTGGGGCGGAAGGCAAAATCGTCAGGTATGTTTGCTATTGCTATTGGTGGTTTTGGACCGCTTGATGGGACTGCTAATGATCCTCCAGCACCTTATGGAACGATAACAGATGGTGATTTTTCAATAGCCCTTGGTTATACGGCATCTGTAACGAAGGAAGGGGAAAATTCGATTGTTATTGGCCACGATGCAAAGGCCAGCGCCAAAAATGCGATAGCACTTGGTTATGGGACGAAAGTCAGCGGCGAAGATGCGATTGCACTTGGTTTGAGTGCAGAAGCCAGTGGCAACAATGCGATTGCACTTGGTTATGGGACAAAAGCCAACAGCGACTTTGCAATGACACTTGGTTGGAACGCAGAAGCCAGCCGCGACTATGCGCTTGCACTTGGTGCTTTTGCAAGAGCCAGCAATGAGAATGCGCTTGCGTTTGGTCCTTTTTCAGTAGCCAGTGCCCAAAATACGATTGCACTTGGTTGGAACACAGAAGCTAAGGGAAACTATACGCTTGCACTTGGTAGTGGTGCAAAAGCATCAGCTGAATATGGTATTGCCTTGGGTTCAGATTCTACAGCTGATGTTGCAGCCGGTGTTTTGGGGTATGACCCTAGTGCGAAAGCGGACTCAGATAAAAGAGATGGCAAAGCATGGAAATCTACCCTTGGTGCCGTCAGTATTGGGAACGTTGCGGATGGTAAAACCAGACAGATTGTAGGTGTTGCAGCTGGTACGCAAGATACTGATGCAGTTAACGTTGCACAGCTAAAAGCGGTACAAGAAGCAGCGGCTACAACAGGTGGTATAAAAGGCTTACAAATTAACACGATTGGAGTAGGCTTTGGAGATGCTATAGCTGCGGCTAAGGACTCAATTGCTCTTGGTGGTAGCGCAACTGTTACAGAAAACGCCCAAGCTTCAATTGCTATTGGTGGTTTTGCAAAAGCCAGCGACGAAAGTGCGGTTGCCCTTGGTTTCCGAGCAGGAGCCGGTGCATACAGTTCGATTGCTATTGGTAATCTGGCAAATGTCGCCGCTAGCAGTGGGATTGCGATTGGTAATCAGGCACAAGTCGAAAACGGGGCTGCGGCTGGGGAGGCGATTGCCCTTGGTTTTCGAACAAGAGCAAGAGTTGAAGGTGGTGTCGCCTTGGGTTCAGATTCTACAGCTTATGTTGCCGCGGGTGTTTCTGGGTATGACCCCAGTACTAAAGCGCAATCAGCTCAAAATAACATGGTATGGAAATCCGGTTATGGTGCAGTCAGTGTTGGGGATTTTGTGTCTAGTAAAACCAGACAGATTGTAGGTGTTGCAGCTGGGACGAATGACACTGATGCGGTGAATGTTGCACAGTTAAAAAAGTTACGAAAATTTGTGGATCAAGGCTGGAATCTGTCTGTTGGCGGTGAAAATACGAAGGTCGTAGCGATAGGTGAGACGGTAGATTTAGCTTCTGGAAGTAAAAACTTTGAAATCACCAAAGGCAAAGATGATAATAAGATAAAATTTGATTTAGCAAAAAACATTACACTGGAGAGCGTAACAGCGGGTAAGAACATTTTTGATGCCACGGGATTGAAGATTGCGGGTGGTCCGCAAATAACCACCGGTGGTATTGATGCGGGCAGTAAAAAGATCACAAATGTAGCAACCGGTACGGCAGATACCGATGCGGTGAATGTTGCGCAGTTAAAAGCTCTACAAAACTCTGCAGGCGCCAATTGGGATCTTACTGTTGATGGGAAAGATAAGACGAGTGTTAATTCAACCAGTCCAATGGATTTGGCAGCTGGCAGTACCAATCTTAAAATTACCAAAGGCAAAGACGACAATAATGTAAAATTTGATCTAGCGAAGGACATTACACTGGATAGTGTAACGGCGGGGAAGAACATTTTTGATACCACGGGGTTGATAATTGCAAATGGTCCAAAAATGACCACTGGTGGTATTGATGCTGGGGGTAAAAAGATAACAGGAGTTTCAGAAGGGACTGGTGGTACCGACGCTGTAAATTTTTCACAACTTCAAAAAGTTGAAAAAGATGTCAAAGAACAAGTAGCAGCCAGTAGCTTTGTAAAACAGGATTCTAAAACGAAACATATCACCATTGGTAAGGATACAGATGGTGACAAAATCGATATTGCCAACAACGCCAATGAAAATCGTACTCTTACAGGAATAAAAGCTGGTGCGCTCTCAGCAGGCTCAAACGAAGCCGTTATCGGTTCACAGCTTTTTGAAACAAATAAAAATGTAACAAATGTAGCTACAAATATAGCCAAGTTCTTTGGCGGTGGTGCTAAATATGAAGATGGCAAATGGACGACTCCAAGTTTCATAATCAAGCAGATTGGTAAGGACGGTACGTCACAAGACAAGACATATCAAGATGTTGCTACAGCCTTTACCGGTATTGATAACAGCTTCACCAACGTTGTTAATAATTTTGATGATAAACTTACCAAAACGACAGAAGAAATTAACAACAACATCACCAATATTAAGCAAGAAGTACAAGGTGATGCTTTGTTATGGGACAAGGAGAAAAAAGCCTTTGCTGCACAACATGGTGATAAGAAAACGAACAGCAAGCTTACGTCACTTGCCAATGGAGAGATCAGTGCAACTTCAAGTGATGCTGTAGCGGGTAATCAGCTTCAAACTCTAGGGAGCAGTGTTGCGCAGTACTTTGGTGGCGGAGCGGGCTATGAGAAAGGCACTTGGAAGGCTCCTTCATTCATAGTTAAGAGTTTTAAAGAAGATGGCAGCGTTACTGACACGCCTTATGACAATGTTGCATCTGCCTTTGCCGGTGTAGGCAATTCATTCGAGAAAGTTAACAACAGATTCGAGAATATTAAGAATGAAATTACCCAAGAAATTACTAATGAGATAACCACCGTTCAAGGGGATTCCTTATTGTGGAATAAGGAGGCAAATGCGTTTGTTGCCCAACATGGTGAGAAGGAAGGAAAAAAGACGAACAGCAAGATTAAGTATCTTGCCAATGGAGAGATCAGTGCAACTTCAAGTGATGCTGTAGCAGGTAATCAGCTTCAAGCTCTAGGAAGCAGTGTTGCGCAGTACTTTGGTGGCGGAGCGAGCTATGAGAATGGCACTTGGAAGGCTCCTTCATTCATAGTTAAGAGTTTTAAAGAAGATGGCAGCGTTACTGACACGCCTTATGGCGATGTCGCGTCTGCCTTTGCCGGTGTAGGCAATTCATTCGAGAAAGTTAACAACAAATTCGAGAATATTAAGAATGAAATTACCAAAGAAGTTACCGAGGAGATAACCACCGTTCAAGGAGATGCCTTGTTGTGGAATAAGGAGGCAAATGCGTTTGTTGCCCAACATGGGGAGAAAGAAGGAAAAAAGACGAACAGCAAGATTAAGTATCTTGCCAATGGAGAGATCAGTACAACTTCAAGTGATGCCGTAGCGGGTAATCAGCTTCACGCTCTAGGGAGCAGTGTTGCGAAGTCTTTAGGTGGAGGAGCTGGATATAAGGATGGCGCATGGAGTGGTCCTACCTTCAAGTTTAAGACTGTCAATACAGATGGCAAAGAAGAAGATAAGACTTATCCTAATGTAGCGGCAGCTTTTGAAGGTGTTGGTACATCTTTCACGAATATAGTGAGTAAAATAGATAAGAAAATCACGGATATTACTGAAACATTCCAAAGTGATGTCTTATTGTGGGATGGGGCTAAAGCTGCGTTTGTAGCAGAGCATGGAAAAGAAGGAAGCAGCAAGATTACATCTCTTGCCAATGGAGAGATTAGTGGTATCTCAAGCGATGCTGTAGCGGGTAAGCAGCTTTATGGTTTGGGGAGTGGTGTCGCTAAATCCTTAGGGGGTAATGCGGGTTATGAGAATGGCAGTTGGAGGGCTCCTACATTCATAGTTAAGAGTTTCAAAGAAGATGGCGGCGTTACTGAAACGCCTTATGGCGATGTCGCGTCTGCCTTTGCCGGTGTAGGTGATTCATTCGAGAAAGTTAACAACAAATTCGAGAATATTAAGAATGAAATTACCCAAGAAATTACCGAGGAGATAACCACCGTTCAAGGAGATTCCTTGTTGTGGAATAAGGAGGCAAATGCGTTTGTCGCAAAACATGGGGAGAAAGAAGGAGAAAAAACGAACAGCAAGATTACATCACTTGCCAATGGCAATATTAATTCTAGCTCAAGCGATGCTGTAGCGGGTAATCAGCTTTATACTTTGGGGAGCAGTGTTGCGAAATCCTTAGGGGGTAATGCGAGTTATGAGAATGGCGTATGGAATGCTCCAAGTTTCAAGTTTAATACAATTAAGGATAATGGTGAATCTGGAGAGCAAGAATATAAGAATGTAGCGGAAGCTTTGACAGAAGTTGGTAATTCTTTCACGAATATAAAAAATGAAATTACCAAACAGGTTAATAATCTTCAATCTGATGACTCAGCGGTTGTTCACTATGATAAAAATAAAAAGGGTGAAATTGATTACACGAGTGTGACTTTAGGTGGTAAAGGTAAAGCCCCGACAGCTCTTCATAATGTTGCGGATGGTCAGATTGCAGAGAATTCCCATGATGCTGTTACAGGCGGACAGCTTAATAAGATTGGCAGTGATGTTTCTAAGTTTTTAGGTGGAGGGTCTTCCTTTAAAGGTGGAACTCTTACAGAACCAAGCTATCAATTATCGTCGATTGCTAAAGATGGAAAAGTGACCGATCGTTCTTTTGGGGGTGTTGGAACGGCTTTTTCAGGACTTGATGAAAATATCAAGAATGTTAATGATCGTATTAAGGAAGTATCTCAGGGTGTTGTCCAGGATGCGTTATTGTGGAACAAGGAGACAAAGGCCTTTGTAGCGCAGCATGGAGATAAAGAAGAAAACAGCAAGATTACATCTCTTAAAGGTGGTATTATTAGCCGTCTCTCAACCGATGCCATTAATGGTTCGCAGCTTTATGCTTTAGGAAGCAGTGTTTCGCAGTACTTTGGTGGTGGAGCGAGTTATGAGAATGGCGCATGGAGTGCTCCAAACTTCATAATCAAGCAGATTGGTGAGGACGGTACTTCTCAAGATGAGACGTATCAAGATGTCGCTACAGCCTTTACCGGTATTGGTAGCAGCTTCACGAATGTGGTTAAGAATTTTGATGATAAAGTCAAAGATGTTAAAAAAGACTTTAATGACAAAATCGAGCGTATTACGCAAGAAGTGCAACAAGAAGTGCAAGACGATGCCTTGTTGTGGGACAAGAAGGCAAATGCGTTTGTCGCACAACATGGAGCAGAAGGCAAAGAGAAAACGAAAAGTAAAATTACGTCCCTTGCTAATGGAGAGATTAATTCTAGTTCAAGCGATGCGGTAAATGGTTCTCAGCTCTATACCTTAGGGAGCAGTGTTGCGAAGTCTTTAGGTGGCAATGCGAGTTATGAGAATGGCAAATGGAGCGGTCCTACCTTCACGGTTAAGAGCTTTAAGGAAGATGGCAGCGTTACTGACTCGACTTATGGCGATGTCGCATCTGCCTTTGCCGGTGTAGGTGATTCATTCGGTAAAGTTAAAGACAAGTTCGAGAATGTTAAGAGTGAAATTACCAAAGAAATCACTAAGGAGATTAATACCGTTCAAGGCGATGCCTTGTTGTGGGACAAGAAGGCAAATGCCTTTGTCGCAAAACATGGGGAGAAAGAAGGAGAGAAAACGGCAAGCAAGATTACGTCCCTTGCCAATGGCAACATTAATTCTAGCTCAAGCGATGCAGTAAATGGTTCTCAGCTCTATACCTTAGGGAGCAGTGTTGCGAAGTCTTTAGGTGGTAATGCGAGTTATGAGAATGGCGTATGGACTGATCCAAGTTTTACAGTTAAAACTGTTAACGGAGATGGAGAGGAAAAAGCAGAGACTTATAAGAATGTGGCAGATGCATTTTCTGGAGTTGGTAGTTCTATCACGAATGTTAAGAATGAGATCACGAAACAGATTAACAATGAAATAGCGAATGTGAAGGGTGATAGCCTTGTTCAGAAAGATGCAGAAAGCCATCGTATAACGATTGGTTCAAAAGTAGAAGGCAGTGAAATCAACGTTGCCAACAGCAAAGGATCTGATCGGACCCTTTCTGGTGTTAAAGAAGCAACGAAGAGCAATGAAGCGGTTAACAAAGGTCAGTTTGATAAAAGTTTAAAAGAATTGTCTGATAGTCTTCAGTCAGATGATTCAGCGGTTGTTCACTATGATAAAAATAAAAAGGGTGAAATTGATTACACGAGTGTAACTTTAGGTGGTAAAGGTAAAGCCCCGACAGCTCTTCATAATGTTGCGGATGGTCAGATTGCAGAGAATTCCCATGATGCTGTTACAGGCGGACAGATTAATAAAATTGGCAGTGATGTTTCTAAGTTTTTAGGTGGAGGGTCTTCCTTTAAAGGTGGAACTCTTACAGAACCAAGCTATCAATTATCGTCGATTGCTAAAGATGGAAAAGTGACCGATCGTTCTTTTGGGGGTGTTGGAACGGCTTTTTCAGGACTTGATGAAAATATCAAGAATGTTAATGATCGTATTAAGGAAGTATCTCAGGGTGTTGCTCAGGATGCGTTATTGTGGAACAAGGAGACAAAGGCCTTTGTAGCGCAGCATGGAGATAAAGAAGAAAACAGCAAGATTACATCTCTTAAAGGTGGTATTATTAGCCGTCTCTCAACCGATGCCATTAATGGTTCGCAGCTTTATGCTTTAGGAAGCAGTGTTTCGCAGTACTTTGGTGGTGGAGCGAGTTATGAGAATGGTGCATGGAGTGCTCCAAACTTCAAGGTTAAGACTGTCAATGAGGATGGTGTTACCATTGAAGATAAAGAGTATGGTACAGTTTCAGAAGCATTTACAGGCGTAGGCAGCTCTTTTGAGAAACTTCAAAAAGAGTTTAATCAAAGCATCACCAATATTAAGCAAGAAGTACAAGGCGATGCTTTGTTGTGGAGCAAGGCTGATGGAGCTTTTATTGCTCAGCATGGCGAAGAAGATAAAGAGAAAGTAGCAAGCAAGATTAAGTATCTTGCTGGCGGAGAAATTTCTGCTACTTCAACAGAAGCGATTAATGGTTCCCAGCTTTACGAAACCAATGATAAGGTTGCGACGTACTTAGGTGGCGGAGCAGGTTATAAAGATGGTAAATGGACTGATCCAAGTTTTACAGTTAAAACTGTTGACGGAGATGGAGAGGAAAAAGCAGAGACTTATAAGAATGTGGCAGATGCATTTTCTGGAGTTGGTAGTTCTATCACGAATGTTAAGAATGAGATCACCAAACAGATTAACAATGAAATAGCGAATGTTAAGGGTGATAGCCTTGTTCAGAAAGATGCAGAAAGCCATCGTATAACGATTGGTTCAAAAGTAGAGGGCAGTGAAATCAACGTTGCCAACAGCAAAGGATCTGATCGGACCCTTTCTGGTGTTAAAGAAGCAACGAAGAGTAACGAAGCGGTTAACAAAGGTCAGTTTGATAAAGGTTTGAAAGAACTGTCTGATAATCTTCAATCAGATGACTCAGCGGTTGTTCATTATAATAAAACTGAAAAGGGTGAAACTGATTATAAGAATGTGACTTTTGGCGGTAAAGATAAGACACCTGTGGGTCTTCACAATATTGCGGATGGTCAGATTGCAGAGAATTCACGTGATGCTGTTACAGGTGGACAGATTAATAAAATTGGCAGTGATGTTGCTAAGTTTTTAGGTGGAGGTACAAGCTTTAAAGATGGTAGCTTTACAGGTCCAAGCTATAAAATATCCGGTGTTGATGCAAAAGGTGAGGTAGTAGAAAAAACCTATGATGATGTTGGTTTAGCCTTTGCAGGCATTGATACAAATTTCAAGAATGTGAATGAGAACGTCACGAATAAGTTTAATGAGCTTACTCAAAACATCACCAATATCACGCAAGAAGTTCAGGGTGATGCGTTGTTGTGGGACAAGACTAAAGGGGCGTTTGTAGCGGAGCATGGGGAGAAAGAAGGTAGCAAAACGAACAGCAAGATTACGTCCCTTGCCAATGGAGATATTAGTGCAACCTCAAGCGATGCTGTAGCAGGTAATCAGCTCTATAGTTTGGGTAGCGGTGTTGCGAAGTCTTTAGGTGGCGGAGCGAGTTATGAGAATGGTGCATGGAGTGCTCCAAATTTCAAGGTTAAAACTGTCAATGAGGATGGTGTTACCATTGAAGATAAAGAGTATGGTACAGTTTCAGAAGCATTTACAGGCGTAGGCAGCTCTTTTGAGAAACTTCAAAAAGAGTTTAATCAAAGCATCAGCAATATTAAGCAAGAAGTACAAGGCGATGCTTTGTTGTGGAGCAAGGCTGATGAAGCTTTTATTGCCAAGCATGGAGAAGAAGGCAAAGAGAAAACGGCGAGCAAGATTAAATATCTTGCTGGTGGAGAAATTTCTGCTGCTTCAACAGAAGCGATTAATGGTTCTCAGCTTTATTCTTTAGGCAACAATGTTGCACAGTATTTTGGTGGTGGCACTGAATATAAGGATGGTAAATGGAGTGCGCCAAGCTTTAAAGTCAAAACAGTTAAGGATAATGGTGAGTCTGAAGAGCAAGAGTATAAGAATGTAGCGGAAGCTTTAACAGGAGTTGGTACATCTTTCACGAATATCAAAAATGAGATAACTAATCAGATTAATCATCTTCAATCAGATGATTCAGCGGTTGTTCATTATAATAAAACTGAAAAGGGTGAAATTGATTATAAGAATGTAACTTTCGGTAAAGGTAAGGATTCTACAGCTGTTGGTCTTCATAATGTTGCTGATGGTAAGATTGCCAAGGATTCACGTGATGCGATCAATGGCGGACAGATTAATACCATTGGTGAGGATATTGCTAAGTTCTTAGGAGGCGAAGCAGCTTTTAAAGATGGTAGCCTTACACAGCCAACCTATAAATTATCTCAGGTTGATGCTAATGGTAAGGTAAATTCGACAGAGTTTAAAGATGTTGGCGCTGCATTTACTGGTCTTGATGAGAATATTAAGAATGTTAATGATCGTATTAAGGAAGTATCTCAAGGAGTTGCACAGGATTCTTTATCGTGGAGTAAGGATGACAATGCCTTTAGTGCACAACATGGGGAAAAAGAAAAAACAAATAGCAAGATTAAGTATCTTGCCAATGGTGATATTTCTGCTGCTTCAACAGAAGCTATTAATGGTTCCCAGCTTTATGAAACCAATGATAAGGTTGCGAACTATTTAGGCGGTGGAGCAGGTTATAAAGATGGTAAATGGACTGATCCAAGTTTTACAGTTAAAACTGTTAACGGAGATGGAGAGGAAAAAGCAGAGACTTATAAGAATGTAGGGGATGCCTTGACAGGAGTTGGTAGTTCTATCACGAATGTTAAGAATGAGATCACCAAACAGATTAACAATGAAATAGCGAATGTTAAGGGTGATAGCCTTGTTCAGAAAGATGCAGAAAGCCATCGTATAACGATTGGTTCAAAAGTAGAGGGCAGTGAAATCAACATTGCCAACAACAGTGGATCTGATCGGACCCTTTCTGGTGTTAAAGAAGCAACGAAGAGCAATGAAGCGGTTAACAAAGGTCAGTTTGATAAAAGTTTGAAAGAATTGTCTGATAGTTTTCAGTCAGATGATTCAGCGGTTGTTCATTATAATAAAAATGAAAAGGGTGATGTTGATTATACGAGTGTAACTTTAGGTAAAGGTAAGAACTCTACAGCTGTAGGTCTTCACAATGTTGCTGATGGTAAGATTGCGGATAAGTCACATGATGCAATCACTGGAGGTCAGGTTAACAAGATTTCTCAAGATGTTGCGAAATACTTAGGTGGAGGTACCAGCTTTAAAGAAGGTAGCTTTACAGGYCCAACTTATAAATTATCTCAGGTTGATGAMAAAGGTGAAGCTCAACAGGCTGAGTTTAAAGATGTTGGYTCKGCTTTTRSMGGWCTTGATAAGAATATCAAGAATGTTAATGATCGTATTAAGGAAGTATCTCAAGGAGTTGCACAGGATTCTTTATCGTGGAGTAAGGATGACAATGCCTTTAGTGCACAACATGGTGAGAAAAAAACAAACAGCAAGATTACATCACTTGCTAATGGAGAGATTAATTCTAGCTCAAGCGATGCTGTAGCGGGTAATCAGCTTTATACTTTGGGGAGCAGTGTTGCGAAATCCTTAGGGGGTAATGCGAGTTATGAGAATGGTATATGGAATGCTCCAAGCTTTAAAGTCAAAACAGTTAAGGATAATGGTGAATCTGAGGAGCAAGAGTATAAGAATGTAGCAGAAGCTTTAACTGGAGTTGGTACATCTTTCACGAATATCAAGAATGAGATAAGCAATCAGATTAATCATCTTCAGTCAGATGAYTCAGCGGTTRTTCATTATGATAAAAAAGAAAAAGATGAAATTGATTATCAGAATGTGACTTTCGGTAAAGGTAAGGATTCTACAGCTGTAGGTCTTCACAATGTTGCTGATGGTAAGATTGCAGAAAACTCCCATGATGCAATCACTGGAGGTCAGGTTAACAAGATTTCTCAAGATGTTGCGAAATACTTAGGTGGAGGTACAAGCTTTAAAGATGGAGGCTTCACAGGTCCAAGCTATAAAATATCCAGTGTTGATGCAAAAGGTGAGGTGGTAGAAAAAACCTATGATGATGTTGGTTTAGCCTTTGCAGGCATTGATACAAATTTCAAGAATGTGAATGACAACGTCACGAATAAGTTTAATGAACTTACGCACAACATCACCAATATTACGCAAGAATTACAAGGCGATGCTTTGTTGTGGAGCAAGGCTGATGGAGCTTTTATTGCTCAGCATGGCGAAGAAGATAAAGAGAAAACGGCAAGCAAGATTAAATATCTTGCTGGCGGAGAAATTTCTGCTACTTCAACAGAAGCGATTAATGGTGCTCAGCTTTACGAAACCAATGATAAGGTTGCGACGTACTTAGGTGGCGGAGCAGGTTATAAAGATGGGAAATGGACTGATCCAAGTTTTACAGTTAAAACTGTTAAGGATAATGGTGAATCTGAAGAGCAAGAGTATAAGAATGTAGCAGAAGCTTTAACTGGAGTTGGTACATCTTTCACGAATATCAAGAATGAGATAAGCAATCAGATTAATCATCTTCAGTCAGATGACTCAGCGGTTATTCATTATGATAAAAAAGAAAAAGATGAAATTGATTATCAGAATGTGACTTTCGGTAAAGGTAAGGATTCTACAGCTGTAGGTCTTCACAATGTTGCTGATGGTAAG
>NZ_NJGE01000030.1 GCF_002777915.1 Bartonella tribocorum | reverse complement strand
GTGACATGGGTGGGGAAAAGCCTAAAATAGGGAACACGTTCAAGGAGGCTTTCTCATAAATGCCAGCATCATCAACAATGCCAATGGGTTTTTAAGAGAGTTGTGTTCTTAATAGAGTTTGTTGATTTCGAGCGAAAAATCTATTCTTTTCCTTTAGATGGTATGGGAAAAATATTTACATGGAAATTTTGTGGGGAATTTTACATTTAATATTATCTCGTTGTCGGGGCGTTTCTTTGAGGGAAGAGGCGTGTAAGATTTTATACATAAGTGTTCGTGTGTGTTGAATATGAGGGAAAATTTTTTCTGCTGATCCTCATGTAAATGTTTTTTTTCGTTATGTCATGGACTTTTCGGGGCGCTTTTGTCCATAACATTTTATACAATAACGCTTCTTTATCTATGGTGATAGAGATCTCATGAGGAAAGAAAGCCAACGGGGAAGGCCAAGAGGATTCTGCCAAGCTCATTACGCAAGCAGGAATGAAGTCCATGTGAGCCATATGTTAATCTTTGCTTGTAGCATTGTGTCTTTTTGTTGCCTAACTTGTGAGAGGTAATTCAGAGAGCTTAAGGGGACTTTGATCGGTAGCAGAAAAAACATGATGAGACAGCAGGAGGCTTATTTCAGAATGTCTCATGCTTTTGATGAGAAAGGCGCGCGAAATTCTGTCATGCCTTCCTTTCATATTTGCGAGATTAGGATTGTTATTTCTTTGATCTTTATGGAGAGGAGACAAGGGGATTGGACACAAAATATTGGATATAAGAGGGGTGAACACCTAGGGAAAGGCATAAGAAGAGGCATAACGGATTTTAAAGAGAAGAGATTGATAGGAATATTGCGATCAGCAAAACAAATGATGTTATTAGTGGGTTATTAATTGTGTTATAGTTGTTGTTTTTACAGCGTTTTTGATAAAAATTCGCAACACCCCTTCAATCTATATGTTTTGTAACTTTATTATTTTTTTAAGAGAACACATGGCTTTTTTATAGTCTGTCAATCAAGATCAAATCCTAACGCTGCAGTCTGTTTGAGAGAGAGTAAGACGAATAAGAATTTTCTGATTAAAATGGGGAAACCCTACTCGTGACTCCGGCTTTTTTATGCTAGATGGGGCTTTTTGTTTGGGACATTTCTAAAATGGAGAGAGAGCTTTATTGAGAATGTAAAGGCGTACAATTACGTGTCTTGTCAGCAACTTTTTGCTTTACGACTTTTAAAACGATCCATATTATTTAAAATAATGAAGAGAATATCTTATCGTTTTTTGCATCTCTTTTGGGGCTCATGTCCTTCTCCTAAGACCGAAAGGCCTCAATATATTTGTCCAGTTTTCAATGTTTTCAACAAGCTCTAAAAGAGCCTCCTACCCTTAAAGCTTATTTTGTAAGGGGGCAGCTGAATGATATAAGACTCCATGAAGTGTATAAAACTTATTGACGTTTTATAAAAGGTCATGCTGGCGCTTGCATATCTTTTCTAGCCCACAATGTTTTCGATAAGCGCTCTTAGAATTGACGACGCTTAGAGACGCATACTTGTTTTGTACAATTTTTGATCCATATGGCTTAACTGCTTGTAACGTGCAAACGAGTGGTTTTTTGTAATAGGAAACAGTTTAGATATGGGAGAACCTTTCGCTCTTCGGATTTCTCATTCAATATGCAAACAATATGCAAAATAATGAAATATTATTTATCAATCAATGGGATGTGTTTTGGCGAAGATGAATTGTTTACAGATTGGGATGGATGAATAATTTTTGTCTTTTAAGCAGGGGAGAGAAAATTATAATCTCTGTTCTTTCATAAAGGGGGAAGGTGTTTCATAATAACTTTATACGATAAAAAAAAGTAAAAAATATTAACGGTGTAGAGAAAAAAGAGTCTTTCAAGAATATTGATCATTTGCTGTTATGCTCTGTATTGTGTAAAAGATGCTTCTATCATTTTTTGCTGTAAAAAGCTTCTCTTGGGATGTTTAAAGGGTATCGTCTTTATGGAAAAAAGAATCCGCGCAAGACAAAAGGCTTATTTCAAAAAATTATATCGCAAGATTGCTTTTGTTTGCGTGATACTCTTTTGTATCGTGGTTTCGTGTTTAGTTATTGCAAAGGCGGTTAGTTATTTTTCTTCTGATAAAAAAATAGCACAACAAGCGCCTGTTGAATTGGCAATTCCTGTCTTTGATATGCGCGTGTATTGCAAGGAAATTTCTGCTTCCGTGATGCCCGATATGAAAAGAGAGGTTTATCAGCATTGTCTTAATTTGGAAAGTGAAGCCTATTTTGCTATTCGTGAAATGTGGGATAAGCTTTCTGATACTGCAAAAAAACAATGTTTGGCGATGGTACGACCAGGGGATGGAAATTATTTTCTCTTACGGGATTGTTTTCTCAATGAAAAGGATAGTGAAACAGGTAAAATACGCAATTACTTTTAAAGTGTTACACGGAAAGTTAAAGGATGCGAATTTTGATGAAACGATAAAAAATGCCTCACTCTTCTCTGACTCTCTCTCTATTAATTGAATGTCTTTATTTTGTATGAAACCTGTCGTTTCAGCTGTGATCGTATAAGGCGTGGGTGTTTCTTTGAAGTGTTTTAGGGGGGGAAGCTGCAGGAGAACTTGTTGAAGCCTTTTCATTTAAGAAAATAACAGACGCAAGAGACCTATTTTGACGGTGTTTCGTGAGTGGGGAAGGCGCCCATGAAGTGTATAAAATTGATAAAGCATTCCTCTCTATGTTTCATAAAAGTGCAAATTGGTGTTTTCATACTTTAGCCCTCCAATGTCACGGACAGGTTTTGCTTGACCTTTAAAATGGTCCATAAAAGGCGTTTTTAAGTCTTGTCTTTATCCACTTTGACTGTAACGCAGGCTCTTTTACATGTAACGAGAAAGTCAATAATTTTGATTGATCCAACAGGAAACAGATTGAGAATGAGAGAATCCTACGCTATGAAGGTTTTTTACTCAAGATAAAAATTTAATATAAAAAAGATAAATGATCTTTATAAATCAATTTTTTGTATGAATTTGAAAAAAGTTTGGACTGTTGACAAACCAGTGTGGATAGAGAAATCTCGTCTTTTAATGGGGGGCTCAAGTCAATAGACATGAAAAATATGTCAATAGATATGACAAAATTGAGTAAAAATATTTCTTTGAGAGGGTATAAACTTCAAGGTTTTTCATGGGTAAAATGCTCTATTGCGTTTATAAATGGGCTTGTTTTATACGCTCCAGTTTTCTTTATAAGACAAGGATAAAAGAGAAAATACGTTATGTCATTCTTATTGATAGACTTTGAGGAGGAGGTGTTTTTTGTATTTAATCATTTGGTTTTAGGCTCAATTTGTTATCAATGAAGGGGTATGATTTACTTCAAAATCTATGGGGTTAAAATAAGAATTGAGAGGGTCGTTGGCATGTTTGAGAAAGAAGAGTGACCTCTTGGTAATTATAGGGCTTGAATAATTCTTCATATTAATCTATCTATAAGAATTAAGAGATTTTGTGAAGCGATTGTGGATTATCGCTCGCAAGGGGTTGCTTTAGCGGTAAAGAGAGGCTATATATCATAAAATAGAGAGGCTCGTACGAGCGACTCGATTAGGGTGGAAGTGCTTATGAATTCAAAGCACGAGGGGGAAAGAATATCGGCGTTTTTAGGAACGGTGGTTTTAGGACAGAAGAAAAAGAGAAACTTCTCGTATTCTCTGACAGTGGTTTTTTCTTTGTCAGAATGTTGTACGTGTTTTCTCCTTTTTGTTTTCCACAGATAATTATTTTTTTTAGTGAAATATGGTTTATTTAAAAAAAACACTTGGCATTTTATGTGAACATCACTAGGTTTCTGCTGGTTGACAGAGAAATAGGGAATTTTTGGTTTACAATTTCCCTGCTGTTTTGTGATTTTCAAAAAAAATATATATGCTTTTATCAACTTCAGTAGGGTTCGTTTGAGAGAAATAAAACGCGGATAGCTTGATAACCGTATGTTAAACATGATCAGCATTATCAAAAAATGATGCAATGAAGAAGAGTCAATTAAGACACACACTCCAAAAAAAGGGATAAAGATGAGGCCACAACAAAATAGACGGGTACGCGGTCGCAATAATAACAATAATGGTAATAACAATAATAATCGTCGCGGTCCTAATCCGTTGTCTCGCAATTATGAAAGTAGCGGTCCGGATGTTAAAATTCGTGGGAATGCTCAGCAAATTGCCGATAAATACATCAGCCTTGCGCGTGATGCACAAGGTGCCGGTGATCGCGTGATGTCGGAAAATTATTTACAACATGCCGAGCATTATTTGCGTATTATTTTAGCAGCAGCTGGGCAAATGGCCCAATCGGCGCGACGTGATGAAAATCGTGATGATGAAAATCGTGATGAAAACAACGGGCAGGAATGTGGTGAAATAAATCCTGAAGCTCAAAAAACAGAGGCCATTGAATGTGATACAGATCTATTACAGATACAGTCGCAAAAGAATGGTCATGGCTCATATGCCAAAGCACAAAATGGCGATGCGCGTGAAAATAATGCTTTAGAGACTCTCTCGGATGAAAAAATGGCGCAGGAAGACTGTCGCTCTGAGGAAAATGTTGAACCTATTAAGAAAACACGTCGTTCTCCGCGTCGGCGTACGGTTCGGGCGCAGCAAAGCGAGGTACCTCTAGAGCTTTCACTGACAACAGCAGAAAACTCTAAAAATGGCGATGCATCAACATCAACAGAAGAGATTGCTTCTTTGCCTGGATTAAGTGAGGGAATGCAGAGAAAAACGCGCCGTCGCCGTGTGGTTAATCTTGAAGCAGAGGAAAACGTTTAAACGCCTTAAAAATGCGTTATCAGTGCATGGGGTGCCATTGGTGTTGTGATGTATCTGTGCGTGGCTTCTTGCACTTTCTTTCAATTTTCATTCTTTGCATTTTCATGGGCAATATCGCCAATTAGGGGGCGATAGGGGAAATTATCTCTTGGTTTGGAAGTAATGGAGGGGATACAGAGAAAATCCATGTTTGTGTATTTTAAGAAGCGGTTCTTTTATAAAAGAAACGATTGCTTTGTTTATTCGCACCAGTATGAATATCTCTCACTATTACTCCAGCTCATTTCACTGCGGGACTGCTATACTGTAAAAGCCATCGATCGTCTTTGCTTCATAAAAGGTGCACGCTGGGCCAGCGTTGCTCTCATTTATCAATGTTGCAACAGCTCTTTCTTTGGCTCTTGAAATTAGTTCATATAAGAGGTCTTTTCATTTATATGCTTCTTTTCGTATGTGTGAGGAAATGATTTTGATGAACTTCATTCATCAAGAGAGTTGAAATGAGAGAATCTTACAGTATTTGAAGCGTTCGTTTAGCATGTAAAAAATAAAGGATCATTATAAATCAATCGGCTGAATTTTTGTATTTAAAAAAGTGTATTTTTTGCACCTTCTTTTGCGTTTTTATAGGCAATATCCGTTTTTTAAAGAATGGGAATGTATTAAATGAAAGGTTGCTTTTTTATCTCGATGAGGGGCGATGAAGGAAAAAACGTTGTTGTTCAAGCGGTATGCTCTTTAAGCCTAGGAAAAATTTAAGCCTTTAAAATACGCGTGTAGGGAAGTGATGTTGATTTGCTTAATGAGGTATTGTCGTTGATATTTCTTCTGTTGTTTCAAGAGAAAGAACGGCAATCAGTGCACCGGTATGATAATTATAAATCATAAATTTTGTTTGTTGATCAGGGGTTAAAACCTTCAAGACAAGATTGTTTTCTGTGAGGCTTTGCGACAAAATCTGTGTGTTTTTCGGTAAGGAGAGCGTGTGGTGGATAACAGGTGGATTTTTGCTATGGAAGGAAGAGAGCTCTGTTTGTTTTGACGTTGATCCCGTTGCCACTTTATAAACGATTAAGAACAGGACGGTCAGAATAAGGAAGAGCGTTATTAAAACGGAAATAATCATTAAACCCATCAGTTTTTTTCTCACCCGTTCTACAGCAGGATCTAAGGGGAGATCTTGGGGCAGAGGATTTTGTTCTGGATGATCTTTTGAAGGTTGCATTGGCTTATTATCCATCATGTCTTCTCTTGATTATTTTTTTGAGATCTGATGGGTTTATGCTTTTAAAGCTTTTTGTGCAAGAGGTTTGTGTCAGCAGAACGCAAAAGAGAACGCGATGTTGGTAAAATGTCTTCTTTGTGGGCTATCGATATCATGTCATTAACATTTTGGCTTTTAAGAAGGAAATTTCCGTGGTTTGTTACAGACCAGATCAATTTTACTTTTTTTTGATGTAAATTGGGGTGCACGTTTATACATTGGGCAAAAATTTGTTGTCCATAGAATGCAGATTTTTTTGTGGAGGGCACCATGGCTTGTTCACATGCTTGAGCGGTTGGGTAGATTTTAGCCATTTTATTGTTCGAATAGCAACTGTTAAAATCATCCGTACATGACACCAATAAGAGAATAACAACAAGGGGATTCATAAACTATTTTCCAAATGAGCGGTTGACAGCGTGGACTCCAATTTGCCAAGCCTAGGACTTCTTCATTGTTAAATGTTTTTAAAGTTTTTTCGTTCCAAGGGGGGAAACCCTAAGGCAAGGATCTTCTCTATTAAATTCATTAAAATCATTGGCGCGCACATCATAAAAACCAAGTTTGAAGGGAAAACTGGGGGGCGGGAAATATTAAAAAAAATACTGAACATGTCATTTGTGAATGTTCTTTGATGTTAAAGGTTTGTTGTATTGGGGGGAATATAATGGGTTTGGTATAGGAGGGCGGGGAAATGATGCGCAACGGGCACTTTAGGGAGTAAAGAGAGAGAAGAGGGGCTATGAAGGTAAAAAAGGGCTTTCTTAATGGTTCATTTTATGGGGAGGATTCTCGTTACGGTGCTGTTTTGAAATGAGCTTGAAGACACTGAGAAATATTAAAACAGTATGTGAAAAAAAGGGTTTTCTGTTTTGCATCTTCTCTTTTGTTCGAAGAGGATGATCCAGAACGCGATAAGTTAAAAAGCATAAAATGTGTCATTTTCATCAATTCATTGTCGTCGTCGTGGATACTTTAAGTCCGTAAAGTTGAAAAGTAACAATAGACAATAGATGTGGCTTTATCGCTTGAAATTTCATCTTCTTCTAAAATGAAAATTATATACGCATTGTGAGAATTATACAAAAAAAGAGGAGGAGAGGTTCGCTTTGATGTGGTCTATAAAAGCTTAAGACCGCTTGTCCTTTATTGTTTGGTTTTTTGTCTTAGAATAGGCGTTATATGAGGGGGGGATTGACAGGGGCAAGGGACTTTGATTGTGGCAAAGTTTTCATTGTTAAGGTTTTTTTTGCTAGGTTGGAAAATATCTTTGTGTTGAACAAAAACCGTACTGAACAGATTAGAGATTTTGCTGAAGAGAGAAAGTTATGGCTTGAAAGGCTCTTTTAAGAAAAAATATCGAAATAAGTATCAGGAACAGAAAGGCAATAAACAATGCCTTCTTTTGTCAATTTGAAGGAAGCAGAACCATTGACAGAAATGGGAACAATTTTTTCGAGAACGGCACTGCCAAAACAGGCTTTTTTATTGTTCATGGGCGGGTGACCTGATTCAAAGTGTTCATGCCAAGTGATGCGTAGGTATGTTTTGCCATTCAGTTTTGTTTCGATTTCACAGCGTACACGAACGCTACCCTTTTCTTGGGAAAGGGCTCCAAAAGAAAGAGAATTAACAATCAATTCATGAAAAGCCAAACCAATATGCAAAGCGGCATTGGGAAAAAGATAAGGATCAACGCCCTCAAGTGAAAAACGTTCTGTTTCTTTCATTAAATAGCCTAAAGCCTGCGTTTGGACCAATTCACGAAATTGGGCACCACGCCAATCGGAGTCGGTAATCAGATCTTGAGAGTGAGAAAGAGAATGAAGACGTCCTTGAAATTTGCGTAAGAAAACCTGAAGAGATTCCGTATAGCGGGCGGTTTGGCTGGCAATACTTTGAATGATCGCTAGGAGATTTTTAGAACGGTGGCTGACTTCTCGGAGGAGAATTTTAAGCACTTGTTCACGGCGACGTAAGCCGGAAATATTAACACCAGTGGTGATAATACCGATAATGTCTCCGTTATCATTGCGGTGGCAATCAATCGAAAATTTGTACCAAATTTCTTGTTTGCTTGTATCTTCAAAACGTGCTTCAACGGTTTGCATTCTGCCACTGGCTAAAACCTGCAATTTAATGGTTTCCATATTGTCTGCAAGGTCAAGGGAAAAAAAGTCGCTGTCACGACACCCAACCCGCCATTTATGGTGCAAATGGTGTGGCAAGTTTTCAGCCCATAAATAAACAAGATTTGTTGCCTGATAGAGAACACAAATATCAGCACCACGTATCGCTTGCATGAGCGCGCTCATATGAGATCTGTCCATAGGAGGCTTTGAAAGAGGTGTAATGATCATAATTAAAGAGGTTTACTTTGCTCTAAGCCGCTTTAGACGCATTCTCTTGAAAAAATAAAGCTTGGGAAATAAGCGCTTTCACCATATCAGGATTAAAAGGTTTGGTCACTAAAAAAGTCGGCTCTGGACGCTCGCCGGTCAGCAGCCTTTCAGGAAAAGCCGTGATGAAAATCACCGGTATGCGATCATTTTTTAAAATTTCATTGACCGCATCAATGCCTGAGCTGTTATCGGCTAATTGAATATCCGCTAAAATCAACCGTGGCTTTTTCTTATGATACATGATGACAGCTTCATCACGCGTGCGCGCTATGCCAACAACATGATGACCTAGGCTTTCTACCATTTGCTCAATATCGAGCGCAATGAGAGGCTCATCTTCAATAATCATCACTTCTGTCGCAATTTGTTGAGAAATATCAATGGATGCTTGGTTGAGAAGCTTGCGAAACTCCTTCGTATCCAGATTCATGATTTCACCGGCTTCTTGTTCATTAAACCCTTCAACGGCAATGAGCAAAAATGCTTGGCGTGCACGAGGCGTGAGATAGGATAATTTGGCACTGGTTTTTTGTTCAAGTCCAAATTGGGGCAGAGGTTCAGGGATATTGGGGGTGGTTTGGTCAAAAAGATGGCAAAAGAGCCAATAGGTACCAATACGGTCACTGGATACTTTGGGAAAAATGGAAATGTCGGCAATGAGAGCTTCTAACATTGCAGACACATAAGCATCGCCAGAGGATTGGCTTCCAGTGACAGAGCGGGCAAAACGCCGAAGATAGGGAAGATGCGGGGCAATGCGCGTTGATAATGACATAATTTATAACTCCTTTGACCTTTCAAGCATTTTGTTGGTTGAAATTCTCAGCAGATAAAAAAGTTCCAATTTGTATGGAACTTTTTACTCAGCGTTATATTTACAACCATAAGGCGAAAAAATTCTTCGCGGTGCTACTTATATTATATGGATTAGGGGGATGAAAAATGAACGACCGTGATGAAAAAAATCTCAACACACAATTTAAAGTTGGAGATGATCTTCTCGGGGCTAACAGCGAAATAGCACGGAAATTACGCCAATTTTACATGGAAATTCAAGAAGAAGCGCTACCACGGCGTTTGCTCGAGCTTTTAGACAAGTTGGAGCGTGCAGAGCAATTTGCTTTAAACAATGTGGAAAAGGTTTGAATCCTTTATGTCAAAATGCGCGAAAAACTTTAAACAAGAACTCCTTTTGGTGTTGCCGGCTTTACGTGCTTTTGCTGTTTCTTTAAGTGGCAAGCACGATAAAGCCGAAGATTTGGTCCAAGATACGGTTATGAAAGCATGGGCTAAACAAGACAGTTTTGAGATGGGAACCAATCTCAAAGCATGGCTTTTTACGATTTTGCGCAATGAGTTTTATAGTCAAATGCGCAAAAAAGGTAGGGAAGTTCAAGATACCGACGGTGTATTTACCCAAAATGTCGCGGTTCATCCTTCTCAATATGGAACGCTTGATTTGCAAGATTTTAAAAAAGCCTTAAATCTGCTTTCAGCCGATCAAAGAGAAGCCATTATTCTCATTGGGGCATCGGGGTTTTCTTATGAAGATGCTGCAGCTATTTGTGGCTGTGCTGTTGGAACCATTAAAAGCCGTGTGAGCAGGGCACGTCATCGATTACAGCAGCTTCTTAATGTCGATGGTGAATCCGATTATGGGCCTGATTCTTATTCAGCTGGAAGTACATTGTGTTCATTTAACGGCTAAAAAAGCATAATAATTATGATGGATAACCTTGTTTTTTTTATTCCCGTTATAGCTATTAGAGTAAAGTCAGTATCTGAGGAAATTCAGAATGTTTGGCGTGTATCTTTAGGAATACAAGAAAAGCCTAGATGAAACGTTCTCATGGGCTTTTTCTGTTTGTTCCATAAGGTTGCCTTCCTTTGTACTGAAAAATGACGACTTTCAAGTTCGCCAATGGAAACTCTATGACAACAAAGACAAATTTGCTGCCTCAAATGCCTTCTTCTGATGCAACGATATCACGTTGGCGATGGGCAGCGATTGTTGTTTCTCTTGTTATGGCTCTTTTAGCATCAATTTTTATTATGTTGCTTTCCAATGCCGTTGATCGAGAAGTTGCCCAGTTAAATACGAGTTCAGAATTGCGCGAACAGGCTGATTTGGTTCTTATTAGCCTGATTGATATGGCTGTTGCTGATCGCAGCTATGCAAAAACCCGAAAACCAGAAGATAAGATCCGCTTTGAAAATGCAGAGAGGGAGTTGGGAGATATTCTCGATTATATTGCACTTATTGTTTATGCGCATCCGCAATGGGATGAATGGTTTGTGGCTTTTAAAAAGGAAGTCGAAGCACGAAAAGCATTTATGAATGCTCATATGCAGGCTCTTGATACACTTCCTGATCAATCTTCTCAACCTTCTGCGTCTCTGGAAGTCTCGAGGATTCCCGTAGCCCGTTTAGCGCAATTGATGACAAGTTTTATTAATGGTGATGATGTGGTACGAGAAAAACAGCGTGAGGGCATCGCATTGATGCGAGCTGCTTTAACATTGGCGGCTATTGTTTCTGTTGTGAGTACTTTTGTTTCTGCCTATTTTGTTATTAATCGTTTTCATCGTGATGTGCGCTCTTTAAAATTGTATCAATTGCTGCTGCACAGCGAAAATATCGCCCTAGAAGCCCGTGTGAAAGAGCGAACACAAGAATTAGAAAGAGCACGCAATCACGCCGAGAAAGAGCGCCAACGGGTTGAAATATTGTTGCAGGATGCAAGCCATCGCATTGGTAACTCTCTTGGGACGGTGTCTTCTTTGCTGGGGCTTCAATTAAGTCGGAGTAAAAATGAAGAAGTCCGTTCTGTGCTTGGGGCTGCACGGGATCGTATTCAGACAATTTCTACAGCCCATCGTCGTTTGCGCTTGAGTGATGATATGGAAACGACTCTCTTGGCAGATTTTCTCAGTTCTGTTGTGCATGATGTCGAATTGGCGGTTCCTTTTGAATTGCGTGAAAACATTACCATTCACACAAACTTTAAAGATTGTCGTCTTTCTTCAAGAGATGCTACAACCCTTGGAATTATCCTTGGTGAATTGTTGACCAATTCCTTAAAACACGCCTTTCCTGATCAACGAGAGGGGCATATTTATATCTCCTTTGGTCCTGAGCAAAATGGACAATTGATGCTTATTGTTGAAGATGATGGCGTGGGCTTGGGGAGCCAAACTTCAGAACAAAAGACGGGACTTGGTCGTGTGGTGGTGGAACAGCTGTGTATGCAATTTGGTGAAAAACCTCTTTTTGAAACGTCTTCTTTAGGAGGAACAAAAATTGTTATTCCTTTGCCAAAACTTAGTACAGGTGGTGCAAAGGAAGCAACCTAGGCCATTTGAAGGTGCTTCCTTTGTGTATGAAAGTTGAAAGTAAGAGAATGTCCTTATAAATTACTACAAGTCTCCCAGAGGGAGGTGTTGGCTCCATTTCGTCCTAAATTTTCGACCAAAACTGGTTTTCCTGTTTTTCCATTATAGGCTTTGACGTAAATATTTTTTCCGCGTACATTGACGAGATAGTAGTCTCCTCTGAAGAGTGCTCCTGCTGTATAGACTGGAATGTTTCCAAAAACTTTATCATCTTGTGCACGGCAATAAAATCGTTGATGTTCGTGTCCTACAAAAATTGCTTTTACATTGTGGCTTGTAATGATGGATTTAAATGCAGCGTGTTTTCGAGCATTTTTAGGATGGAGAAAATGCGAATCTTTATCTCCATCTCCAAAATAAGGACGCGCATCGTGAAAATTGAGAATGGTAACTTTCCCTCTTGCATCAGCAGCCGCTAAATCTTCTTTTAGCCATTTAAGAGCGCTTGTTATTCTTACTTTAGTGATACCGTCAGATAAATTAGCGGTATAAGTTGGATAATTTTGAAGCTGTACATAGTGAATATCTCCATAATCCCATGAGTGGCTTAAACTTTCTTTTATCTCAGATAAAGACCGTTAAAAAGCCACTTCTCAGTGAGATCTTGAGAGAAATTTGAGAGAGTCTTCTTATATTTTTTCATGTCTTTCATTCTTTCAACAGTACTTATTACACAGGCATCGGGGGGAAAAATTGAATTCTCTGAGGAATTGTATAATCATGGACATTATTCGCGTAATCATGATTGCTTAGTCCCCCATAAACAAAAACACCAAGGCTTTTATATGCCTTGGCAGAGTTGTCATATGTTTCTTTTCGACCGTATTCTGTTAAGTCATCATTCACAATTTTTATTCTCTTCTACGGAAAAGTCTGCTTTGTGTGATTTTAGTGCCTGCGCAACTTTTTATTTTTTCTTGTTCAGTTTCTTCATGGTTAAATTTTTCTTTTCTCTCGATTTTAACTGAAATACCAGAATTTCCTAGATTTTTAGCTTCATTCTTATTCCTGAATAATTTTGCAATTTTTCTGATTGCATTTTTGAGACTGTTACTCCATTTTGCGCGTGATAAGGTATCGCTATCGCTTTTTCAGAGACAAGAAAAAAAGGACTCAAAGCTATAATAATAATTATTATTATTACGTTTATCGTTGGAGCTTTCATAAACTCAATCCTTTTTAATTGTTTATTATCTTTATGCTGTAAAATGATTTTATCAATTTGTGTCTTACATATTTTACATTTATGAAAATTTCAATTTAAAAATTTAAGATGAAAAAAATCTGTGAAATTTAAGAAGGTGAAGTTTTATAGTAATTACTATTTACTTGTTTTTATAGAAAAAATTTAAACTTTGTTATTAATCGTGATCTTTTAAGATATAGGGAATAATGCAGTTTTTAGTTTCTTGATAGAATATATTAAGAGGAGAGCCACCGTTTTCTCTTTTTTTATATTTCACCTGTATATCTTGGGGGATAGAGACTGTGATGATTTTTGAATATTGTTTTATTTTTTGCGTATCCGTAGATTATAAAATATTCTTAAGCGCAGAAATGCCTTTGAGGTTGTTTAAATTCTAGGACATTTTTTGAAAGACTTTAAATGCTCATAAGCTTTTGTGAGGAATACACTTGTAGGGTGATTAGGGTGTTTTCATGCTTTAAGTCTCTTTAGAGGGTTTTATTGGGCTGTTGATTAAGGAATCAATATTGTGTTTTTCTTGTAGGAATATTTGTAGATCTTGATTGGTTAAGGCTTTGCTATCGGGTATACGAATGCGCATGGGATCAACTTTGACACCATTAACAATGATTTCAAAATGACAATGGGGACCGGTTGCCATTCCTGTTGATCCAACATAGCCGATGACTTGTCCTTGACGGACTTTTACGCCTGGTTTGATGTCTGGTGCATAACGGCTTTGGTGTGAATAACTGCTGACATATCCATTGGCATGTTGAATTTCTGTATGGTTTCCATAACCGCCTGTTACGCCTACTTTTGTGACAATACCATCTCCTATGGCAATAATAGGGGATCCTTTAGGTGCTACCCAATCAACCCCTGTATGCATGCGCACATAGCCTAGAATAGGATGTTTACGTGGACCAAAGGGGGAACCGAAAACGCCATTTGGCGTAGGTTTGCGGAGTAAGAAAGGCTTTGAACTCTTCCCTTCAGAATCATAATAATCAACGCTTCCGTCTTTTAATTGATAACGGTAATATTTATAAGTTGTATTGCCAAAAGTTGCACTAATATAACGAATTTCTGGATCAGTGCTTTCAGTGCTTTGAGAGGGTTCTTTTGCTTTTAGATTCTTTTTGCCATTTTTGGTTTCTTTATCGCTTTGTGGTACGGCATAGAATATTTCAATTTGATCATTGGGGGTTATTCGACTTTTCATATCAACATTGGTGGCAAGCAGACGAATAAGGCGATAAGAAAGCGATTGTGATATATTATGGCTTAGCAAAGCACTATAGAGTGCGTCATAAGCTGTTGGTAATTGCGCGCTATTGATATAAGAATGTGGAATACCATTTTGAAAAGCTGTTTTAAGCGCTCTAGACATTTTAGGTTCTGTGCTTTCAATGAATTGGCCTTTATCATTCAGGGCAATGGTGAGAACATGATACATTCCTTGATAAATACTTGCGCGTACGAGATGGTCTTCTTCTCCAGCTTGTGTCACGATACCAATGCGTAAAAGACTTCCTTCTTTAAGGGTATCGGAAAGGTTAAATTTTTCTAGAGTGCTTACAATCTGTTCAACTTGATTTTTTGTGTAACTGGTTTTTTTGAAAGCATCGGCTATTGTTTGTTTTTTACGAATAGGAATAATATCTTCAACATAATTTTTTGCCAGATCGATACGGTGATTTTGAGGAGAAACGGTTACATTTTCTTGAACGATTCGGACTTCGGGCGATTCTGTTCCTTGGGAAGGGGAGGATACATCTCCTAATTTTAAAGGATCAATGAGTGTGAGAACTGAAAGGAGTTCGGTACTTTTTTCTAAAGTAAATCCAGCTTTTTGGACCTCTTGTTGAGCCTCTTCATCAGTCAGTGTATCAGTGTCTTCAAAATCGAATTGACTGATCTTAAAATCATGGCTGCGTAAGGTGAGTTTTGTTTCGATTTTTGCGCCGTAAATCTGCCCAGAATCTTGTGGTTTGATGCTTTGATCTTTCGAATCACTGGCCATAATGCTTAAAGAATCAAATTTTGGATAGTTATATTTCTGAGGACGCTTTTCGGCTAACGCCATGCGAATCCATTCAAAATGTTGTGTTTGAATGACTTTTTCATCGCCTTTTTTTTGCAGAATTGATAGCTCAAATTCGCGTTTACTGTCGAAACTTTGCCGTGCATGTGTGGGTGCAATACGATCCCCTTTATAGCCACTGGCTTCAGGGTCTTGTGTTTGTGAGAGATTGTCTTTTATAAACCATTGTGGTGGTGTTACCAATCGCTGTTGTTCATCAAAAGCGGTAAAAAGTGCAATCCCCATAAGAATGCAGGAGGTGATTCCCGTCAGCACCGTTCCCGTAAGCCAACGCGCTGAGACCTGTCGGCGCTCAGGTCGCAAGCGTTTAACGACAAGAGCAGGGTCCTGTCCGGGATCGTTCTTTTGTTGTTCGTTATCCCACATAGATTTTAAGCATACTTTTCAATATTAAATGAAGAAAGCTAACATAGCTTATCACATTTCTACAAGAATTTGATTTACAGATTACAGGTCATGCAAATCCTTTTTATACCGCAACATTTCATCACTCCTATACCCAAGAAACTTCTTTGAACCAATATTTTTAAAGGAGGGTAAACAAAGGCTATGATGATGAACTTATTTTAGCGGTATTTCCTAATTTTATGCATTGTA
>NZ_NJGE01000029.1 GCF_002777915.1 Bartonella tribocorum | reverse complement strand
GCAAGTTTGGCAGGATCTTTTTTACTTAAAAGTGAGCACTTCCTCTCCCAAAATTGAGAGTAATCGGAGAACAATGTCTCACTAAAATCAAGTTCTACTCACAACGAGCTGCTGTGGTTCTACTAAGCTTTTTTCTATCGTTTAAGTTGCAGTAAACAATATCATCACTAGGAATCCTGCTCCTCAATACTTATAAAGACTATATATTTCATCACTACCAATGTCATCTCCTCCATAGTTTTTTCCAAAGGCTCTTGTAAAAAGGGATAGGTTGTGGACTGGGAGTATTCTCAGTCTTTTCAATCGGTTGATCACCATCAAGTATCTCTTCTCCCGCATGTACTATAATTCTTTTACAAAGGAACTCATAAAAATTGCTCGCGTAATATTCGCAATCTTCAGATGGAAGCCTGACATAAAGTGGGCATTCTCCATCCCGAAACTGTGTATAATCAAAATAAAAGGTTTCGCCAAAATCAGCATCACAAACGATAAGCTGTTCTGGTGTCGTAAAACCACGTTTTCTATCATTTAAGTTTTGAAAAACAATATCACCACCCGGAATATCTGCTCCACACTCCTTATAAAGACTATAGATTTCTTCACCACCAATTTCCCCTCCTACATATTTTTTTAAAAAAACTTTATAAGACGAGGTGAATTGTAAACCGAGAGCTTTCTCCGCCTTTTCAATCCGTAGATCATCTGTTTCATCATCTTCACTACCCAAATTAATAATCTCATCATCGTATTTATTCACTTTATCAATTAATACTTCAACATCATCTAAGGTATAAGTTTTCATTAATTATTCTCCATCAATTATTCTATAAGTTTTTATTTTTTCTCTTTTCATCAACCGTAGAGCATTACTGTTGATGCTCTTGTCCCCATCTGTTAAAATCTAGACCTATGATACCCCATTTCATATTGATTATTCCTCCTAAACTATTGTTTTGTTGTTCTCTATACCCTTTAGCGCGTTCCTTCCAATATTCCTCTCTCCATTTTTTAAACTTTTCTCTCTCTATAAGCGATTGATATTTTTGAGGATTATTATGAATCACAGAAGTATATTTTTGATGAAATTCCTTACTAGTTTCTGCTATGGGGCCCTCAGGCGTTTGCGATAGATGATGCAACTCAACGGACTTACCATCATATCCTATAGGTGCTCTTCCTGCTTCCATTCTCTCAACATTGGTGCCCCACACTTCTTTTTTGTTTTCTCTCCATTTAACAATTTGGTTAGGATCAAATAAATCGTCTCTCTGATAGACTTTGTTTGTCTGACCAAATTTACTATCGGTAAATTTAATGGGTTTCTTTTTTAACCAACTCTTTTTTTCTTGAGCAGCAAGGTTGGTCAATTCTTTCTTCACTGCAAGTTTGATAGAATCTCCTTGAGCTGCAAGCTCTGCAAGATTTTTCTTGGACGCGAATTGGGCAAAATCTTTCCTCATCATGAATTTGATCAGAGCACTTTCGCCAAGCTTCACGCCCCCCTTGACGGCTCCAGCACCTCCAACAAAGGTTTCTAGCCCTCCGGCTAATAATCTTCCGCTTTCAAAACCAGCATTAAAAGCTCCGTCAACTCCCGCTTTTTCAAAATTCTCTTTTATGTGATCTATATGCCCTATAAAGGAATCCTTAACACCTCCCCAGAATTGACCAGCACCTTCCCAGACATCATCAATCATATGTCCACTCACCGCCCAAGACATTGCTGTTTCAATATCGTTAAGAGTTTTTTTACCGCTCCCCCATGGATTACTAGCAAATATTATTATTTCTAACATTATATTCTTCATAGCGCTATCAGCGAACTCGTGTAGACTCATTGGTATATCGGCAATGAGACCAGACATAGTACCTACCGTAAGAAACACATCTTGTTGGTCATCAATCTCAAGCCATTTTTCGGCAACATCTCTTCGACACTGATCGTCAGAACACTCTTCTAACTCTTTCTTCATCTGGGCGCGTTGGGCGCTACTCAAAAAGTTATTTGCAGCGGCATTACCAGCGGCATCGGCGCCGGCATCAACATTGCCACCAGCAAGGGCGGCAGCAAAGCCGCCGGCAGCACGCGCTACATCAATGGTGCGGTCTCTAAAGTCAGCAAACTGCGCATCAATCTTTGCAGTGATGCGGGCTTGCTCTTCTGCGGTTGGGGTGCGACCATTAAGATCCCCCATTTCCTCTTTCACAATGCTTTGCATCCACAGTTTAAACTGGAGCATAGCGGTGGCTTCGCCCACAGCACCGCCAATCGCCCCAGCAGAGCAAGCACCACTTGCAACAGCGCCTTTTAAACAGCCAAGACCGGCGTGAGCAACGATCTGTGTGACCGTGTCTATTTTGCCCTCTGCCTTAGCAGTGCCGATTTCTTCCGCTAACGATTTGCCAACCGTATCAGACAAGGCGATGCGCAGATTGTTAAAAAAGTTCTTGTCAAGAGAGCCACCCTCAAGAGCCGTTTGCACACCCGTACCAATGGCGGCTTTGATCAAGTTCTTTTCCGCCTCACGGGTGATGCGATCAACCAGAGGAGCCGTTTTGGGCAAGGATTGCCCAACACCAGCCATTTCGGTTAGTTGGCTGGTTAAGCCTGCTGTTAACATCGACGAGACAATGCCCAAAATGTTCTTCGATGAGCCAAGCTCATGGAGGGCACCGGCAATGTTGCCGCGATTATTCACAAGAGCCACAGCACTTTTGTTAATCAGTGCTTGAACCCCTGCCTGTATTGCGGCATTCATGGCCGTGCTCGAGCCAAGCCCCAAAGCACCAGTAATAGCACTCGCCGCTGTGGACGCTGCCCCACCCGTGACAGCCGTGACAGCCAATGCAACCAAAGCAGCACCAGCTTCTGTCAGACCTTGGGCTTTATAATCCCAGTCTTTAAATTCAGCTTTAACAGCCTGCCAATCAACTTGCTTGGCTAATTCTGGATCATCACGCAATTGCTTGATCCATGACAGTCCTGGAGAACGTGCCAATTGCTCAAGGGATTTGTCAAAATCACCCGTTGTCTCATATTCAACAACAAAGCCATTGCCCGCATCAAGCTTCATGCCCCCACCAGCTTCGATGGTCACATGCTCGATAGTCTCATTCAGATAGCCTTTATCGCTCTCACTCCACCAGACAAGGTTTTCATTCCGCTGATACGTGTCCTTAAAATCTTGATCCTTGTTGGTCAGAAACTTGATCTTCCCCTCTGCCGCTAGATGCGTCTTACCACCACTTTTCAAGCCTGCGGCATCAAGTGTAAGATCCCCTTTCTTCGCATGCATAGAGAGATTGCCCTCTGTTTCTATCGTGGTTTTGTTTGTGATAACTTCCGTTGATTGTTGACGAAACTTATTCTTTTGCTTGGATTTGTCGCCTTCTTTGCCTCTCAGATCCAAATCAAAACTGCTAAAATTTTGCTCTGAAACCACGTTGAGAGCCCCACCACTGGTGAAATTTCCATTGCCCTTGGCTTTAAATTTTCCCCCCAGGTTAAGATCACCCTCTGTAACAATGGTCAAATCTTCATCACTGTTGATTTCAGCCAAATGATGAAGACTGCTTTGAGCGTTATAATGTCCTTTTTCCAATGTCTGTTTATTATCACTCTCTAGCACTAATGAGCTAAATGTAGCGGAACCATCAACAATAACCGTCATCGGTCCACCACTGCTCCATTGCCCACCACTCATGCTTAAATCATCAAGGGAGTGAATATTCAAATCCTGTATAGAAATGATTTGTGCCTGCTGCCCGATCCGATCAACAAAACCATATTCATTCGTGTCACGGATTTTTGCAGTCCCATCAATGATGGTCTTCGCATTGAGGGTGATGATATTCCCCAGAATACCCCCTGAAGAGTTGACTAAAAGATCACCACTGTTGAGATCGACAGCACCGCCGCCAAGCAAAAAACCACCATCATTAAACAAAGTTTTCGTGGTCGAAACATGCAATGCATCATCACTTAAGATAGTGCCGCTATTGGTGAAACGATCCGCATCTAAAGTCACGCCGTTGCCTTTTAAGTGTGCACTGGCGAGACTTGCTTGCTGCGTTTTTGCCCCATAAATATCTTGCGTGAGTGAAGTGTTTGGCGCCAAATAAACGCGAGGCACCAAGACCTCTTGCCCGTTTACAACATGCGTCTCAAGCCAGATCATATCCTTTTTGATCCCGGCAATTTGCTGAGGCGTTAAGGACTTGCCTAGCTCTAACCCTAATGGCCCTTGCTGCTCCACAGCATTGTCATAAAGCCTTTGCATTTGAGCATTGGGATCTTCAACATCAAGAAGAGTACGATTGCCTGTCAATTCAAAGATCTGCTCACCCACCAAACGATATTCATAATAGGCATCCCCCAACCTTTTAAACACTTGCTCAGGCTTATAATTGCCAACCCTTTTGAGGAAATAGTCAGAGCCCAAAAATTTGCTAGGGTTGATAAAATCTGGACGCGTCTCAACTAAAAACGGCACATCTGGTGTGTGGGTCTGTGCAAGTTCTGTCTTTACATAACCAGGACCATCTTGCGTGGGAACTTGTATCGTTTCTAGGGCCTCTGTTTGAGACTGAGATGTAAAAAGCGCTTTATGCCCCGTCAAACCATTGATAATACCCTCTAATCGATCATCACTGATTAGGGGGGATCCATCCGTTTCAGTCGTTTTAATCCCCGTTAACCCTTTATCACCAGAGCTTAAGCCAACTTGCTCAACCCCCTCACGCACCGCATGATTGTCAATAAAGCCTGTCACCTTGGCATCAAGCGTTCCCCCCGCTTCAATCGTGCCATAAACCGCATCATAGGTGCGCGTGAATTTTTTGTGAGAAGTCGTGCTTCCTAAATCAGTAATGCCTCCGAATTTACAAAATCCATTCCAGGGTCTGCATTTCTTCTTCCTGCGATGCGTTGTCGTCACAATTTTGGTTGTTTCGATTAAATCACGCCCCTCATTGAGCAGTGTATCGCCTCGCATCTCAATGTTGCCATTGGCAGAAATCAAGCTATAGCTATTGCGGATATCACCAGCATGAACCGTGAGATGACGCCCTGCTAAAATCTGTGCCGCATTATTGGTAAAATGTGCCTGCTGACGAATGACTGTCGTATCGATATTTTTCTTGATATGCTCGTGTCTAAGATTTGGAATGCCTTCCCATTCTCCTTGCACGTAACTATGGCCAACCACTTTATCGGTCACCTCCACCCCACCTTCACGCATGTTGGTGAGAGCTGAGACATCGAAGGTCATATCGCCTGAGACAGCTTCTAAAAGCCCCGAACTGTTGATCACGTGACCAGCCCGTTCTCCCCTTAAACCGCGGATGATGAGATTGTCTTCGGCAATGACATCGCCAAACTTATTGACGAAATTTCCATCTAAGGAGAGCGTTGCGGATTTCTTGGCATAAATCAGCCCGCTATTGCTCATATCTTTCGTCACATTGAGGGCAACCGCATCACCACTGGAACCAAGGCTGCCGGCATTGTTCAACGCATCTGTCGTCAAAACAAAAGCGCCACCACTTTTGAGAACCCCGCCTTCAGCATTTAAAACAAGAGCAGCTTGCCCCAGAGATGAATCATGGTTTTCTGCGACAACCCTCAAAGCTCCATTGGCTAAAAGTTTTCCGAAATTTGTTAAAGAACCAAGCTTTGCATCAACAATACCCCCCACCATGGTACCGAAATTGCTTAAAAGACCATGGCTGTTGAGACGAAGCTCTCCGCCTTGCGCTTCTAAGCGACCTGTATTGGTAAGCGTGCCCGCACTCAATGCGACATCATAGGCACCCACTTCACTTGTCTCGCCCATTGTTAATGTTCCATCGCTGGAAAGCTCTATCCGCTTTTTGGAAACAATGCGCCCTGTTTGCTTGAGATTTGTTTGCGCATGCAAAGCAATTCCGCCATTGCTTTCTATCGTACCGCTATTGCTTAAATCACCATGGCTCGTTAGTTGAAGATCACCACGCTCAACTTCCATGCGTCCTGCTTGGATCACACTGTCTGCAACAACATTGACTGCTCCTTGCGTAGAAATGAGACCATCAACATTCTCAAAACTGCCCACATCAATGTGCAAACCATCCCGCGCTAAAACATGTGCACCCTCATCATGTGTAGGGTTTTGTTGGTTCGAATTGGTCGTTTCAGCGCCTTTATTGACAAAAGACCTCGCTATAAGCTTCATCTCACCGGCTAAAGCACTAAGAAGACCTGCCTCATTGTTGACATGACCAGCACGTGCCTCCTTCAGCCCACCAATGCTGAGAGCTTCCTCAGCAATAATTCTGCCCTGTGTGTTGGTTAAATTACCATCACTAGATACGTCCATAGATTTTTTGGCGTAAATCAGCCCACGATTGCTCAGATCTCCACTCACATTGAGGACAACCGCATCACCACTAGAGCCAAGTGCGCCAGCATTGCGCAATTGCCCTGCAGACAAAACAAAACTGCCCCCACTTTGGAGAATTGCACCAGATGTATTTTCAAGAATAGCTTGTTGGCTATTCGTCCCCCTTTGTGGGCTGATCACTAAGTGTAAATCATTGCTGGCAATCAACAGCCCTTGATTTTTCAAAGCACCAGCACGGGCATTAACACTCTCACCGCGCATGGTGCCAAGATTGATGACCCCATCACGCACCTGAAGGGTGAGCGCCCCCCCTTGCGCTTCCACAGCTCCCGCTTGCGTCAAAGCTGTCGTGCTCAAATCCACATCATGACCCAAAAGCGTACTATTCGTGCTGGTTGTGAGCATGCCCCCAGCTGTCAAAGCAACCTTCTGCACACTGACAATATCACCCTTGTGAGTGAGAGCACCATGAGCATCCAGTGTTATCGCCCCATTGGACAAAACAATGCCTTCTTGGACCAAATCACCGCTACGAGCATAAATATCAACTTTTTGCTCTGCCACTAAGCGCGCATGTGATGTAAGCTCTGCCGCTTCCACCAAAAGAGAGCCGCCAGCACTATAATGACCAGCCCCTATGGTGAGTACATCATCCGCTTTCAAAACAACATTCCCCTTGGCACCCATATGATTGTTTAAAGCGCTGATTTTATTGGTTTTAATGATCAAATCGCCAAGAGAAGAGATCCCTGTCTGATTGTTGTCTTGCAAGCGATCAAGATCAATAGACGCAGCATTGATCTGTAAAAGCGCACCAGCCGCAATTCGCCCCCTCCCGGCCTCAATTTTTGTTGCTTGTAAGTGCAAAGAACCAGTCGCTGACTGTTGGCCATCATTGCCAACGCCATTTGCCAACAGAGCATCAGATCCAAGCTTGATCACATCGGCGCGCACATCAACAGCACCGCTCGCTGCAACCCGTGTATGTTCTGCTAATTCAACATGCTTCAAAGCCTTAAGCCAAACAGCCTCTTCTGAAAACAATAAGTCTTTTACATGCACACTGTCGTGATGAGAGTGAGCCTTCACGGCTCCTTTAGCACGGGCTTTGGTGATCACCAGCTTGCCATCACTGGTTAGTCTCATGGCGCCTGCATTGGCAACCATGTCTCCCCGCATTTTAACGCCAGCACCTTTATCGTTGGCAAGCACGCGGATCTGACCCGCATACATGCCACCAAACTCACTGGAATCAATGGCCAATTCCGGCTCTTTGCCATCTGAACCAAGAGACGTTGCTTCGCGTTTGTCATAATCAAAATGATTGCGCCCCGCGATAACAGCTAAATCCCCTTTGACCTGGATGGAACCTGCAACGCTAATCTTGCGCGAAACCAGATCAAAAATATCCAATGTGCGCCCATCAGCGCCTTTGGCGCCAATGGTGATATCCCCACCCTCAACACGCAAACCGCTTAAAGCCCCATTAGCGCCAATGATCGGCTGCCCCGTCGACAAAGTCACCCGTGGCGTATTGATAAAGCCACAACCGTTACAGGTAATTCCATTAGGATTGGCAATAATAACATCTGCCGCATGCCCGTGAACTTCGCTCATACCCTCAAGGCGTGAACGATTGGCACTGATCACTTCATTGAGAATAACCTTTGCAGCACCGGTACCCCGTAAATTTCCATTGCCAAGCACCAATCCCCCAAGCTGTGAGCGTGAAACCTCCTCAGTTGAATTGTTTAAAATCACGCCATGAGCATCAACATTAAAACTGTCATATTTATTATGAGAAAGACCCTGCCCATTGGGGCGCGCGATATCAACAAGCGGTACGCCATTGCTGGCTTCACTCACCGTGGGGCGGAAAAGTGAGCCAACCCCATCGGCCGCTTTAATCCCTTGAGCTTCTTGAACGGGTGATCTTTGTGCACCAATTGCTTGTGCTTGCACGAACAAAGGCTGAAAAGCTAAACTAAAACTTAAAACGAGAGAAAGCCCCTTGTGAGCCGCTCGCTGCAAAATACCAAGAATATGCTGCCCTAGCGCACATCCATATCCCAATTTATGCTTTTGATTTCTCAATCCCCGCATCTTAATCTCCTCAAAAAGCCTCTATATCTTTGTAAAAACACCCCAATGGGTATAAAGAGCTAGACGATATTTTTAACCGCCCCTTTGCTCTAAAATCTCAATAATGTCCGTACTTGAAATAACCCTGTCGCATTCCCCTGCTCTCTCGGTGTCGATTGGGTTAAAATATTTGAATAAGACAGATCCATATCCAAGATCTCTCCGCTTGCATGGAAACCCAGAGTTGTCCCAACGAGGCTCCCGCCAAAACTGTTTCTAAGGGGAGCATTGGCGACCATCCCTAAATCAAGCGCCATATACGGTGCGAATTGGCTCATAAATCTACGCCCCATTTTCGAAGAAAAACCTGGCAACAACAGTGACAATTCATTGCGCCAGAACACCCCATTATTGCCGTAATAAACCGCCTCACGCACCCCACGCACAGATGAACTCCCGCCAAGGGACAGTTGTTCTGAACTAAACAACGTATCAGGTGACAATTGCCCTGAAAGCAACGTGTTATAACGAAAATTATACTGTTTGAGCGAAAAAGGACGCGCATACCCTAAAGAAAAAGACAACTTTGAAAATTGCCCTTTGGGAGCATTTTTTGTCGAAGTTTCTTGCTCTTTATCATCATAAGCGCCCAAAATCGCCAAACCCTTATGAAACCCTATATGAGCGCTTAGCTCTCCTCCCATCCATTTGCGCGAATGATCAAGCTCTAAGGTTGCAATAGCCAGTTTACGGCTGGAAACATCAACTCGGCTACCCATAATAAAATTATCGGAATATTTCCACGTCAACCGCCCTGTAATCCATGTCTTTCCCTCTTGATCACGGTCAATAACCCGTGAAAGCCATGGCGTCAGCGATAAAGACTTACCCGAAGTCATAATATCGGAAAATATTCCTTTAATACTCGAATGATATTGGCTCCAACTGCCATCAAAACCTACCGTCCAATAGCCATAGGGAATGGAAAATGAACCTGTTATCGTATCACTATTGGGACGCTTGCCGAAAAAATGATACGGACCACCATTCATGGAACGCTGATAACTAAACGACCATTGATCATTGATCCCTAACAAATCATCAAAAGAAAAGCTCACGCGCGTTTGGTAAAGCCCTGTTGCTTTAGCACCAAGATTATCACTGGAAAGTGTAAACAACCACGGCTTCTGTTTATCAATATGAATATCAAGAATAGAACCACCCGGTGCATCCCCAGCACCAAGGTTGATGGTTGCATGACGAGAAAAAAGCCGATTGATTTGATCAAGCCCTTGTTCTATAGAGCGCAGATGAGCAGGTTGACCCACTAAATTTGGAAAAGCCGTAATGATTTCCCCTTGATATTGCCTTTCAACTTTATGACCCTCCAGGGTGATATCTTCTACTTGTCCTTCAACAACAACAATTTTAAGACGCCCACCCCTTAAATCCTGTTCTGGTAAATAAGCCCGCACCGCAATATAGCCGCGCTTCATATAAAGCTTGGTTACCGCTTTAAGCACTTTGTTGATCTCAGCAATACCAAGACACCGCCCCTCCCAAAAGGAAATGGTGTTATGAAGGTGGGTGAGAGAAATCAACTGAGCACCAACAAATTCAATGCTTTTGATCAGCAAACAGTTTTTTGGGGTTGAATCGCTTTGAAATACCGTAGATTCATTATCATCCTGTAATAAAATCTCATGCGTTGCGTTTCTGCGATGCAATCGTTGAAAACGCTGTTCTTGCGTTTGTTGACGTTGAATCCTCTCGGATTGATCAATCGCTTGCTCTCGAATGCTTTCTGCAAAACTCGCCAATGAAAAAAAGCACAAAAATACCGCAAAAATAAAAGTGAAAAAAAACCTACCCATTCATTGTGCCCTCAAAGTGAAACACAGAATGAACCACATCATCAGCATCACAGAAAAAATCGCCAATCGCGTAACAATTTTTTAATCTTTTGATGAGAATAATACTTATAAAATCTGAGAGAAAAGCGTAGACTGTGTTGTATACACCCGCTTTATTGGTCGCACAAACCATATTATCCCCCCACTTTTGAAGATTTTACAATGACACTGTTAAATGACAATTATACGCATTATACGCTTCTTAATTTTAAGGTGGCGTATATGATATCATTTCGAAGATAAAGTAAAGCCTCTTATTCATAGAATAATCTGATTTATTGGAACTGTTACATATTAGAGACAACAAGAGACACTCCATTGATTGTCGCCTGATAAGAAGCTAAAAAAACAGATAAGAGTATAAAAACAGATTGAAGAAGCATCTCTCTACAGATCTTACTAAAACTATAACAAAAAACGATACCTTTTATTACGTTTACGGGATCTTACATTCAGAAGCTTATCGTGGTCATTATGCTGATAATTTATGCAAAGAATTACCTCGTATCCCTTGCGTAAAAACTGCTGATGATTTTTGGAAGTTTGTGACAGCAGGGCGTGAGACTTAGTCATTTGCACGTGAATTATGAAACGGTAGAGCCTTATCCAGTGACCTTTAAAAAGGGTAATCCAAAACTGACAAAGATCTCTAATCCCGAAAAATTTTATTATGTAACTGAAATGAAATTTGCAAAAGCAGCTAAAGAGAAAGATAAAACCACTGTTATTTATAACAGCAATATCACAATAACAAATATCCCTCTTGAAGCTTATGAGTATATCGTCAATGGTAAACCTGCTCTTGAATGGGTTATGGGGCGTCAATGTGTAAAGACTGATAAAAAGAGTGGCATTGTGAATGATGCCAATCGCTATGCTGTTGAAACCGTTGGCAACCCTGCCTACCCTCTAGAGTTATTTCAAAGGGTTATTACCGTGAGTTTAGAAACAATGAAAATCGTTAAGAACTTACCAAATTTGGTATTAAGAGAAACTGAATAACTTATAAAGCATGCTTACATAATGGGTATGATAAACTCATAAGGGGTATAGGGTCTTATACCTATAGGTTCTATACCCCCCCCCTTTATAAATTGCTTACATACAATCTTTAAAAGGAATGTTTATATGCGTTATTCTAAAAAGAAATCATTTGCACTTTTAGATACTCTACTTTGGATTGCTTTAAGACTTTTAAGAAACCCACTCTTAAAGTGAATTAGATTTTTTTACATTGCCTTTAAAAGATTATATCGTAATCTAAAATGAGTGCTTTATCCTTTTCAAAAGCTTTGTTTAAAGAGAGTTATATGTATTCATTTTACTTATAGGTTTTGAAGGTGTAAAAATCGTCAAAACCCCCTCAAAACGTATATTATTGGTTGAATTTAGAGTTTGTATTATCAATAGAGGTTGTTTTTTAAGATCTACAAAATCTTAACCTATTGAAATATAATGTTTTTATTTTACTCATTAAAAAAATAATTATAGGGTCTAAAAAGGACTGACAAAACTGACACGGTCTATTAAAAGGGATTTTTCTAATCTCTATAATTGTCAATCTCTCTTTAGATGTTTTCATAACAGTCTATAAATTACAATTATCCTACTTATCGTTTCTCTTATGAAAATGAAAAATGATGCGGTGGCTGTAAAGCATATAACAGCTATAGAAAATGCGTAAAAACAGTAGCTTTGTTTAAATAAAGCAAAAATGCAAATGAATGCATTGATTATAAAGACAGCCCCTATAAAAGGCTATTAAATTTTAAATGTATTATAAACAAAATTCACAAAAAAATTTAAATTCATTTAGTAAAAAAACTGATAGGTTATAAAGATAAAAATACGCATTATGAGAGCGTTTTTAAATATTATAGATGTATAGATTCAAAACATAACGCAATCGTTTCAGAAAGCCCATAATATAGCTTTAAACGCATATAAATATAAAAGAAGCAATTCATAATCATAAGATATTATCAATACACAACGTATTTAAAAAATACAAAAAAATATCAAAAAAAGATAAAATATTATTTGACAATAAATACGTATTTTGTTATATGAAGATGATACGCTAATTTTTGTATTGTTATCCCCATTTCTTCTAAAAAAGCTACTTTTAGAACTTCACTAGAATGGGCGGGGTTATGCGTCATTTGTTTTCATTCCTTTCATCAATGGTAATCTTGATAATCAACAAGCTCCACATCTGTTCCGATAAAGCGAAAAATAACACGCCAATTTCCATTCATCTTAAAAAGTATATTACTCTTTATGCGCATTGGGAACGGCTTTTCTAGATCCTAGTAAGCTGAATATATAGCCTTGTCCGATTAGAACTCCAAAAATCGTAACAAAAACGCCTATGATTTGCATGATTTGAGGGATGAAGCCGAACAGGATTTGCACCAATAAGGCTGAAATAGGTACAAAATTGAAAAATATCGCCGTCTTACCCGGACCTCGGATCGCTATTCCAATATTCCAAAATAGGTAGGCTAAAACTGATCCTGCAACCCCTATCCAAAGGAGTGCGAATAAACTAGCGCCGGACATAGACATCGTTTCTTGAAGAGGAGATTCGAATAAAAAGGTTAGGACGCCAAGGGCGACGGTGCCAGAGAGCATCGTCCAGCTTGTTGTTTCAAGCGGGGTTGCGTTCTTGACAAATGACCGCGTGCCCACGGTATAGAACGCCCAACCAATGGAACCTAAAAGAATCATAATATCTCCTTTGGCAAAGGAAACATGGTTAGACAAAAATCTCCCATTTGTTATGACTAAATAGACCCCGAACATGCTAATGAGCATCCCTATAACCCTCTCACAGGTTGGGAAAGATTTATTCATGATAGCTTCAATAATATTAGCACTAATAGGGGTTGTCGCCATGATGAGGGAGGCTGTTATGGGATTTGACGTTTGCAAGCCAACAAATAAAGCGCCATTAAACCCTGCCACACCGATAATCCCTAGGAAAATATAAGAAATAAAATTTTGCGATAAAACATGCCACCGCAAGCCTTCTTTGAAAATCATAATTAAAAATATGGCGATTACGGCAATGAGAAACCGCTCAAAAGAAGCCGTCCATGGAGAAACAGTCGTTAAAGCTATCTTAGTGGCTTGGAAATTGGAACCCCAAAAAAAGGTTCCTACGAGGGTTAAGACAAGAGCTATTCTGGGCGTGATTTTCATTGGATAGATCCTTATACTTGATACCAAAGTGGAGCATCGAGACGTATAGAAGAAATTTGTGCGGTATTAGATGAGGAAAGAATAAAGTTGACCGCGGAAGCAATGTCATCTGGGTGAAGCATTTTGGCAAGATTCTCTGGAGGTATCTCTGGGAATCCTTTAAAATTGCGACGAAAATCCGTATTAACTTTATCAACTTGGATTGAACAAACACGAATATTTTGTGGCATTCCCCATAAGTGCAACCCACCAGTATAGCCCTCTACAGCAAATTTAGAAGAAGAATATGAAATTAAAGAAGGATTGTATTCTACACCCCATATGGATGAAATATTTATAATATCGGCGCGAATTTCCTTTTTTAGATAGGGTAAAGTAGCAGCTGTTATATAGAACATTCCTTTAATATTCACATCAAATGTTTCAGCACATTCTTGAGCATCAATTGTTTCTGGATCGCCACTATAACAAATGCCTGCTACATTAACTAAGACATCAAGACCACCAAATTCTGAGATAACCTTATGGACAGAAGAGTCAATGGCGTCTTTATCGCGGATATCAACAATCAATTTACATAAGCTTGCCGTATCGATGGAGGTTGGTAGTTCTATGTCAATGATGTCTGCACTTGCTACCTTATGACCATTTTTCAATAAGTTTAGAACAATTGCTTTACCGATGCCGCAAGCGCCTCCTGTGACTAAAATACGTTTCTGTTGTTGTGAGTAAATTCCGGTCGTGTTTTTTATCATTTCGTTTAGCATTTTCTATACCTGAAGTTGTAATCATTAATATTCAGCTAGTTTATTTTTAGCCATGCATTATGTATTACTGTATTATGTTTAATGTATTGAGTATTATTAAATTGTTTAAATAATAAGATAGCCTTAAAGTTTATTGTGATTAGGTTGAATAACTAAAGAACTGATATTTCATGTAAAGACGTCTCATTAAAAGGAAATACCTTTTTAGAGGAGAATGCTAGAGTTTGTGATTCTTTAGGTAGATTTAAACAGCGCCAACCATGCTTGTGAGCATACGCTTCAAGCAAAGGATCGCCAATAACAGCGACAGGATGACCTACAAGCTTCAGCATATGCTCATCGGAAATATCATCACCGTAGGCCCAGCAGTTCTTAAGGTCACCACCATGTTTTTCAATAAAATCCTGAATCGCAAGCGCTTTTCCAACGCCGATCGTTTGCGGAGGGACGAAACGGCCATTATATTTTTGCCCATCATGCAATAGTTTTGTGGCCAAGATGTAAGGTACACCTAGATGTTCTGCAATGGGGGCTAGAATTTCTATAAAAGAGCCGGATACTAAGACCGGCTCAATTTTTTGGCTATGATGGGATTTTAGTTCTGTTACTACTTCTTGGATTAAGAAAGTAGGATTAATCAACGCGCGCTTTGCCCAAGTTTCTGCACATCTTGTTACTTCTGCTACAGCACGTCCGGCAAAAAATTCATAAAAGCGACGGTTTATTACGCTGCGCGGACTCTTCTATGGCAAGGCTTTTATCTCTCAATATGCAAAGATTTATGACAATGCTTTTGTCTATGGCAATGCTCATGTGAGTGGTGCTGCCCGCGTTCTTGCTGATGCTCATATTTATGACCATGCCCATGTTTCTTATGATGCTACGGTTTTTAGTTATGCACGCGTCTATGGTCATGCCAAAGTTTGTGGCTCTGCTTGCATTTATAGCCATGCGAAAATTTATAATTATGCTGTGATTAATGGTCGTGCAAAGATTTATGGCAAGGTCTATGGCAATGCGCGCGTGGGTGGCTCTTGTGAGGTTTATGGATCTGTCTATGGCAATGCAACAATCAACACAAAAAGCAAAGCAAAGTTAGTTCCTAAAAATTATGAGGTTTATGAAAACAATAATGTCGTTAAGATTATTGATAAAACAGAATAAAAATAGGTATGGGGGTGCCTTCTTTATGGCTATAAACCCATCATAAAAGAGAGAATTCAAAAAGAAAGCCGTGCCAACTGATATGACGCGGCTTTCTAAGAATGATTCTTATGATTAAAATAACCACCTACAATTACAATGGAGTAATGAATGCGTATATACAAAATGTATCATATTACAAGTGCTCTATTAAAAATATGAAAACTTATCAAAAGGAACGTAAATTATGCATATGATCTTTAATCACTCTTTTGAATGAGAATGTCTTTATCTTAAAGAGATGCATTTAAAACAAAGCCCATAATCAAGATGCTTCTTTAAAACATT
>NZ_NJGE01000028.1 GCF_002777915.1 Bartonella tribocorum | reverse complement strand
ATAATCGGCGTGTCCAGGGCAGTCAACGTGGGCATAGTGACGATTTTCCGTTTCATACTCAACATGGGCTGTAGAAATGGTAATACCACGGGCGCGCTCTTCTGGTGCTGCATCAATTTGGTCATATGCTTTAAACTCACCAAAAAATTTCGTAATCGCTGCTGTCAATGATGTCTTCCCATGATCAACGTGACCAATCGTACCTATATTAACATGCGGTTTTGTACGTTCAAATTTGCTCTTCGCCATTTGAGCTCTCCATTTTCTGTCCAAGCCAAGGACTAAGTTAAAAATTAATTTACCAACCCGAAACTACGCGTATTTCTTTTGAATCTCCAAAGCAACAGCCGAAGGAACAGGCTCGTAATGATCAAACTGCATTGTATACTGCGCACGCCCCTGACTCATAGAGCGAAGGGTATTCACATAGCCAAACATATTTGCCAATGGAACCATCGCATTGACAACCGTTGCAATACCGCGCGCTTCAGTTCCTGAAATCTGTCCTCGACGAGAATTGAGATCACCAATAACATCACCAACATAATCATCTGGCGTAACAACTTCGACCTTCATGATCGGCTCAAGAAGCTGTGCACCAGCCTTCTTTGCTCCATCGCGAAAAGCTGCACGAGCAGCAATTTCAAAAGCCAACACCGAAGAATCAACATCGTGATAGCCACCATCAATGAGTGTTGCTTTTACACCAAGCATAGGAAATCCTGCAAGAGGCCCTGATCCCATAACACTTTCAATCCCCTTTTGGACACCTGGAATATATTCTTTAGGAACAGCACCACCAACAATCTTTGACTCAAAAATAAAGTCATCACCTTCATGAGGCTCAAAAATAATTTTTACACGAGCAAACTGACCAGCACCACCCGACTGCTTCTTATGCGTGTAATCAATTTCCGCCACTTTAGTAATTGACTCACGATACGCAACCTGAGGCTGTCCAACATTTGCTTCAACCTTAAACTCACGCCGCATACGATCAACAATAATATCAAGATGAAGTTCACCCATCCCAGCTATAATCGTCTGACCTGATTCTTCATCGGACTTAACACGAAACGAAGGATCTTCCGCCGCCAAACGATTAAGAGCAATACCCATTTTTTCCTGATCTGCTTTTGTTTTTGGCTCAATCGCAATCTCAATAACAGGTTCTGGAAATTCCATACGCTCCAAAATAACAGGCTTCAAAGGATCACAAAGCGTATCCCCTGTCGTTGTTTCCTTAAGTCCAGCAAGAGCAACAATATCACCAGCAAATGCTTCTTCAATATCCTCACGGGAATTTGAATGCATTTGAAGCATACGCCCTAAACGCTCCTTCTTCTTCTTTACAGTATTCTCAAGAGAAATACCTTTATGAACTTTACCAGAGTAAATACGGCAGAAAGTCAATGAACCAACAAAAGGATCATTCATAATTTTAAAAGCAAGCATAGACAGCGGAGCATCATCAGAAGATTCGCGTACCGTCTCAGTCTCAGTCTTCACATCAATACCCTTAATCGCCGGAATATCAACCGGAGAAGGAAGATAAGAAACAACAGCATCCAAAAGCGGCTGCACACCTTTATTTTTAAAAGCCGTACCACAAAGAACAGGATGAAATTGAACCTCTACCGTCCCCTTACGAATGAGAGAAACAAGTTGCTCATTGGTTGGCATAACACCTTCCAAATAAGCCTCCATGGCAGCCTCATCGACCTCTACAGCCATTTCAATGAGTTTTTCGCGATATTCTTCAGCTTTTTCCTTTAAATCAGAAGGAATTTCACCGATCACTGCTGGAGAACCAATAGAACCATCCCACTTTAAAGCCTTCATCTCAACAAGATCAACAACACCTTCAAACTCATTTTCAGCACCAATTGGCAACTGTACAACAAGCGCCTTAGCCCCTAACCGAGAACCAACCATTTCCACGCTGCGATAGAAATCAGCGCCTATTTTATCCATCTTATTAACAAAAACCATGCGAGGGACACGATATTTCTCAGCTTGCCGCCAAACAGTTTCTGTCTGAGGCTCAACACCAGCATTAGCATCCAACAACGCTATCGCCCCATCAAGAACACGCAAAGAGCGCTCAACCTCAATGGTAAAATCAACGTGCCCTGGTGTATCAATAATATTGAAGCGACGCTTCCGACCATCACGCCCTTCCCAAAAGGTCGTCGTTGCAGCAGATGTAATTGTAATACCGCGCTCTTGCTCCTGCTCCATCCAATCCATCGTAGAAGCACCATCATGCGTTTCTCCGATTTTATGATTCTTACCCGTATAGAACAGAATACGTTCAGTCATCGTAGTCTTACCGGCATCAATATGTGCCATGATACCGAAATTACGATAATCTTCAATTTTATATTCGCGAGCCATTATATTTGCCTTAGTTTAAAACTTCTACCAGCGATAATGCGAGAATGCACGGTTAGCCTCAGCCATACGATGAACATCCTCACGCTTTTTCACGGCAGAACCGCGATTATTAGCCGCATCCATCAATTCACCAGATAAACGTTCAACCATCGTCGTCTCATTCCGCCCACGCGCCGCCGAAATTAACCAGCGAATAGCAAGAGCCTGACGACGATCAGGACGAACATCAATCGGAACCTGATAAGTGGCACCACCAACACGACGTGAACGAACCTCAATGTGAGGAGCAACGTTCTCTAGAGCCCGATGAAATAAATCCACTGGATCTGTTTTTACTTTTTTCTCTACAGAATCAAGCGCACCATAAACAATACGCTCTGCAACCGACTTTTTACCATCAAACATAATGGCATTCATAAATTTTGTAATAACCAAATCACCAAACTTAGGATCTGGATTAATTTCACGCTTTTCTGCTCTATGACGACGGGACATTGGCTTTGTCTCTCAATATTATTTTGGACGCTTCGCGCCATATTTTGAACGGCGCTGTTTACGATTCTTAACACCTTGCGTATCAAGCAAACCACGAATAATGTGATAACGAACCCCTGGCAAGTCTTTCACACGACCGCCACGGATCATCACAACAGAGTGCTCTTGAAGGTTATGTCCCTCTCCAGGAATATAACCAATCACTTCAAATCCATTCGTCAAGCGAATTTTAGCAACTTTACGAAGAGCAGAATTAGGCTTCTTCGGCGTTGTTGTATAAACACGCGTACAAACACCACGCTTTTGCGGATTCGACTGCAGAGCAGGAACCTTATTACGTCTAACTGGCGCTACACGCGGCTTGCGAATCAACTGGTTTACGGTAGGCATGCAACCTTCCTCTTTTCAATCTATATTCGTCTCACCCAATCGGGCTTTTTTCTTTTTATATCTCCATCCACCCCAATAAGATTGGCATAGATGTTCGATTCTAAACACAAAATCGGGTACACCTGCAAAAACAGTTTACCCGACCACACGCAGAGAAGGCAATAGCCTTTTGCACTAGTATTTGCTTTTAATCTTTTTAACACCCGCTTGAACGACCTTTTGGACCACATCCAAAACAAATGATCACTTCCACATCGGTTATGTTCGTGTCTAATAGCGAGAACACAGACATTCGTCAAGAACTAAACAGCAGAAAGTTTTCAAAAAACAAAATAAATTAAATTTAAAACTTTAAATTTGCTTTTATCGGGACTCTTGATAAATCACTTTACCATAGTAATATCGCCCTATAAATAAAAAAATAACAATGTGACTGCGGTAAAACATTAATGCAGCAAATTAAATTGCATATTTGATATTGAATGATGAGTACTATGAAAATAGCAACGTGGAATATTGCCGGAATAAAAGCACGACATGAAACATTATGTCGATGGCTACAGCAAAGTCAGCCAGACATAGTCTGTCTACAGGAAATTAAAAGTATTGATGAAAATTTTCCACGTGATGCAATTGAAAGTCTAGGTTACCATATAGAAACACACGGGCAAAAAAGTTTTAATGGCGTTGCAATTCTTTCTAAAAAAACACCCGATGAAGTGATCCGTCGATTACCAGGCAACGATAATGATGAACAAACGCGTTACATTGAAGCCATTTATTCAACAAATAAAGGTGTTGTGCGTATTGCATCTCTCTATTTGCCAAATGGAAATCCTGTAGAGAGTGAAAAATATTCCTATAAAATGGAATGGATGGAAAGATTATATGCACATGCAAAATCATTGCTTGCCTATGAAGAGCCTTTGGTTCTAGCCGGTGATTACAATGTCATCCCTACTCCATTAGATGCAAAAAAACCTCAAGAATGGAATCAAGATGCCTTATTTCTTCGAAAAACAAGAAAAGCATTCCAGCGTATACTTCATTTAGGTCTTTACGATGCTATCCGGAATGTCACCGATACGCCCTCCTTCAGTTTTTGGGATTTTCAAGCTGGGGCATGGACTAAAAACAATGGGATTCGTATTGATCATTTACTCTTATCACCAGAAGCAGTTGATCACCTTATTTGTGCTCATAGTCAAACAGAAGTAAGGGGATATCCAAAACCATCCGACCATGTTCCTGTTTGGATTCATCTTAATATCAATTAAGGAAGCATAACCCTCATCGCATAAGACAATAAAAAAAATTCCACTTAAGAGAATAACTATGCTACACGGTACAAACAGTATATCTTAAGTAAATAAAATAAAAATAAATGAATGGAGGACGTAAATGAAGAAATCATTGTTAATGTTTATTGCAGCAGCAGCCATTGGGCTCACAAGTGTTGCGCATGCTGAAAATGATACGCTTGAAAAAATAAAACAAACAGGGGAAATCACTTTAGGTGTCCGTGAATCATCTGGTTTAGCCTACGCCCTTGGTAATAATAAATATGTAGGTTTTCATACAGAAATGGCAGAACGTATCATTGATGATATCTCAAAAAAGATTGGTAAACCGATTAAAATTCATTATCTCCCTATTACTTCTCAAAATAGAATTCCTCTCTTAAAAAACAAGACCTATGATTTTGAATGCGGCTCAACAACAAACGATATTGCCCGCAGTAAAGAAACAGCATTTGCTTATACAACCTACGTTGAAGAGGTGCGGATTGCCGTGAAGAAAAACTCTAACATTAAATCTCTCGACGATTTAAATGGAAAAACAGTTGCAACGACCACCGGTACGACATCTGTTCAACTTATTCGTAAAAACAAACGTGCAAAAAACATTCACTTTAAGGTCGTCAAAGGAAAAGATCACGGAGATAGTTTCTTATTACTCGAATCTGGTCGTGCTGATGCATTTGTTATGGATGCCTCAATTCTTGCTGGACATATTGCAAAATCAAAAAATCCATCTGATTATGTCATTCTTGATACCGTACTTTCAGTCGAACCCATCGCCTGCATGCTTAGATTGCACGACAAAAACTTTGAACAAGCCATTAACGATAGTATCCTACGCCAGATTAAAGACGAATCACTTGAAAAGCTTTATAATAAGTGGTTTATGAAACCGATACCCCCTGCTAATACTGTTATGAACCTTCCCTTATCACAACAAACAAGATATGCTTGGGATCACCCAAACAACAAGCCTAGGGAAAGCTACACAGAAAAAGATTTATAGAATTTGAAAAGAAGAACCACACTCTTTTAAAATTGGGTGTGGTTTATATTTTGGTTCACTTTTAAATAAATTCCACCTATGTAGGTAGACTTAATTTATTGTCCTATTTGTGAATGACTAATTTGAGGGAATATCAATTAATGGACTTTTCTTTCCTTTGTAGAGATGACCTTACTCAAACACTAGTAACGGGATGCTTGGGAACTCCTGGCGTAAGTCATACCTATTTAGACACGCTTCTTGATGGCCTAAAAAATACGGTTATTTTGTCCATCACTTCACTTATATTAGCTATATTTTGTGGTGTTATTATAGGAACAATGCGCACTTTACCTAAAACATCCATCATCAATTGTGTATGTCGCACTATCGGTGCTATTTGGGTAGAAATTATGCGTAATATTCCCCTCCTTGTACAGGTATTTTTATGGTATTTCGTTGTTCCTAAAATTTATCCACCAGCAATGAAATTTTCCCCCATTCTCTTAATAACATGCGCGTTGGGTTTCTTTACATCAGCACGCATTGCAGAACAGGTTCGTTCAGGCATTGAAGCGATTCCTTCAGGACAACGCTATGCCGCTATGGCAATGGGGTTTACAACTTATCAAAGTTATCGCTATATCATATTACCGCGCGCTATCCGTGCAATTATGCCGCCGCTTACTTCAGAAGCAATGGGCATTGTGAAGAACTCGTCTATAGCATTCGCCGTTTCAATAAATGAGCTCATGCAATTTCAATACCAAGCAATTGAAGAGATAAGCCATGTTTACGAAAATTATTTGCTTGTTACGATTCTTTATATTCTTATAGCCTTATTCGTATTCATTGTGATGACAGTCATTGAACAAATGCTCAAAATTCCTAATTTTCAAACAAAGGGAAATTGAATATGATAAATTTCATAAGCTCTCAGTTTGGACTTTATTTTCCTTTCAATTTTTCCGACTTTGATTTTTCCTTTTTTACCTTTGATGTATTTCGTTCTTACATTTTATCAGGTTTACTCTTTAGCGTTTTTCTAACGCTTTTTGCAACAGTATTGGGATTTATTTTCGGCACGCTTTTAGCAATGATGCGCCTTTCTTCTGTAAAACTTCTTTCTTGGTTTGCAATCGTTTACATAACAGCGATGCGTTCAATACCCCTTGTGATGGTTATCTTATGGTTTTTTGTGCTTCTGCCTTTTTTAACGGGGACATCTATCGGGGCCAATAAATCGGCACTCATTACCTTTACCGCATTTGAAACGGCTTATTTTGCTGAGATTATGCGTGCGGGTATTAATTCAGTTCCGCAGGGACAAAAATATGCGGGACAAGCTCTTGGGATGACGTATTGGCAAAGTATGTACATTGTCATTCTGCCTCAAGCCTTTAGAGATATGCTTCCAGTCTTCTTAACACAAGTCATTATCCTTTTTCAGGATACAACCCTTGTTTATGCTATCAGCGGTCATAGTCTTTTGAATGGCTTTGATATTGCTGCTAATAATTTTGGTGTAAAACAAGAAGCTTATATCTTAGCGGCTATTTTCTATTTTGTTATCTGTTTTACACTGTCACAAATCGTTTTATACTTACAAAAAAAAGTATCCATTATTCGCTAACGGGGAAAAAATGTCCACTCATATGATCGAAATAAAAAATGTTTCTAATTGGTATGGCGAAGTTCAAGTCCTTAAAAGCTGTACAACCAATATTAATAAAGGAGAAGTTGTTGTCATTTGTGGACCATCAGGCTCAGGAAAATCAACACTCATTAAAACAATTAATGCTCTTGTTCCCTTTCAAAAAGGTGAAATTTGGATTAATGGAACACCTGTTCATTCAAAACGAACAAATCTGCCTAAATTGCGGAGTCAGGTGGGAATGGTATTTCAACACTTTGAGCTTTTCCCTCATTTATCTGTCACAGAAAATTTGACAATTGCACAAATCAAAGTCCTAAAACGAAGCAAAAAAGAAGCACTTGAACGTGGCTTGTTGTATCTTGAGCGCGTTGGACTCATTGAACATAAAGATAAATATCCTGGTCAGCTTTCTGGAGGCCAACAACAGCGTGTTGCTATTGCACGTGCCTTAACCATGGATCCACTTGTTATGCTTTTTGATGAACCAACCTCTGCTCTAGATCCTGAAATGGTAGGTGAAGTACTTGATGTCATGATCAGTTTAGCAGAAGAAGGTATGACGATGATTTGTGTAACCCATGAAATGGGATTTGCACAAAAAGTCTCAGAGCGTGTTATTTTTATAGATCAAGGAACGATTCTTGAAGACTGTTCATCTAAAGAGTTCTTTTCTCATCCGCAAGAAAGAACACCAAGAGCACAAGAATTTTTGTCTAAAATTCTAAGTCATTAGCCATGATATCGTCGCAAAAACTATCTCTCCTGTAAACTTGAACACAAGACAGTAGAGATTAATAATGAATGAGAGAATATAAAAAGTATTACAATCAGATCGTTAAAAATTCTTATTTTTTAAAATATCAGCAACCAATGAAATTGCTGTACGTCTCTCAAATTCATGACAAAGAATAAAAGCCTGCTCTTGCAAAGGTCGAATCCAATTTTTGTCTTTTAGGCTCGCTTTTTCATAGGCAGCCGTTAACATTGCCGTACCGCGAACGATTTCTCCTTCTTGAAGCAACATATTTCCAAGCATCGCTTGGGCAGAAAGATTTCCTTTTTTTGCTGAAAGTTGAAACCATCGTGCTGCTTGTATACGATTTTTCCTCCTCCCCTCTCCCTGTAAAAATATTTTTCCTAAATGATACTGAGCTTTAGAATTTCCATAATTCACCGCAGCCTGCATATAAAGACGAGCGGCATAAGAAAGATTAGGCTTCACAGGCGATCGAGGAATACCTTTTTTTATATACTGAGCAAGCTTAACCAATGCATCAGAAACATAACTCTCATCCTCTGAGCCAAGATCAGCACCTTTTTCAACGATATATGCAAAAAAATGATAAGCCTTGTAATCATCTTTAGGGACCCCATCACCGTTTGCGTAGATAGAGCCAAGTTTCCAATTCGCACCAATATGGCCCCTCTTAGCGGCACAACGTAGCGCTAAAAGTGCCTGACTTATCTGCCCATTTTTATAAGCAGACATGCCACGTTTAAAAAAATAAAACGAACCATCATGCACTTCCTGCAAGCTATTAACATCTATTGCATAAACAGTCGAAAAAAATCCCCCTAAAATCGTAACAATCGCAGCTTTTTTCCATATCTGAAATCTCTTGACCATTCCCCCCCCTATCTCAATGTTAATTACTCTATCTGTTACAAAGTTCTTTGTAGATCTTTAAATTCTTCTTCTTAGTAAGAAACAAAAGAAATTCTAAAGTAAAATTTTTAAAAGAAAAGACAAATAAATAAAAACGATCAAAACTGTTCAATAAAATAGCCTGCGCATTGAAGAAAATTTCGAGAACGGAAGAAATATAGAATGAATGGTAAACATTTAACAACAAAAAATAACATGCAAAATTGATAAATATAATGATGATCATTAACTTATCGCTTTACGACTATCTCTCCAGCTAAAACATAAAGTTTCTCACTCCCATCAATCTGTAAATAATCCGGTTTTTTTCAGCAGATTCTAACTGCTGATCAGCTCATATTCTTTGCTTCATAGATACTATATTGATTTATAATGAGAGTTTTCTGTTTTTTATTGAATGAGGTCTCAGAATACCGTAAAATTCTCTCATTCTAAACCTGTTCCATATTAAATCAATAAACATCATTCACTTGCATACTCCAAAGCTTGCGTGGAATGAAACTGTGTAAGAAAGAACTAAAACGCCTATTGAATCGTTTTAAGTGCCAAAGCTGTCCACCACCATCGGGCGCTGGAAAAGTGTGTAATAATGCTGACTTGTTACTTCACAAGCGTAAAGATGGGAAGGCTCAATGGCTTTACCGTTACACCATTCACGGATACCGGCATGAAATGAGTCTGAGTATCTTAAAAGGAATTTCTTTGATAAACATAAAAACGCTGGCTTCCCACAAAGATTTCATGATCGCATTCACAAAAAACAAACAAAAGAAAAAGTTTTCTTAAAAAAAATCGATACCAACTATAATGGTCTGAAATCATCCACCACAAAACAAAACGTGAGAATCAGCCCAACCGCTCTAAAGCAATAGATATTTTCTTCTGCGCAGCATACAGTTCTGCAACCCTATTTTGTTCACTTTCAACAATTTCTGCTTTTGCATTGGCTATAAATTTTGGATTATTTAACTTAAGCGACATCTTTTCAATATCTTGTTCAATTTTATGGACCTCTTTCCTCAAACGAACACGTTCAGCCTCCAAATCAATCAACTGTCCTAATGGCAAACAAAAAACAGCCTCTCCCAAAATCATTTGTGCTGATATTTCCGGAACTTTATCAGAGAAATCAATGACTTCAATACGCGCTAACTTTTTAAGAAGTGCATCATAACGCTGCACACGCTCTCGCGTTACTTCCCCTCCTTCGACAACAACAAGAGGCGCTCGTGTAGCCGCTGGAATATTCATTTCAAAACGTACAGACCGGATCCCTGTGACCACATCAATAAGCCAATTAATATCAGCAGCAGCCTCCTCATCTATCACTGTTTCCTCTGGCCATTTTGTCAACGCGAGCATATCCTCACGCTTGCCCCCTTGCGTTTCTGTAAGAGACCACAACTCTTCTGTCATATGAGGCATAAAGGGATGAAGAAGTTTATAGACCTCATCTAAAACCCACGCCGTACAAGCTTGAGCCTCACTTTTAGCATCTTCATTTTCACCCTGAAAAAGTGGTTTGAGAAGTTCCAAATACCAATCACAGAATGTATTCCAAATGAAACGGTAAAGTGCTGCTGCAGACTCATTAAACTTATAGTGTTCAATACCCGTTGTCACTGCTGAAATTGTTTTAGAGAGCTCTGTTAAAATCCAACGATTAAGCGCCAACTTCGCTTGTCCTGGCTTAAAAGTTGGATCATGCTTCACACCATTCATCTGTGCAAATCGGGTAGCATTCCACAATTTCGTAGCAAAATTACGATAACCAGCAATGCGGGAAGCATCAAGTTTTACATCACGGCCTTGCGCTGCCATAATAGCCAAAGTGAAACGAAGGGCATCAGCACTATACTGATCAATAAGCTCTAAGGGATCAATAATATTTCCCTTTGATTTTGACATCTTTGCACCTTTTTGATCTCTGACAAGAGCATGCACATAAACCGTTGGAAAAGGAACTTCACCCATAAAGTGAAGTCCCATCATCATCATACGAGCAACCCAGAAAAAAATAATATCAAATCCTGTCACCGATAAAGATGTTGGATAAAAAGTAGATAATTCTATCGTTTTATCTGGCCACCCTAATGTTGAGAAAGGCCAAAGAGCTGATGAAAACCAAGTATCTAAAACATCTGGATCACGAATTAATTCAACAACTTCACCATAATGAGCAAAAGCCGAATCTAAAGCCTCTTTTTCACTTTTTTCAACAAAAACTGTTCCATCAGGACCATACCAAGCAGGAATCTGATGCCCCCACCATAATTGGCGAGAAATGCACCAAGGCTGAATATTTTGCATCCAATTGAAATAGGTCTTTTTCCAGTTATCGGGAACAAAGCGCGTTTTTCCTTGCTGAACAGCTTCTATTGCTGGCTTCGCTAATTCAGCAGCATGAACATACCATTGATCTGTCAAAAAAGGTTCTATCGGCACACCACTGCGATCTCCATGAGGAACCATATGGGAATGATCATCAACAGAAGCTAGATATCCTCCTTCTTCCATCAAAGAAATAATCTTCTGACGCGCAACAAAACGATCTGCTTTATCGAGATTTTCTACTAACATTTTTAATTCATCTGATAAAACCAAACCATCAAAAAATGCTTCATTCTCACAAAGAAAAATCTCGGCTTTTGGAGTAAAAATATTGATTAAGCGTAAATTATGACGCTGTCCTACTTCAAAGTCATTAAAGTCATGAGCAGGTGTAATCTTCACAGCACCACTTCCAGCCTCAGGATCAGCATGCGTATCACCAACAATCAATAATTTACGACCAACAAGCGGCAAAAGAGCATTTTTACCTATAAGATTTCTATAACGCTCATCTTCAGGATTAACGGCAATTCCTGTATCACCAAGCATTGTTTCTGGTCGCGTTGTCGCCACTGTTATAAAAGTTGTCGCATCATTTGGATCAAAAACCTTACCCTCAAGTGGATATCTAAAATGCCACAAATGTCCTTGAACTTCTTTTTGTTCAACTTCAAGATCCGAAATCGCCGTTAACAATTTAGGATCCCAATTGACGAGGCGCTTATCTCTATATATCAATCCTTGCTTATAAAGCGTGACAAAGACTTCCCGAACAGCCTGCGACAACCCTTCATCCATTGTAAACCGCTCACGCGACCAATCACATGAAACACCAAGGCGGCGCAACTGGTTTGCAATAATGCCTCCCGTTTCATGGCGCCATTCCCAAATACGCTCGATAAACTTTTCTCTCCCCATTTCTTGACGTGTTGGCTCTTTGCGTTCTGCAAGTTGACGCTCTACAACCATTTGTGTCGCAATCCCCGCATGATCCATACCAGGTTGCCACAACACATTTCTGCCACGCATCCGCTGAAATCTAACCATTATATCTTGAATTGTCGTATTGAGCGCATGCCCCATATGAAGTGAGCCTGTAACATTAGGAGGTGGAAGCATAACACAAAAAGGCTCTGCACCACTTTTAGAACCCGCTCCCGCTTTAAAAGCCCCACGAGTCTCCCATCTCTTTGCAACCCGTTGCTCTATGGAAGCAGCATCATAGTTCTTTTCTAACATTCTATCCATCCATAACGCCGCTGAAAAACACAATATATGATCAAACCCCGATCAAAATCCTGCAAACCTCACCCCTCACTCAAGAGCCTGCAAAACCTCAAACAAACTTCTCATAAAATGAAAAACATAAAAATAATTAAGACGATTTTTTAATCGCCTTTACAATCTCTTCACGTAAAATATCTTCCAACAAAACAGGCAATTTAGATTGCAACCATTCTGCTATAGCTGGACGCAACACATCCTTTGCAATCTTTTCTGCAGAAGAAATGCAATACGCTGACAACTCCACACGACCAGCTCCTCCAGCTTCTAATTGTGATTTCCGAATCTCACCTTCATATTCTTTTGCTTTATAACCAGAACTTCGTTCTTCAGAAGAAGACTTCATCTTTTGCACATCAACACCAACTGTATTATTTTCTACCGCTGTATCCTCTTTCTCTTGCACACCCCTTCCCCCTTGATTTTCAGTAGAAAGACCAATACGATCTGCCAAAGCCTTCATAGCATCATCAACCGATAGGGTTGTATCATAAATACCTTCGGATGCAGCTTCCAAACGACCTTTCGAATCATTTACTGCAACATCTTCATTTAAAAAGTGATCAGATTGAACCGCATTTTCTTCGATTATTTCACGAATAGATGTCAAAATTTCATCCATACTTGGCTCACGTAACACGCTTGAACTCTGTACCATACTTTACAACCTCTCAAAGACGCAACAACAAATAGAATCATATTTTCAGTGTATGCAAAAGAATCATAAGATCAACATGCCTCTTGTGATATTTTCAAATATGCTTGTCATAAAGAGGGCGCTACACACAACTTTCCATACTTAAAAAAACACATCATCACTTTGTTTTTCAACATATCCAACGACTGATTAACTAATTTTTTAAAAACTAAAATGATTTGAGATCAAAGAGCTACTTTTATGCATTATCGAATATATTGAATTGCTTTTAAGCCTAGATAATTTGCAGTCAATTTACCAATAGAAGATTGAACACTATAGCTTGCCACAACAGCATTACGCTCTGCCATTGCAAGCGCAATTTGAGCATTAATCAATTGAGTACGGGAATTCAGAACATCTAATGTTGTTGCCTGCCCTACACGATTTTCTTGAACACGACCTTTAAGAGCAATTTCTGCAGCACGCACACTTTCACGGTAAGCAACAACAGACGCGCGTGCACCTTCCAACTGAAACCAAGCAGAAGTAAGTGCTTGTCTCGTATTACTCTGTGCTAAATCGAGTTGAAGCTGCGCCTGCCCAAGCTGTTCCTTCGATTGGCGAATCTGCGCAGACGTACGCCCCCCTTCAAAGATTGGAACACTCACTGACAATCCTATTGATTTAGAAACACCATCCTCCCCATCACCACTGTAAATCCGATTATAAGATGCTGTTGCAGAAAAATCAACTTTAGGGAGCAATGCTCCTTCTTTCGCCTTTACATTGTAACCACTCGCATTGACTAAATATTGAGCGTAAAGGATTGCTGGATGCATCACAACACTCATTTGGTAAGCCGTATCAAGATTGACAGGAAGGTCTGTGGCAATGGGTGGACGTTTTAGCTTTTCAGGGTCAGAACCAATAATTTGTCGATATACTGCCTCTGCTGCTTTTACATCAGCACGAGCAAGACTTAGTTCTGAAACCGCCACGGAACGTGCAGCTTGAGCTTGAGCAAGATCAACACGTCCTCCCTCGCCCACATCAAATTTTGCTTTATTGGAACGAACTTGCTCTTCAAGAGCTGCCAAATTTTCTCTCCGAAGATCAGCAACACGACGTGCCTGATAGACATTAGCATAAGCCGTCACAGTGTCCAGAAACGTATTTTGTTCAGCATTACGAAGATATTCACGCTGCGCCTGCAGCTTAACTTGAGCTGAAGAAAAAATATTTTGCGTGATAAAACCGTCAAATAATCTTTGGTTTAATCTTACACCTATAGATCCAGAAGTGACATAAGAACCTGTAAAAGATTTATTTCGCCCATAACTCCCAACCCCTTCAACTTGTGGTAATAACCCTGATCGAGCAACGACAACATCATCACTGGCTATACGAACAGCAGCCCGTTCACTATTCAACTTAGGATTGCTTTTATAAGCTTTAGAAAAGGCCTCCATCAACGTTTCAGCACAAACAGCCTCTGATAATAAAAGACTCAACACCAGCAAAAAACACACCTGAAACTTCTTACTTATTTTAAACACAATACACACAATAACAAACCCCAAATAAATAACAAAATTATCTTCTATTCACAAAACGAACAAGCACTAAAATACAAAATCAGATGTTTTTAAAAAACAAGAAAGAGGCTTTACAGCGAGATTAAAAGCATGACGTGCTGAAATAATTCCATCTTCTTTTATATAGATTCGTGCGACAGCAGCATTTCCATTTCCTTCAACCACAACAAGACGTCCACCATCTTTCATCTGATCAAAGATACCTTGTGGAATAAAATCGACAGATCCCTCAATAAAAATCACATCATAAGGCCCCTCAGCAGCATATCCCTGCTCTAATGGACCATGAATGACAACCACATTATCACATTGATTACGTTCTAAAGCTCCAAGAGCACGTTCAAAAAGAGACTTATCACTTTCCAACGCAATCACAGACCCTGCAAGTTTCGAAAGCAAGGCTGCACAATAACCACTATTTGCACCAATATCCAAAACAACATCTGATGATTTTACAGCAGCAAGCTGCAATAATTTTGCAAGAGATGCAGGCTTCATCAAATAGCGTGCAGGAACCTCATCTTGCACTGGACATAAAACAATATCGGTATCAAGATAGCTTAATGCTTTCATATCTTCCGATACAAAATCTTCACGAGATATCGTTAAAAATGCTTCAAGAACTGATAAATCCGTTACATCAACTGTACGAATTTGATTGTCAACCATTTTGCGACGAAGCTCAGCAAAATCTGCAACCATAACGACCATTTTCTCCTAACCTACAAAAAACAAACAAAATAGCAATAATGAGGAACTAAGATCTCTTACGATAACTATGGGTATTACAAAAAAGATGCGACAGTCAACAAATCGATTCTAACAGTACAATGTCTCACACAAAAGTGTCTTTACAACTGTAGAGAGAAATAATCTCTTTTCCTATAGCTCCCCTAAAAGCCGTTTCGTTTAAAATCGGCTGGAGGCCTCGCCCGGAATCGAACCGGGATACAAGGATTTGCAGTCCTCTGCGTAACCATTCCGCCACAAGGCCTCATCAACAAATACAAAGGCTTCAATAAGGGAAGGTAAAGCATCCGTCAAGGTGTAGAAATTTTCTCTCGCCTTTTTTTCTCTTACTTACACAATTTATCATATTTTTTTAAAAAAAGTAATTTTATCCTTTGCAAATCAGTATTGCTTTGCTATAGCCTCTTCAGCTAAATTATTGAGCATCGTTCCCCGGTAGCTCAGCGGTAGAGCAACCGGCTGTTAACCGGTTGGTCGCTGGTTCGAATCCGGCCCGGGGAGCCACTTCTTTTTTTATTAAACATAACTTATTAATTTTAAATATCTTTTTTAAGGTACGGGGTGTGTAGATAAAAGTACGGGAATAGGACTTTCTGCTATTCCTCTATAGGAGTCCTCTTTTTTCGTCGATTTCCTCGAATAATTTTTTTAGTTTTGCTAAGTCTTCTTGTGAAAAATTCTCTAAGTTTCTAACAAACATGCCAATAATTTCACAACGAAATGGGTCTGAAGATTTGATTGTAAAACTCTTGCGACATGCATAGGCTTCTTTTCTTAACAATGAAGCCTTCTCTTGATCTAAACCGTACAGCTCTATGATCTTCTCTTCCATACCAACCGGTACTGATTTCTTGCCAATTTCTACAGAAGATAAAAACGCTACAGATATACCTAATGTCTTAGCCATATCTAAGAGGCGTTCTGAGTGATCAATGCGAAGTTTACGTAAAATTTTACCAAAAGAT
>NZ_NJGE01000027.1 GCF_002777915.1 Bartonella tribocorum | reverse complement strand
TTCAAGAGGGATATCTGTTATTGTGATATTGCTATTGTAAAAAACAGTGGATTTATCTTTTATCTTATTTTCACTAAAGAATTTCATTTCTGTAACATAGTAAAATTCTTCGGGATTAGAGATCTCTGTAACTTTTGGATTACCTTTTTTAAAGGTCACTGGATAAGGTTCCACATCTTCATAATTCACGTGCAAATGCCCCAGTTCACGCCCTGCTGTTGCAAACTTCCAAAAATCATCAGCAGTTTTCACGCAAGGGATACGAGGCAATTCTTTGCATAAATTATATGCATAACGGGCGCGATAATCTTTTGAATGGAAAATCCCGTAAACGTAATAGAACAAATCATCTTTAGTGATAGTTTCATGAGGATAAGCCGCTTTAAAATGTGCTAGACCTTCATCCGTAATGGCATCACGCCTCTGTAAACCAGCTGTTTTGTTTTCCTCTATAGAGTTTGTAAATAAATAGGATTGTCTCTCACTTTTATTTCTCTCTTTTGAAAATATAACATTTTCGTAGATATATCTTGGAAAGCATTGACTGTTATCAATTACACATACGTCAGGCAAATTCTTAATCATCAATACAGAAAAGCCACTTCGTGCTCCCATAGAAGAAACTTGTATTATTTTATTCTCTGCTGCTTCTCCTATCGGGAATATACGCGTCTGATAAGCACCATCGCAGTTGAGAGCAGAATCACTATACACCCACTGTCGTGTAAAAGGACGATACAAACTTTTGGTAAGACAATTTTCCTTAAAGTTGAAAAACTTTCCTTTTACTAAATCTTTTTTAAGATTATAACTCCAACTTATTTTGCTTTCATCTGAATTGACAAAACTATTGAGAACCTTTGTACGTGTTTTGCTATCATTATGTGGATAGGTATCATTAAAGCGTTCTACTTCATTATTATAGAAGGTAATCATATTACTCATATTTTTTGCCACTGTCGCACAGCTTGAGTTATATGCCCATGCATCGCGGCTTGTCATAATGCCACGAGAAAACATTGCAAATAATTTTTTATCATTATTTTTCTTATCACCTATAGCTAAGAATGTTTCAAAACTGTTATCACGTTGGTTAATCCAATCGCCATACTGATCTGGTGTAATTATTTTCCAACCGTTTTCACGTGTAATACCATCAATGCTACCAAAGTCCTTAATTGTTTTAAGCTTTTTTTCTCTTGTAAAAGAATCTCCAATATCATGATAGTAAATTTTACAAGGTCCAATAGCATTGGGATTTTTGATAAATAGCGTTACAGCAATACCAGTCATACTTCCATTGCCAAAAACATTCTCTCCTTCTTGAGTTGCTCCATTACTTAACATATTTTTACGTATATCTCCCCGTAAATTAAGTACATAAATACTTGTAAATTCTTTGGCTAAAGATTTTCGTAAACTGTCCATTGTCGATTTTTCTATATAACCAGAGCCAGAAACAAAGCCGATTACCCCAGCATTATCAATACGGTCGCTTGCCCAGCGTATAGCACGAATATAACTGTCATAAAGTGCTCGTATATTCGTTACTTTAGATTGAGCCGCATAAGTTTCACGAATACGATTATCTAGTATAGGATAAGGAGTATTTTTTGCATTATCGTTTTCATTCTTTTGTCCTACTGAATAAGGGGGGTTACCAAAGATAACTTTAATATTTAGATTTTTCTGAAGTTCCAAATATTCACTGTTTTCTTTGAATAATTCCTGTAGCAGGTTCTTTTCTTCAAGCATCCGAAACGTATCAGCCAAACCAATATGCTTAAAGGGAATATATTCACCTTTCATAAGACTATGATAAGTCGATTCAATGTTAATCGCTGCTATGTAATAAGCGAGTAAGACAATCTCATTGGCATGGATATCATGACGGAACTTATATTCCATATCCTCTGGTTTGATCAGTTTTGATTGTAATAGCCTTGTGATAAAGGTACCCGTTCCCGTGAAAGGGTCTAGAATAGAGACACCCCGTGAACCAAGGCTTTTTCCAAATTCATTGCGTAACACATCATCAACAGAATGAATGATAAAATCCACAACCTCAACGGGTGTATAAACAATCCCAAGCCTATCCGTGGTTTTTTTAAATGCCTTGGCAAAAAAACTTTCATAAAGCTTGATAATAAGATTCTGTTTTGCATGAGTTTCGGTAATGCCTGCTGTACAGAACGTGACACTTTTGTAGAATTTATCAAGATCTTTCGTTTTCTCTTCGATATTGGTTTTATCCAGTTCCGTTAAGATCTTATCCATTGCTTGCGAAATGGCATTGTTCTGTACAAATTCATTACCGTCAAATAAAGCTTCAAACACGGGACGCGTGACAAGATGTTGGGCTAACATCTCAATCGCTTCCTCTTGTTTGATTTCATTGTTGACGTTGTTTTTTAGTTCTTTATGAAATGCATCAAAAGCATGAAAGGCTTCACTCTTTTCATCGGAAATCATATCTTTAAGATGATTGATATGGTTTTGAGCAATCTCAGCAACATTGTTCGCCCATATGCCCCAATAATCCGTGATTTTAAAACTATCCAGAAAAATGGCTTTGACAAAATCAAAAAATTCAGAACGGCGGAATAAGTCTTCTTGTCCTCCAGATACCGGTTGAGATTTTCTTTCTGCTGTTCCAATGGTATGCCCAGAACTTTCTGTTTTTGATGGTATCGAGATCTCATCAACCGTTGTGGTAAGCTCTTTTAATTCATTGGCACGCTTAATTTCTATAATCTCAATCGTATGGCTGCTATCTTGTCCTAAAGACATTTGATTAATCGTCCGAGCAAGTCTTTCATCATGAGAATGTAAAGCATGCAAAACTTGCCAAACAACACGATACCTCTTATTATTTTTTAAAGCCTTTTTGGCTTCTAAGTGTGAAGGAATAATAATGGGTAAAATGATATAGCCTGTTTTCTTATTTGGAGCACGACGCATCACACGCCCCACCGCCTGTATCACATCCACTTGGCTATTGCGCGGGTGTAAAAACATGATGGCATCAAGAGCAGGGACATCAATCCCTTCAGACAGACACCGAACATTGCTTAAGATCCGACAAACATTTTGCCCCGCATCTTCTTTAAGCCAATCCAATTCTTCATTGCGTTTTTTGACGCTTTGCGTTCCGTCAATATGTCTTACTTCACAGTTTAGAAAGGGAACGGTTTGAAGGAAATCATCAATATGAGATTTGATAATTTTATTGAAGAGTTTTGTAATATATTGAGAGGTATTGATATCTTTGCAAAAAGCTAAAGCACATTGCATAGGCTCTGTATCATTGTCATCAACAGCGGCTTGCTTATCTATTTTAGTCAGTGCTCTATAACAGCCAATAATTTTTGCCGCATCATCTAAATCAATTTCACGGTTTTCATTTGCAATAATCTCTTGTATGGCTGGTGTGATATAGGTTTCATTAATACCCAAGACCACAATCTTGTAAGGAGTTAACAGTTCATTATCGACAGCTTCCGCGAAGGTATAATGATGGAGTTGTTTTCCAAAAAGCGTTTCATCATCCATAGATGCTAGAACAGCATTAATCTCATCAGCACGCCTTTTGGCAGTGTCACTAAAAATACGAGGCGTTGCTGTCATATACAGACGTTTTTTGCCTCGAATAATGCTTTTATCGTGAACCTTGATAAATTCGGATTCATTGTCTTCATTTCCCAATGAAGCCCCAGTGGTTCTATGCGCTTCATCACAGATGATCAAATCAAATTCGGGTAATCCATGATCCTTTTGCGCATCCGAAATCACTTGGATAGAATGATAGGTTGAAAAGACCACCGTCATTGCATCTGCTAGGGCTTCACGCGCTTCTTTGGCAAGGGCTTGAGCATCTGTGGTAGCAGGGAGAACAAGATCTGATGTTTCCATGCCAACAATATCATCTTGATTTTTACGACGCTTGCCTACTTTCGTATCCGAACACACCGCAAAGGAACGCAACGGGATTTGTGCATCGGCTGTCCATTCACGTATCGTTTGTGAGACTAAAGCAAGAGAGGGGACCAAAAACAAAACATGCTTGCCTTGACCTGCTATGGTTTCTGCTATCTTAAGACTTGTAAAAGTTTTCCCCGTTCCACATGCCATAATGAGCTTGCCACGGTCTGCTTCTTGTAAACCTTCACAGACTTTCTTGATGGCTTCTTCTTGATGGGGACGAGGCTCTTTTGTTGACTTAAGAACTACTTCTTGTTTTGTTGCATAGATTTGCCAATCTATCCGACTGTTTTCCATATGACGAAGGTCAATACGATAAACGGGTATCGCTTGTCCTTTAATCATGGCATTCACATTGTCACTTAATTCTACTTCTGTGCTATCAACAAGAAGACGATATTTAAAGATGTCTTTTCCAGATGCCGCGATAAAGCTATCAATATCCTTTTTACTGATCTGATGATCTGCTTGATAAAACTTACATTGAATAGCGACATAGCCTTCTTGATGACGAAGCTTGGCAACCAGATCAATGCCGATATCATTTTTATTCCAATCTTCACGCTCTTGCGCCCATTCATAATAGGTTTCTACCTTTTCGTAGCGCCCGTAATGAAGGGGGTCTTTTGTCAAATAAGCCTTTACAAGGTTTTCAAACATGGTCCCTAATTCACGGGGTGATTGAGCCTGTTGACGATAATATTCCAACAGAGAGCGTAAAGTGACGTGTTCATTATCAAAATAAAGAGGGCAAGACATAAAGGATAAGCTCCATGACAATATATTCTATTGATTTATTCTCTTCAAAAGAATCAAAACGAAGCTTATTAAATCCATTTCGAGCAAATGGTGAAAAAAATGTAGAAAAATGCGAAAAAACGAGTAAATTTTTTTAAAAGGGGTTTTAAAAGGCTGTTTATCCACAGCCCATGACATGGGATAAGACCAGCAAAATAGTGAAATTTGCTATTCATTTCACGGATTAATCAAGATAAATGCACTCTGTGCTTTAAAGTATCATAATGAGTAATTTGATAAGTTTTATAGATAGGTTTTGAAGGTGTAAAAATCGTCAAAACCCCTACAAAACATATACCATTAATTGAATTTAGAGGTTGTGCTATCAATATGAGTTGTTTTTTTTAAGGTCTATAAAATATTAACCTATTGAAAAATAATATTTTTAATTTTTAACGTTTTTTTATCTAAAAGGGGTAACCGTCAAAACCCCAAACCCCGTCAAAACCTATAGAGGTTGTGTTTTGGATATCTTTGACACAAAGTTAAAAGGACCTCTGTATGGTTCTTCTTTAAAAAATTATAAAACAAAAACCCTCAAAGATAATTCGTAAACCCTCTGTTGGTACGATAAGATCTTTGAAGGTTTTAAGGATAACAAAAGATTACAATGACTTCATTGTTTGATGCTGTTGTTTTTAACGAAAGGGTGCCATTCGTAACGTATGGTAGGTCGACCGCCTTGTGAGCTATTTTCCACTGATATTTGACGAATATGATTGGAACGACATAAGAGCTCTAAAGTTTGCTTCACAGCTTCTTTGTCTTTTAAACATTTCCAATCACGTTTATAAACATCCCTTGCCGTAAAGACATCGGGTAAATGATCACAACGCTCGACAATTAATTTTGCACTCTCTGTTGCTAAGCTATCTGCCGCCGCATAAAGACGTTTGATATGACTTAACAAATATTTTTCCCATCGCAAAGCTGTTTGAAGGGCATCTTTATTGATTTCAAAACGCCCCCCTTCGGTTAATTCAAAAATCAATGCAAGACTTACTATGGTCTTAGGCATTTTCAAAAGATGCGCTTGTAAGCTTTCAGAAAGGTTATTCCCTTTGGCTTCTTTAAAAATCTTTTGCATCCATTCACGAAAGATCTCTTGAGCTTCAGCAGAAAAGCGCATCACAAGAGGGCGTTCTGGTGAACCAAGGGGTTTATCATAAAGAGAACGAAATGCCCCTTCATAAGTTTCCCATGCCTCTTGATTGGGATATCTATCAACCCATTTCCAATCTTTTGTTTCATCGGGAAAGACCAGCATTTGAAAGCGTTGTAAGAAACCATCATTGCCTTTTCCATATAAAACATTGCGTATAAAGGGGAGAATGCGAGAGGGTTGAATGCCCCCTATAATAGAGACGGTTGCATTGGGAATAAAAATGGTTCCACGCCCAATCCGGTCATAAGTAAATTGACCATCTCCATTAAAAGCTTCCAAATAAAAGGCACGGTCTGTTTGATATTCCTTCCGTTCCATATCTGTTAAGAAACCGGATAATTCATCACGCACCATCAAGAGACCACGGGGGTTTTCTTTTAAGAGTTCCCCAAGCTTTTCGACGCTCGTATCATTGACAATAAAACGAGAAACATTATCATCATGCACATTGTCTTTAGAAAGGGTTTCAGACAAAAGAGCACGGGCTGTTTCAAGATCTCCTTTTTTTATTGCTTTATGGGCTTGTTTTTTCTTTTCGGATTTGTCTAAAGTTTCAAGTATCTCTTCAATTTCTTGTCTCTCTTTCTGCTTTAGCCAGTCTTTATACCATTTCTTTTGAAGGCAAGTGATAGGAGTTAAAGCGGCTTGCATGGTAGGTGTTTTCATGGTTGAAGGTTGACCAATAAGAGCGCCCCAGAGATTAGGGACAATCTTCCAATCATCATGTTGTTTTGGAGCAATCCGCACGCCATTGCCAATGAGAGCAGCCAAGCCACATAAAGCAGAGACAGCCACAAAATCGAGAGGCGCTTGTTGACGGTCAGCAACGTCATAAACATAGCGACTTAAAGTTAAAGGCATTTGTGCAGCATGAAAAGACTCGACAGGTAAAAGAGTATACTCAAGTGGTTTTAATTCCCCCCAACCGTTTTGTTGCAATGCTTGCTTATAAGGAATGGCTTCTAAACAAGTATTATCATTTAAAGGCGTATTATTCTCTAAAATATTTTTGTTATCTTGTCTCATGTTATTTACCTTAGAAAATAGAGGAGATCGTTAAAATATGCATTATGCGGGGCTTGCCTCATAAAGACCTCAAAGGCTTGGCTATAAGCACGCGTAGCAAAGGTAAAATTAGCTAAAGTCTTTTTGATTGGTTGGCTTCCATAACGCCCATGCCAAACCCTCGGCACAGCACATGTGATGCCCCGCGCATTCTTAAAAGAACACATCATTTTTAATCCTATAACGTTGCGTCACAGGACGGATTGTGCTAGCTCTAAGGTGATGAGTTTGAGAAAGCCTTGTCCATCCTTACGTGACAAGGTTTTTTTTATGCCGCGTCGTTATAACGTTGCTGTTTCGCTTGCTCGATTACATTCAAGAGATCCGACTGTAACCAACGGGATAAAAAACCAAATTTTAAAGGTTTTGGGAGAGAGCCATTGGTGACATGACGGCGGAAAGTTGAGACACTCATATGAAGCAATTTTGCACTTTCACGGTCTGTTAAAAGAATATCATTTTCTGTCATTTTAAAATCCTTTCATAATAAAAAATGGAAACAAATCATGCCTATTTATTAAGCACATTTTGGTTTATTTTTGAAGGTATTTTATTTATAGAAAACAATATTTTATCATATAAATTCTAATGTGATAATTTATGAGTCTTATTGAGAGCGAATGAGAGAGAAGAGAGATAAAGTTATCCACAGATGATGGGGTTATGCACCCCATATCTTAAGATTGACCAGTGACATAAGCCGCCCATTTATCCATGTAGACACGGCGCTGTTCTAGATAGTCAGTACGACGATAGGCACGCTCTACTTTACCGCCGACCGTATGACTTAGAATGGTTTCAGCGACCTCATAGGGGGCATCGGTTGTTTCAGCAAGCCAATTGCGTAAACTAGAGCGAAATCCATGGGGGCAGGCATCAAGTTTATTTTTTTTCATATATTTTGACATAACATTCTCAGCAAGGGGACTTCGACCAGAAAAAGACAGAATGAAATCACTTTTAGAGATACAACTGGCTTGTTCAATCACTTTTAGAGCTTCTAAAGATAGGGGTACGCGAAATTCTTTTGTTGTATCACGCCTTCCTTTCATATTCTCAGCAGGAATAGTCCATATATTTCCATCAACCTGATCCTTATGAATATAACGTAAGGAATGCGTACGAACGCCTGTCAAGATGAGCAAACGCAAAGCCAGTTGTGTTATAGCTGTTGTTTGGCAAAGTGTTTTATAAAAAGCCGGAACCTTTCTCCAATCCATAGCTGGTCTATTTTTGACTTTAAGGCGTTGCTTTCCTAATAAAAAACCAGCGAAATATTCAGTTATTAATGATCTAAATGGAGAGATCACGAATCTGTTTCAATGCGTTCAAAATGACTTTGATGATTTAGCCAAACGATTGGAGTGGTTTGTTTGTTCGAGACAGTTGTTTTTTGAACTTGCATCTATTCCCCAGAGAGCCTCACCAAAATTGAAAGAGCTGCACGCTTTTTGTTTTTCCAACGTTGTGTCATGTATGGGAAAGAAGATTACTATTCTTTTAGCTTTGTAGGAAAAAAACGGTAAGCTTTAATCCGGACAAACTTTTAGCAAGGATGAAACGTGTTAGGAAAAAACTTCTTGATACCACTATTTTAAATTTATCGTGGGAACGGGTTGTTGAACTTTTTGATGCGCCCAACAGTTTATTTTATCTAGACCCGCCTTATCTTGTAAAGAAGAAGCGTTATAGTTCTGGGAATTTTGTTGAAGATGATTTTGTGAGTATGGCAAAAGTTCTCAAAGGCATCCAAGGTAAATTTGTCTTGAGTCTGAATGATTGTGATGCAGTTCGAGAGATCTTTAAAGATTTTGACTTTTTAGAAGTTGATACCGTTTGGACGGCGGGTATGGCAAAAAAAACTCTCCGAAAAGAACTCTTGATTCGCAATAATTGAGGAAAATCATAAAAAGATTTGTTAGAATCAGAAGAAATATTTCTTCTCTAATAGGACTTCCTAGATGCTTACATCCTTTAGTAAAACCTTACGCAAACTTCGCATTGATCATTCAGAACGCCTTTTAGATATGGCTAAAAATTAGATATATCTGTAGCATTTTTATCATCTGTAGAAATTGGCAAAAGATCTGTTCCTGTAGGACTGGAGGAAAAGATAATTGAACTCTATACTTTAGATCAAGAGGTAGCAGAAATTTTGAGAAGAGAATCGGATGCTTGTCGCAAAAGTTTCACTATAAAGCCTTCTGATACATTCAGATGTGAAGCTGTTGGTATGTTTTCTAGACTGATAAACATTATTTCACAAGAAGATTTAGAACTATTAAAAAAATTATTAGAGAAAGCTGGCAAAAAGAATGCGCTTTGTAAAGGAAAGTGTGGAAATCCTATTCCAGAACCTAATTATATGGTCCCTAACCTTAAAAAAATATAAATAAAATCAATATTTTATTGCATATAATTTTATGGTTCGAATCCAGGTACCCCAGCCAATTCTAGTGAAATTAGTTAATCAAATTTCAGCTTGAGAGTGGATCAATCCCCTTAACCGTCTGTTGCTATTCATAGCAAGTTTTGTAAGCTGAAAAATACCCATTTGTAGCGGGTTAGCTCTAAATATGGTAAGGTTTTCTTTTACTATAGCTATCGCTTAAAGAGCTCTTTTAAAAGATTCTTTATCTATAAGACGAGGGGTAAATGATTTATGCGCACTTGCTTTAGAAAAACTATTTAGCTGGATTTTTTGCTCTATAGCAACACCAGCGGGTAATTTTCCGTATTCCACCATCTTCATTACGCCGAACAGCGTAGCAATAATGCTGATTAGGAAACACATGCCGCTGCATGTCTCGTACCATACCAGCAGCATGTCCATAGGGTGCCACACAATCAATAAACCACATATATTCTCCGCCTTGCCAATCCGCATCGGACAAAAGCTCTCCCGTTTCAAGCATAGATTGATGATTTTTCTCATCTAAAAAAGCCCAAGTGATAAAGGCGCAAAATTCTCCACGTTCATTTTTATAGAGTTTATATTGCCCAGTCTGTAAAGCTGGTCCTAAATTTCGATCTATATCCCAGATTCGCCAGCGGCGGTATAAGGGAGATGTAAGCATTAAAACAACCATAGCTCCTAACGCTGTAAGAGGATCTATGAGTGAAGGTGATGAATTTTCATTTACAGACATTATCTTTCCTTTAGAGATTGTTCTAAAATTTTGGTGATAGGTTCAAAGAAATAAGAAATGAGACGCCGTTTTGAGGTAATGACATCCGTTGTCACAGTCATGCCAGGGATAAATTTAAGTTGTTTGTTATTCAAAGTGATATGATCTTGGTCAATTTTGATTAAAACAGCGTAGACACCATTATTAATTTCTTTATCATAGCGCGCTGTAGCGCCTACATTAACGACTGTACCGTGGATAACACCGAAACGTTCAGGTGGAAAGGCAGAAAACTTGATGTAAGCACGTTGGCCCTTTTCTAAAAAACCAATATCTCGATTATCAAAAAACGCTTCAACAATGAGACCGCCCGCACCAGGGACAATGCGCATGAGCGTTTTACCAGCCTCTACAAAGCCACCCAAAGTATGGATACTTAAATCATCGATACGTCCATCAACAGGTGCATAAAGTGATAAGTGGTCAAGATGGTATTGAGTGCTATCAAGCTTTGCTTTTAATCCTTGAAGATTCAGTTCTGTTTCACGCGAAAGTTGGCGATAGCGGGCGATTTCATCGGAAATGAGACTTTGCCGTTGTTGGCGGAGGGTGTTTATTTCGGCAGCATTTTCTTCCAAGCGTCTTTGATTGGTTAAAATTTCATGCTCGACATTTTTAAAATCATGTAAACGCTCTAAATAAACCGCTTGGCTAATGACTTTTGTTTCCATCAGGCTTTTTGCAGCTTTTAATTTTCCTTGGCTTAATTGACGATCATCTTCCAACCTATCTAATTGCGCATGTTGTGTTGCACCGCTGCGCTCGACGCGGTCCGCTTGTGCTTTTAGCGCTCTTAATTTATCTTGGAGAGATTGAAGGGCAGCGCTAATGAGTTTTTCCCCTTCTATTCTTGCAGTCTGATTGCCAGAAGGAGGAACTGGCAGATAGGCAAGCCCTTTGGTCACAAAATCTTCATCCAAAGGATCACTTTCATGCAAAGCTGTTAAAATAGCTGTTGCAATTTGTGCTTGAAGGGTTTGTTGCGCGATATCTGCTTGAACACGTGCGCACTCATTGAGGGCTTCACGAGGATCTAATTGAATAAGGAGATCACCTTGATGAACAAATTGCCCTTCTTTTACAAGAATTTTCTCAATGCGTCCTGTATTTTGCGCTTGGACCAGCTGAACGTAAGCGGTGGGAATAACACTTCCTTGCCCCCGTGCAACAATCTCTGTTTTTGCGATAAAGCTGCCGATCACAATAAAGAGAAATAAGGTGACTAAAACAGCAACCACCATATGAAGCGTTGGTGACAAAGGGCGCAAATAGGGAGCTTTATCTGCCATTTTTTGCCTCCAAATCAGTAAAGTTTAAGACGGTTGCATGCTGAGGAAAGAGGTCACTTTTGTGGGTAATAACAAGAACAATACGATCTTGCGAAAGTTTATATAAATGCTCAACAATTTGTGCACTGACAGTGTCATCCAATGCGGAAGTAGGTTCATCCAAAATAAGCAGGCTTGGGTTTATCAGAAAGAAACAAGCTAAAGCCAAGCGTTGGCGCTGACCACCTGATAAAAAACCACCTTGCTCTCCTACTTGAGTATTAAGTCCTAAAGGCAACTGAGCAATCAAATCATGGCAAGCACTAACATATAGTGCAGCGTCGATTTCATCTTTAGTGGCATCTGGTTTAGCAAGAAGCATATTCTCAAGAATGGTTCCGGAAAAAAGGCAAGGATTTTGAGGAAAATACACGATTTTTTCACGTACGCTACGGACATCAAAATTCTGTAAAGGTTGGGCGTTAATTAATATCTTTCCGCTTGTTGGGGGGTAAAGTCCACAAAGGAGCTTCGCCAAGGTTGTTTTTCCGCACCCTGAAGGACCAAGTAACATAATTGGTTGCCCAGGTTGTAAACAGACATCAAGATGATTGATAATGGGCTTATCTCCATAAGAAAAACAGAGATTGTTGGCTTCAAGATAAGGAGGAGCGCTGAGTTGAAGAGGTGGCTTTTCTTCTTCCCATTCTGAAGGGGAGTTAAGAATATCGCCCAAACGAAGACGAGAGATTTTCAAATGCTGCCATTCTTCCCATAGGGATGCAAGGCTTAAGATAGGACCAGAAACATTTCCAGCGAGGAGATGAAAGGCAATAAGTTGTCCTAGCGTAATTTGGTTTTGAAGAACTGCCTGAGCACCAAAAAAGATAATAAAAATAGTGAAAAGATCACCAAAAATATGACTCATGGCTCCATTGAGAAGATGCAATTTACTGGTTGTAAGGCTTTGATCTAAACTACGGGCTAGAGTTTCTTGCATGCGTATTGTATGAGCAGATTCTTTTACGTGTGCTTTTATGGCTTCAAGATTGGTAAAACTTTCAATAAGGCGCGATTTATGGACAGCTTGCAGAGTGAAAGCACGGCGTAATTGGCGGCGCAAGAAGGGACCGACTAGCGCTAAAGAACCCATTTGTAAAGGTAAAATGATAAGGACAATAAAGGTCAGTTTTGGACTAATGGAAAAGAGTGCAGCAATATAAATAATGGCAAAGAGAACATTTAGAACAGTTGTGGCGATGGTTCCTGTTAAAAAACCGCGAATTGTATCAACTTCTCCAATACGTGAAAACAATTCTCCCACTTGCCAACGGCGTAAAGTGGGCAAGGAGAGACTTAAAAGATGGGTGTAAATGCGCCGTCCAAATTCTAGCGTAAGCCGATTGGCTAAATAAGCTCCTAAGTAGCCTGAAAGAGTGCTAAGAGCTGTGCTAAACAGCATGATAGCAACCATCAAGACAACGATAGCATAGAGACTTTCAATACGCTGAAAAGGGAGAATACGGTCGATAATCGCTTGAAAAATAAAAGGATTCACCAAGCCCAGCAAACGCAAAACAACAGCAACGCAACTGAGTTCGATGACATAATAGATATATTTCTTTGTTGTTCTTGTAAACCAAGAGAAGGATACTGGTTTTTCTTGTGAATGACTCATTTGAATTTATGATTTTATTTAAGAGAAAGAGCGATTGATGTCGCATATTTAAACAGTATTGTAAATAGTATTATATTCACACAAAAATATACATTTTGTAGATTATGATATAAACATAATGTATTTATTGTTTATACAGTATTTTTATTATTATTTTTACAAATTATATTTGACATTTGCTAAAATGAACAATAATAAATTTTCCGCTGTATCGTTGTGATACAGTTATTTTTAATAATTAAAAGGAGACTAAAATATGGCTAGTTCAAGTTCATCACATGATTCACACAGCAGTTCACATTCACACAGCAGTTCACATTCATCAAGTTGGTTTCATTCGGACAGTTGTGGTGTGGGTGGTTATGTCTATGAAGTGGGTGTGAATGCACTTTTTGGAGCTGGTGTAGGAGTATTAACTGGCATAGCCACAGGTCCAGGCGCTGGAGCTGGAGCATTCGGAGGTGCAGTATACGAAGGTCTTACGACCTTGGGACATAAGGTAGATGATTGCTCTCATCGATAAAGTAAAAATACTTTTTCTAATTTATTAGAAAATAGCGAGCAATATATTCCTGAGATCAATGATATTGTGAACATAATTTAAAAACTATGACACAACTGATTTCAGGGATATCATAATATTTATGACAATCATATTTTAGGGAGCATCTTCATTATGGAGATTATTTATAAAACTGCAAAATTATTTCTTCCAGAATTTATAGGTTTTTTTATGGGTTTTTTTGCATGTACTTTGTTACTTAGATTTAAAAGCTATAGTTGGGAAGCATCTATAAAGAAATCACTATTAATAATGATTTTAGTCGTTATATTATCTTGTGCTATTCATTATATTATTAATTATATTGATTTATAAAAGTGCAAAAGTATAAAATTGTTATCCATATTCATTATATTTTTCTCTCTTTCCAATACGTGAAAACAGTTCTCCCACTTGCCAAGTGCGTAAAGTGGGCAAAGAGAGACTTAAAAGATGGGTGTAAATGCGCCGTCCAAATTCTAGCGTAAGCCGATTGGCTAAATAAGCTACTAAGTAGCCAGATAGAGTGCTAAGAGCTGTGCTAAACAGCATGATAGCAACCTTCAAGACAACGATAGCATAGAGACTTTCAATACGCTGAAAAGGGAGAATACGGTCGATAATCGCTTGAAAAATAAAAGGATTCACCAAGCCAAATAAGCGCAAAACGACAGCAACGCAACTGATCATGAGCAGGGCAACGGGCTGTTCCATAACGCCCATGCCAAACCCTCGGCACAGCACGTGTGATGCCTCGCGCATTCTTAAAAGAACACATCATTTTTAATCCTATAACGTTGCGTCACAGGACGGATTGTGCTATCCCTAGGATTGTGAATTTGAGAAAGCCTTGTCCGTCCTTACGTGACAAGGTTTTTTTATGCCACGTCGTTATAACGTTGCTGTTTTGCTTGTTCGATTACATTCAAAAGATCCGATTGTAACCAACGGGATAAAAAACCAAATTTTAAAGGTTTTGGGAGAGAGCCATTGGTAACATGACGGCGGAAAGTTGAGACACTCATATGAAGCAATTTTGCACTTTCACGGTCAGTTAAAAGAATATCATTTTCGGTCATTTTAAAATCCTTTCATTCTTTAAAAATAGAAACAAATCATAAGCATTTATTAACCATATTTTTGAATCATTGGAAAGGTATTTAGTCTATAAAAAACAGTATTTTATCATAGTTTTATTGATGTGATAAATTATGAGTCTTATTGAGAAAGAATGAGAGAGAAGAGAGAGAAAGTTATCCACAGATAATGGGGTTATTCACCCCATATCTTAAGATTGGCCAGTGACATAAGCCGCCCATTTATCCATATAGACACGGCGCTGTTCTAGATAGTCAGTACGACGATAGGCACGCTCTACTTTACCGCCGACCGTATGACTTAAAATGGTTTCAGCAACCTCATAGGGAGCATCGGTTGTTTCAGCAAGCCAATCGCGTAAACTAGAACGAAATCCATGGGGACATGCTTTTACTCCAGTTTGTTGCATGTATTGTGACATATTATTCTCACCGAGAGGACCTCGACCAGTTGCAGAAAAAAAGAAATCATTACGAGAAAGCAGACGCGCTTGTTCAATAATTTTCAGTGCTTCTGTTGATAGAGGCACGCGAAATTCTGTTGTAGCATCACGCCTTCCTTTCATATTCTCAGCAGGGATTGTCCATATATCCCCCTCAACTTGATCTTCACGAATATGACGCAAGGAATTGGTACGAACCCCTGTAAGGATAAGCAGACGCAAAGCCAGTTTTGTTATGGTTGATGCTTCACAAAGTGTTTTATAAAAAGCCGGAACATCTTTCCAATCCATAGCTGGTCTATTAGTGATCTTATGACGTTGTTTTCCTAAGAGAGCTTTTGTTTTTTCTATTGCCTGTAAGTCAACATTCAATCCTAGAGCAGCCGCATGTTTAAGACACATATTGAGACGTTTCAGTGCAGCATGAGCAGCTCCAGCTTTTGTATGCCAAATAGGAGCGAGGGTATTGCGTATCTCTATTTGCGTAATCTCAGAAACGGGAACACAACCTAACTTAGGGAGAATATGAAGGCGTAATGGTAAAAACCAATCACTAGCCTTACCATCATTCTTTAATTCAGCTTTACGACTTTCAAAAGCATCTAGTGCAATGTCTTTTAAATAATGAAGATTACGCATTGCCTCACGCTTTTGTTTATTGCGTTCTTTAATGGGGTCACGACCCTCACGTAAAACAGCACGCCATTGATTTGCACATTCGCGAGCTTGTTTTAAAGAAACATCTCTCAAGGCACCCAAGCCCATTTCGCGGCGGCGCCCGTGAATGGTATAGCGATAAAGCCATTGAGCACCTCCATCTTTACGCTTATGAAGTAACAAGCCAGCACCATCATTATATTTGCCAACTCCCAATGTTGCGACAGATCTTGCATTAAGACGGTTCATAAGAGCCATTTTTAGTCCTTTCTTATACAGTTTTTACCCACACACCAGCCCCGCTTTTGACGTGCAAGGGAATGRTTTTGATTGATTCAASATARASAGSTTTGAAATGAGAGAATCTTACGTTATTCGRGACTCTCATTCAATATGAATAACGCTAGATTATCATTATAAATCAAAGTGTTATCCAAATAAAACAACACGTCTTTTGAAAGAGGCTGTGCTTAAAGCAGCAGAGCGTGCTGGTAAAAAATATGGTGATGATGGTTTGATCTCTTATCTGGAAAAGCAGGCAATAAGATGCCCTGCGGCTTATTTAGCGTTGCTTGGGAAGATCTTGCCTTTGCAAGTGACAGGGGAAGATGGGGGAGCCATTAAGATGATAGGGCGTGTGGAAATAGCGCCTTTGGTTCATGACAACAAGACAGATTAAGATTGTACCAAAACTTATCCCTATTTTTACAGGGGATGCTTTGGTACGCGCGGCTTGGGGTGGACGAGGGTCTGGGAAGACAAGATCATTTGCCTTAATGGCTGCTTTAAAAGGCTATCAATTCGGCATGGGAGGAATATCAGGGACTATTCTTTGTGCACGTCAGTTTCAAAATTCGCTTGCAGAAAGTTCTTTAGAGGAGATTAAGCGCGCCATTGAAGCCCATGACTTTTTAAGGGACTATTACAAGGTTGGAGAGGCTTCGATTAAATCAAATGATGGTCGTATAGCGTTTCAGTTTTCTGGACTAGACCGCAATATAGCCAGTATCAAATCCATGGGGCGTATTTTGCTCTGTTGGGTTGATGAGGCAGAGCCCGTTACTGAGACAGCTTGGCAGACGCTTATACCGACTTTACGTGAAGAGGGAGAGGATTGGAGAGCAGAGTTATGGGTCACATGGAACCCGTTACGAGAGAATGCACCGGTTGAAAGGCGGTTTCGCTTTTCAGACAATGAAGCCATTAAGCGTGTAGAGATCAATTGGTTAGACAATCCGAAGTTTCCCAAGATCTTAAATGAAGCACGGCTTGATGATTTGAGAAACCGCCCCGAGACTTATAAGCATATATGGGAAGGGGCTTATCTTACAGCGGTTCAAGGTGCTTACTATCAGAGGGAAATGTTGGCAGCCGAGCAAGAGGGGCGGATAGGGCGTGTTTCTCGT
>NZ_NJGE01000026.1 GCF_002777915.1 Bartonella tribocorum | reverse complement strand
TCAACACTTCGCTTCGGAATAACAGCACCAGGACGACAAATGGGGAGGTTATTATAATTATAACACCAATATGGCCCCCCTGATTTTCTACGGAAACCAGCTTGAAGCATGCAAGCATCAATGGTGGCTATTTCATTGTCGCTTAGCGTTTTGTTTTCTGAATCCTGATCAATAAGGCTTGGCATGCCACATTCTAGCAAGACTTTTCCTACCTCAGTAAAGTTCGCTCCTGGCTTCTTCCACACTGCCACTTCTCCTGGAGAAGGTTTGTCSATATTTGATATGTCACATCCAGTAATACTTAATAGAATGAGCAGGCTCAATAAGTTAAATCGTATTTTCATTTTTTGTTCCCTGTTCTCGTGGAATAAAATTTTATAAAATCAAATGAACCGTAATCACGTCTACAATCAGATCCTGCATCAGCATAACAATTATGGGTACTAGGATTATAGCCGATGATCGCTCCCCCCATCTCTCTGAGGGGTAGAATTAACGGATGTAATAAATCATATGGTTTGGAACGTACCCCATAAGCTGTAGGAAAATTAAAACCAATGATTGTACTTATGGGGTCTAATATATGGCCTTGTACGTAGACATATTTTTTTTCACCATCGCTTAAGTAATCTACTGTATTAGCTATCGATTGCGTGTGAGCTGCCGCCCCCAAAAGATAGAAGTCTGTTTTCTTGGCTATACCATGGATACCACGCTCTTCAAGGTCACGTAATCCATTACCCCCTGTCAAGGTACCACGGCTATGCATACTTACAATAGCCCCCTCATTGCCATAACGAGAGACAAAATCTTGGAATTTCTTCGTCGAATTACTCAAYSCCCCAATATTYCCTTCCAGAAACTTCTGATAAAACGCTATCCCTAACTCTACCAGCGGATCTTTAGATTGTGGGAAATATGTAAAATACAGATGACCATTGTTATAAACAGCCATTTGGACGGCATTACGCGCTGCATCATCAGGGGAATTAAAAATGCCATTGTAGAACATATAAACATTGCCATCAGAGCCTTTTTGTAAATGATTTTCTTCCTCTGGTTTTAAAAAGTTATACAGAGTAATATATTTTCCATCACTGCCTTTTATATACTCTCCATTTTCATCGGTTAAATAGAGGACATTGCCATTTTCATCATGCGCAACCTCACCCACTGGGTGGTCAACACGCAATACAATTTTACGCACTTTATCCCAATAACCAAATCCTTCATCTGATAAATCATTGATCATATCTAGGCGATTATGCACTGCTCCCTCAAGTGATGTGGCGTCTATCGGTGCGACAGCTTGGTGGGCTGCTGCGGTGTTGCGGTTGAGTGCATCAATGATTTGTCCAGCATCTTGCCCCATCGCCCTCTGGTTGCTTTCACCGGTTAAGATGATGATACCATCACTGATAGCCGATTTGGTTTCACCTTCTGCTCCATCCTTGGCTTTACCGTGATTTAAAACATTCTTGGCAATGTTTTTTATCGTATCATTTCCAGAAAGGCTAAAACCATGGCTGCTGGCAAGAGCATGCGCACTGTTGGTGATATCACTGGTGCTGATGCTTCCGGTGGTCAGTTTATTTTTGTTCGCCGGTGCGGTGCTGCCGATAATACCTCCGGTCATGGTTGTTGCACCCGCCACTGTAATATCAAAGCCACCTGCCCCTGCTTTAATGCCGGATTGTTCCACAACGCTATGATAATCACTAGAGGATTTGTCCTTTTGGAAAGAGGCGCTCATTGAACCTCCACCACCCGTTGCTCCAGCACCAAAGCCAACAGAAACAGAATTTTGCTTGCTGGAAGTTTTTCCGGTATCGCTCTGGCTAGTAATGCTGAAATCACCACCAACATTCATCTCTACACGGTTTGCAGAAACCACGGCGCCTGCAAATGTAGTATTTCCCCCACTGTTGGTATGAACAGTGCTGGTGCCTATAATATGGCTGTTCTTGTGTTGCAGTTGTTCACTGGAGCCTTCCCCTTGACTAAAAGCAGTATTGCCCGTTGCCCCTGCGCCACCCGTGCCATAACCGTAGCCAACACTCATTGAATTACTTTCACTGCTATTTTGCGTGCTTTGCGTGTTTTGCGCACTTTCAAAGAGGATATGTTGTTTTGCATCCAAGGTGATATTACCGCTCTGTTCATCATTGCTCAGCGTATAAATCGGGTTTGTGCCGGCGATAATATCAGCGCCAATACCATGGATGCTGCCTTTGTTGGCATGCATGTTGATAGAACGCCCACCTTCTATTGTTGTGGTTACCGCGGTGGAGTCTTGAGAAGAGGCTTCTGCTTTCTCGCTCTTAAAGCCCACGCTCACACTGCCAGATGCACCAGACATATTAGCAAGAACATCCTTGGTGGATCCCCCAAATCCACCTAATCCACTACTCAGCCCTTTGGTTATATTTCCCCTTTCCCCTGTATTACCACTCAACCAATCAACAAACTCCCTGCCTTTGGTAAAGAGGTGATTGATTTTCATGCCGGTCAGGAGGCCATTCATAACTGTGTTATTTCCATCCTTATTATTCATGCGGTCTGCTGAATCTTTCAAGCCTTGTACCGTGCCAAGAACACCAATATCCGCAGAGGCTGTCACACCGGCAAAGGTTTTTTCATGTGTTTCTTGTACATTAGAGGTATCATAGCTTTCCGATAGGGTGATATTATTGCCAGCATTAATGTTGACATCACGGTCTGCCGAAACATTTGTCGCTTGTAAATTCACATCATTGCCGGCATTAAAATTCGCATCATTGCCCGCATGGAAATTGGACGGCGTATTCGTCTTTTCCCATTGATCGCCCGTATCTTTATTGCTCTCAACCCCAACACCCACAGAAGCACCACTTTTGCTTTTTTCAAACTGAATCCCAAAGCCTGAACGTTCTTCCTTTGAACTTGTGCTATGACTATTGTGACCAGGCAAAACATTCACATCACGGACTGCCGAAAGCTTAATATTTTCCTCTGCAATAAAGTCAGAACCCACCACATTCACATCTTCTTTTTTGGCGGTGATGGTGATATTTTTACCATTGAGCGAAGAACCTTGATGTTCAAAGCTTTCTTCATTCTCTGTCTTTGATTCACTCCCAAATATCGAAGCAAAGCCCTTGCCTGATCCCACACCAAAACCCGTTTCATGGGTTTCTGAATGGCTGCTATGGTGATCTGTCATGCCATCAATCGTCACGCTTTGTCCTGCCACATTGATATCTTCATTGGCAATCATATGAGAAGCCGTGATTGTGGTATCCCCTTGTGCGTCTAACACAATATTGCCCGTCGCCCCCAGAATAGAGGAAACCGTTGTTGTATGGGATTGAGATGTATCGGAAGATTTGCTACTCAAAAATCCACTTTTTGAGGATTGTGCTTGCTGATCATACTTTTCTTGCGCCCCTTTGATGAGAATATTGCCACCAGAGTAAATTTTAATATCGGCTTTTGCTTGGTCTTCTGGCGTTTCTCCTGTTTTTCCGGCTGTGAGCATCGAGGCAACAACTTCCGTGTTGTTTCCTGAATCAATGGCAACACCTTTGCCCCCAGATATGAGTGAACCCACAACTTGGGTCGCATCAATCTTGTTATGCTGGGATTTGCTGCTACTAAATGCTCCCCCCTCTTTATGGTAGGACATCTCATACTGTAAACTATTTTCTGCATTGTTGATGAGAACATCGTTGCTGGCTTTCATCCCAACCTTGCCATCAGCCGCAATGAAACTGCCCGTGATGGTGAGATCATGTGGTTTGCCATCCTGCCCCGCAATAGCGGTAAAATCGCCCCCAGCATTGATCGAAGAGCCAACGGCTCGCGAGGCTTGCATATCCACTTTTAGGTTTTTATTCTGAAGATGATACGCCATCTCATCGGATTTGGTATCTATTGTGATATCCCCTTGAGCACCAAGAGCAACATTGCCCTTCGCATCGATATCGGACGCAGAAACATGGATATCTTTTCCAGAGAGAACAGTGGTCTCTTTTCCAGAACTTAAATGAGAGCCATTGTGCACAGCAACATGGGAGGTTTGTTCCCCCCGATGGCTATTGGCACTGTTGCGCGTGGCATCAATCGAAACATTTTCTTTTGCTTGTAAGAAAAGGTTATCCGTTGCTTGAACCTTAGAGCCTAAAACATGCAAATCTTTTCCAGAGGAAAGCGTTGTTGAGCCGCCAGAATTAACTTCTGATTGTTGGTGCATGGTGGCATCACTATGCTCGCTGTAGTGATGGGTTTCTGTTGCGCCTATCGTTAAGTTACCTTCTTCTGTAACCATGGCAAGATCACCCCCTGTGGTGACCTTCACCCCTGAGGCTGTGATATCTTTTTTAGCAAGAACTGTCGCATTGCCCCCAGCAGACAAGGCATGGGTGTTTAAAACAGTTTCCACACCATCAACCGTTGTGCGCCCTGCATCCAAACGAATATTGTTTTCTGCAAGGATAACAGCATCACCACCAGCAGCAAAATGCCCTCCTTGACTGAGGATATCCCCGCCATGCACATTCAATTGGTGATTTGCCGCAATACGCCCTGAATTGATAATCGTTGAAGTGCTGGTATTTTGGCTAGTGATATTGACATCATCGCCCATGATCAAAGCCCCAGCAGAAACAAAGGAGGCTCTGTCTTTTTCTGGAATGTAAAGCACCGGTGCATAAACATCCATGCCCTTGACCTGTTGACGAACATAAATCACCATCGGTGCTTCTAAACTTGCCAATTGTTCTTCACTTAAAGGCTCACCAAAGACAAGATTGTGGGCTTTGGCATAGTCTGCTCCTGCATCCAGCAAACTTTTGACTTGTTCAATGGCATCACTGCCTGGAATAAAGGAGCCTTTACCCAAACCTTGGCCAACCAAATCACGCATTTGTTTTTCAATCAGTTGCTTTTCGAAATAAGCATCCCCTAAGAAAAAAATCTCCCGATCTGGCTTATAACCAATTCTGTTCAAAAAATAGGCTGAACCATAAAACTTACCGACATCAAGGAAATCTGCTCTCGTTTCATAAAGGAAATTCTGTTGAGGCAACGTGCCCCCAACACCCCCCGATTGGGGCTTTGGCAAAGGCAAAGTGCTGCCCTCAGCTAGTTCTTCTGTACCATTGAGATCCACTTTTGGTGTAAACAAAGCACCAGCCCCGGTTAAACCGTTCAGCGCCTCCAGTGGATTACCCCCAACCGCTTTGGCTTCAAAATGCGCATCCCCTGTAATGGACCCTTCGGCTGCCTTGTTGTTGAGTTGATCGACCACCAAATTCAACGTGCCACCCGCTTGCACAAGACCAGGAACAGTATCGAGAACTTCCGAGCCAGTCTGGCGATTACCGTTATTGGCTATATCAAGACTAACATTACGGCTGCCATCGGCGTTATAAGCATAACAATAAGCATCTGTATTGGCATGACAACCAAGATAAGTATTTTTATAGGCTGTTGCCCCTACATTGGTCAGCACATTGGCATGGATATCCGCATTGCCTCCAGCTCTCATGATGCTATAGTTATTCTCAATGGTATCAGCGTTAATAATAAGATTGCCGTGAGATTGGATCATTCCCTGAGCCGCCGGTTTATGCGAAAACGTCTGCGTGACAGTCTCCTCGGTCATGTGCGACCAATCTTCGTTTATTGACCCCCAAAATCCTCCTTCCCAGCTATCACCATTCCATGCATACTCTGCTATGGATTTTCTTGTATCATTGTATTTCCAAGTAAATGCCTTATAGACCGTTCCATCTTTTAGAGTTGCCGTACCATAGGTTTCTTCTTGGCTAGACCAAAGTTGTTGCTCAAATATAAAGTTCTTCTTATCTGTACCAAACGGCCACTTAGAATGCTTTCCTTTACCCCAACTATTCGATCTCGTATCATAATATAAAGGCCGACCATCGAGAAAATTATATTTGTCTGGTCTTTGGAATGAAATATCGTTATATTCCTTTTTTTCCTCTATTTTAGGCGTACTATCGGCTTCATTTTGCAAGTTTTTTGTTTGGATGTTTAAGTTTCCCCCTACCTGAATTAAACCCGCTTTATTGACAAGGGAAAGGCTCTTTCCGCTGCCTGCCGCATTGGTAAAAGATAAATCACCCTCTGCCATAACGACACCAGCATCATTCAACAAAGCCCCATCAACTTTGAGAGCACCATTGCCCTTCACGTAGATTAAGCCCGTTTTGCTGTTGGTCGCATCACCTGTCACGCTAAAGGCTAAATTCTGCCCCGCTGCCAATTGACCACTATTGTGCAACTCCCCTGTTTTGATGGCAAAATCTCGTGCCGCTAAAACCGATGTTGTCTCATCAACCAGAATACCTGGAGCTATAAAAAGAATATTGCCAGTCCCCCCCTGATCTATCACAGCTTGCAACCGTGCATGGTGAATATCAAGGACATTGGTGCTGTTAAAATCTAAACCACCATACGTTAATTCACTCCCCGAGACATCAATATGATCTGCAATTAAATACAGCGTTTGCGGCGTGTAAATATGAGAACGATTATTACTTAAATCCAGTCTCGGTGCTGTCAACCTCACATCCCCCAGAACAGACAGCACATTCTCAACACTGATCCCTCCTGAAACGGATGTTAATGTTGCACTGCCATACCCTATGATCTGATCATAATAAATGTCGTTGCCAGCAAAAAGGTCAATATTTTCACCACTGATAATATGTCCAACCTTTACCCCCCTTTGTGCCGTGATAGAAAGGGAACCTTTATCATAAAAAACAAGCGCACCTGTAGGATTCCAAGGGCTCACCTGAGAGCGAACAAAATCTAACCCTGTCATCAATGTGCCTGCATTAAGGCTGCCACCCTTTAAAACAGCATCTCCACCCGCCATCAACGAAGAAAAATCAACCGCTCCACCATCAATATCTACCCTGCCATAAGCAATCAGTTGTCCAAAATGAACTCCAGCATCAGGTTGTGTATGAATGACAACATTATCATGAGAGAGAATTGTTTGAGAAACAGATAGCCCGTTATGAGAAACCAGTGTGATATCTCCCGCTCCATAAATGCTTTCCGCAGCTATCGCACCTTGACGACTCTGGAGATCAACACCCCCATGGCTTCCCAAAACAAGATTTCCAGCAGCCCCCGTTGCTGCCATATCAACCCCACCGGCTAAAAGATACGCCCTGATATCACCACCGGCATGGGCTTTTAAATTGCCCCCAGACAAAACAGTGCCAGCAATGGTCAGATCACCACCCGTTTCAAACGCCATATCAGCCCCTGCCCCTAGCCCAGAGACTTTGATGGCTTCACGTGAAGACAGCTTCATATTGCCCCCAGAGGTCGCTTGCCCTGCAAGGGTTAAAAGCCCTTCTTGTGCCTCTGCTGTAAAATGACCATCCGCCCCAACAGTTTCTAATGTCACATCTTTTTTTGCCGCAATATCAATATGCTTTTTAGAGGTGATGTGTTTTGCCAAGATGCTCTGGCTTTTCGACTTAAGAACAACACCCCCATGACCAAAGACACTCTGTAGGGAGATTTTTCCATCCGCAGAAAGATGTAACTGCCCCGCATTGGCCGCCATATCATGGCGCATGCGAACCCCAACACCTTTTTCGGTTGCCACAAGTTTAATCTGATCCGCCTGGAGAGCCCCCAAAGCAGAACCATCTATCGCATATTCTGGCTTACCAGTAATATCGGTGAGCTCCTTCATCTCACGAGAAGCATAGTCATAACGACCCGTTCCAGCAACAACCCCAATATCCTTCCCCGCAACAGGACCTTCAAAATGCACTGTGCGCGATACAATATCAACGATATCAACCGCCCCTTTTCCTGAGAAAAAATTTGCGCCCTTGGCTCCAAAAGTGATATCCCCACCTCGCACCACAAAACCTTTTAGAAAACCAGATGCATCAATTTCCGCAACACCGGTGGTTAAGGTCGCATGGGGCGTATTGATAAACCCACAACCATCACAACTGATCCCATTGGGATTGGCTATAATCACATCGGCTGAGCGCCCAAAAACCTCTCCTGGACCATGAAGCGCACTGCGCTTACTGCTGGTCACTTCATTTAAAATAACCTTCGCTGAACCGGTAACACGCAAATGCGGATTGCCCGGCATAATGCCCCCCAATTGCGATTGCCCTACTTCTTGCGCATGATTGTTCCAAATCACACCTCCATTGCCAATATTAAAATCATTATATTTATTGTGCGATAAACCGCTGCTGTTGGGGGTAACAATATCAATGGAAGGAACCCCATTGGGCGCTGCCACAATATCAGGGCGATGGGTGGCACTCGCGTTCGCATCAACGGCAATTTGCGCCTGTAAGGCTGAAGGGACTAACAAACAAGAAAAACCAAGCCCCCCAAATAAAACCTTCTTGAGCATCGTACTAGAAACTAAAACGCTTAATAACTTTGCTCTTTCTTCTCTCTTCTCATGTCCCATGCTTTTACTCCCCAATAAATACGCTTAAAGTTCCATTGCTAATGTCATAAAAAATGTGCCTGACTTCTTATGTTTGACTGTGCTCCAGAAAATACTGGAATAACTGGCATCAAGAGAAACCATCCCCCCTGCAAGCTTGATGCCTGCTGTCCAACCGGCAAGTTGCTCATTCGTAAATCCATACAAAGCTTGCGAAAAAACACGACCATAGTCCAAACCAACATAAGGGCGAAGTTCACCCAAAGTCTTTTTGAGCGTCGCACTATTGCTCCACGGAATGGTTCTCAGCATCAAGTCATTACGGGTAAAAAAACCGTTATTGCCAAAAATCAAACTCTCGCGCGTACCACGAACATTGGAAGCGCCTCCCAACGAAATCTGCTCTGCAGCCAATAAATTATGCGGTGAATATTGACCACTCAAAAGATTGCTCAACAGAAAATTCCACTCTCCAACCTTAAAGGGTGTCATAACGCTCAGTGTGCCAGTAAATTTTGCAAATTGAGGCTCCCCATCCCCCGCTCCTGGAGCATGTTTCTTTACAGAATGAAAAAAGGGAAGTCCTTGCAAATAGCTCACATCAAAGGTCCATGTTCCCCCGAACATCTGACGCGAATGCGAAATGCCAAAGTTGGCGACACTATATTGACGACTGCCCACTTCAATCTTATTGCCAAGAAGGTAGTTGTTGGTTCTTTTATAAGAAAGACCCACATTCAAAGTTGTCAAGGAAACACTATCGCGGTGAAGAACCCTGCTTGTACTGGCGTGTAACTCACTGGAATCGCCTGTCGTTTCAATATCGGTAAAATTGCCCTTGATAATGCTTTGATAATTATAAGCAGTGCCATTTAAACCAAAGGTCCAATAACCATAGGGGATACTCACACTTGCTGAAATGTTATTGCTATGTCCTTCTTGTTTACTCCCACCCCAATAATCTGATTGACTGCGTTGATAGCTAAAATCCCATGCATCATTGAGCCCTAAAATATTTTCCAACTTTAAGCCCGCACTATAACGCGCGTAACCCGTGGAGGATTGTCCTAAATTGTCATGGGAAACACGAACCTTGAAAGCTTTCTCCGGTTGATTGTTAATATTGACAATGGTGCTCCCCTCTTCACGACCTGGGAGAAGTTCGCTTTGAGCATGTGCTGAAAAAAGTCTGTTGATTTGATCAAGCCCCTGTTCAATATCGCGCATATTCAGAATATGCCCTTCCAAACCCGGAAAAGCACTCCACACAACATAATTATGAGAAGAAGCTGGCAAACCATTGTAATAAATATCCGAAAGCTTGCCCTCAACAACAACAAATTTGAGCATCTTGCTGTTTTTGATATCCTGATCAGGGATATAAAAACGCGCTGTAACATAGCCTTGATCCAAATAAACCTTGGTTAACTGCTTGATTAAGAGCTGGATATCGACAAGACCGATACATCTTCCAACATAGGGATTTGTTACAGCGGCTATAGCGCTCTTCTTGATATGATAAACCCCATCAACAACTATATCATGAATTGGAAAGCAGTACCCACTCCCCAAAAGTGCTCCTTGCTTTCCTTCAGAAGGCCTTGTCATACCGTGAGGCGTTAAAGCCCGTAAATTCTCAATTCTTTCTAATTGCTGCTTTTCTGAATATCTGCGAGAAAAATTATCTGTTGGAGAATGAAAAACAGCCGGGGACCGCGCATAAACCGTTAGGCCACTCAACAGGACAAACAATACTAAGACAAGAAAAAACCTTAAAAAACTCTTCCAATGTAAAAAGATGAATAACAATACAGATTGCCCCGCTTTGCACCATTCATGAAGCGTTCTATCGCTTCATCAACCCTCATTGATAATAGAAATTAAAACAGTCACAACCCTATGATGCTTTTAATAAAAGCACATATCTTTGTAACTAAAGACCAAGTGGCTAAACACCTTGATTGTAACCGTGTGAAGATATTTTCCCCCCATACTTATACTCTCAGACCTGTAACCAAAATTGTCCAGAAAGTCAATGTGTAAGCCTCAATATCCCCATCAATATAAAGGATAAATTTGCTAAACCATGTCCCCTTATTCATAGAACAAACCTTCAAAGCACTCCCCATCATTAGTTTTGAAGTTTTTTTGGAGGGGGTAATAACCGACAAAACCTATTTGTAAAATTCGTGATAAAACTTATCAAAATAGTCATTCTGATATCTTAAAAGCACATAATGCATTTGTCTTTTTTATCCATAAAACGAATAGCAAATTTTACTACTTTGCTGATCTTATTCCATGTCATGGGCTGTTGATAAGCAGCCTTTTAAAATCCCCTTTTGAAAAAATATCCGCTTTTTTTAGCAGTTTTTTCCCATTTTTATCGTTATTTGCTTTAAGTGCGTTTTATTGAATTCGTTTTGATTCTTTTGATGATTATTGATCATCTCTTAAGGCAAGGGATTTTTATTACAATATGCTGCAATCTGTTAACTCTGATAATGAACACGTCACTTTACGCTCTCTGTTGGAATATTATCGGCAAAAAGCTAAATCACCCCGTGAATTAGGAACCATGTTTGAAAATCTTGTCATGGTTTATTTGAGTGAAGACCCGCTTCAAAAGCAAGAATACGAAAAGGTTCAGACTTATTTGGAATGGGCGCAAGAGCATGATGAAGATGGAACTGATATTGGGATTGATCTGGTGGCGACAATCCGTGATGAAGGTGGTTATGCGGCTATTCAATGTAAATGCTATGATGCTTCTCACATCATTAAAAAAGAAGATATTGATAGCTTTATTGCTGCCTCGGGMAAAAAGATCTTCACCCGCCGTATACTGGTTGATAGCACCGAAACAGATTGGAGTGACAATGTTGAACTGACTTGTGAAGGACAAGAGGTTCGTATTCAACGGATTAATCTATTTGATTTGGAAAACAGTCAAATCGATTGGGGGGCTTATAAAGAACAAGGACAAGCTGTTCTTAAAGAGAAACCGAAAAAAAAGCTTTTAGATCATCAGAAAGAAGCCCTTGAGAAAGTCTGTGAAGGTTTACAAGAAGCAGACCGTGGCAAGCTGATTATGGCATGTGGAACGGGGAAGACTTTCACCAGTTTGAAGATAGCAGAAACCCTTGCTGGGAAAGGCAAGCGTGTGTTGTTTCTGGTCCCTTCTCTTTCTTTAGTCTCGCAAACAATCCGTGAATGGACAGCCGATGCACAAATCCCGTTGCGTTCCTTTGCGGTTTGTTCGGATACGAAAGTAGGCAAGCGTCGTAAAAACCAAGATGATATTGTTGGCATGGAAACATCAGATCTTGTTCTCCCTGCTACCACGGATGCACAAGCCCTTGCCAAAGAAGCTTGCGAAAGCCTAGCAGATGCAATGACGGTGGTGTTTTCAACTTACCATTCTATCCAAGTGATTTCGGATGCGCAAAAGGATCATGGATTACCCGAATTTGATTTGATCATTTGTGATGAAGCACATAGAACAACTGGGGCTGTGTTAGGAACAGACAAGCGTGAATCTGAATTTATCAAGGTTCATGATAACAGAATCATTCGGGGTAAAAAACGTCTATATATGACAGCAACCCCCAAAATCTTTACAGATAAGATAAAAAGGAAAGCTGACCTATCTGATACTGTTCTTGCCTCTATGGATGACGAAAAAATTTATGGCAAAGAACTGCATCATTATACATTTGCGGAAGCTCTAGAACATAAACTGTTATCACCTTGTAAAGTTATCATATTAGTTGTCAATGAAAAAGAAGTAAGCCAATCCATTCAACATCTTATTACCGATAAGAATTATGAACTTATTCTTGACGATAGGACCAAGATTAATGGCTGTTATAGAGCCCTTACCAAAATGGATCTGAAACTTGATCTTGAAGATGACCCCAATCCCATGCGTAGAGCTTTAGCATTTTGCAAAGATATTGAGACTTCTAAACGCATATGCAAGGAATTCAAAAAAGAAAAAGTTCAAGAATTTTTACGCGCTCTTCATAAGAACTATAAAGATACTCCTCCTCTTAACTGTACCTTTTCTCACATTGATGGAACCTTTAGTGCTAAAGAGCGTACAAAACAACTTGACTGGTTAAAGGAAGATGCGGGGGAAAATACGTGTCGTGTACTTACCAATGTACGCTGTCTTTCTGAAGGTGTTGATGTTCCTGCTCTTGATGCTGTTCTATTTTTACACCCGCGAAAAAGTCAAATTGAGATTATTCAAGCAATAGGACGTGTCATGCGTCGAGCAGAGGGTAAAAAAAGAGGCTATATCATTCTACCCGTTGGGGTACCGGCTGGCATTCCACCAGTACAAGCCTTGGAAAATAATCCGAAATATGATGTCATCTGGCAAGTCGTCAATGCTTTGCGTGCCCATGATGAGAGTTTTAATAAAATAATCCACCATATGTCCATAAAACAGGACGTAAGCTATGCCCTTGATATTATTGTTCCTTCTCAAAAGGCTACCTCAGAAGATACAACTGTGGTTATTGATGACTTACCTATACGCTCAAAATCAGAATATTCAGGACTGAACATTGGATCACCAACTTATGAATCCTTTCACGGATATAAACCAGAAGAAGAATTATCCCTTTTTTCTCAATATCCGGATGTCATTAGAGCAGCTATTGTTAAGAGAAATTACGTCCCTAGCTATTGGAAAAGATGGGCAACCAATGTTGCTGATCTTGCTCAAAATCATATCACACGCTTAACCGAAGTTTTAACAAAATCAGAAACGGAAACGCGACGGGTGTTTAATGGTTTTATGACCGAATTACGTAACAATTTAAACACGACCCTCTCAGAAGAAAATGCGATTGAAATGCTTGCACAACATCTTGTGACACGTCCAGTCTTTGATGCTTTGTTTGAGGGACATCAATTTGTTCAAGAAAATCCCGTCTCTTATGCTTTACAACGCGTACTCAATATCCTTGATAAAGTTACTCTTAAAGAAGAATCTCAAGATTTCAAAACTCTCTCTAGGAATGTACAATTTTACACACGAGGAATTACAGGTCTTGAAGCACAACAAAACTTAATTGTAAAGCTTTATAATGAATTTTTCCGTTATGCTTTTCCGCGTACGGTAGAAAAATTAGGAATTGTTTATACGCCCATTGAGGTTGTTGATTTTATCATTCATTCTGTTGATGATGTCTTGCGCAATGAATTTGGAAAAAGCTTGGGGTCACGGGGTGTTTCTATTCTAGACCCTTTCACTGGAACTGGAACCTTTATCACACGGCTTTTACAATCCAATCTCATCAAACCAGAGGATATGGAATATAAATACCGTTACGATATCCATGCCAATGAGATTGTTTTACTCGCTTATTATATAGCAGCCATTAACATTGAAGCAACCTATCATGGATTGATGAAAGGTGATTACATTCCTTTCAAGCATATTGGTTTGGCTGATACGTTTCAGACGCTTAAAGAAAAAAATTTGATAGACGGTATGCTCAAAGAAAACAGTGAATATTTAGAACTTCAAAAGAAACTAAATATCGAAGTTATCTTTGGTAACCCTCCTTATTCTATAGGACAAAAGAGTGAAAACGATAATGCGAAAAATACTCCTTATCCGATTTTAGATAAACGGATCAGTGAAACTTATGCGGCTCAATCGAAAGCAAGTCTTATACGAGGTCTGTATGACAGCTATATACGTGCCATTCGCTGGGCTAGTGACCGTATAAAAGACCGTGGTGTTATTGGTTTTGTTACAAATGCCGGTTTTATTAATGGAAGTTCTATGGATGGGTTACGAAAATGCCTCGTTGAAGAATTTAGCAGCCTTTATATTTTCCATTTACGAGGAAATGCGCGGACTTCTGGAGAACAACGTAAGAAAGAAAGTGGTGGAATTTTTGGTGAAGGTTCTCGTGCCCCTATTGCTATCTCTATTCTCGTAAAAAATCCAAATGCTCAGCAGCATGGAAAAATATATTTTCGTGATATTGGAGACTATCTCAATAGAGAAGAAAAGCTCACGATAATTGAAAAATTTAGGAGTATTGATGGCATTACACGAAGTAAAAAAGGTTGGCAAATAATTACACCGGATAAGCATGGGGATTGGCTTAGTCAACGTGATGACAGTTTCAAATCATTTTTAGCTATAGGTGATAAAGGTGATAAAAAAGGTCATGGTAAAAAATTTTTTGAAAATTTTTCTTGTGGAATTATCACTAGCCGTGATGCATGGGCATATAATGCAAGCCGTGAAGCTTTAGCAAAGAATATGAATAACATGATTGCATTCTACAATAGTGAAGTGGAACGTTTTAATGATACTTATGTACATGCTGATCATAAAGCACGTACAAGGGCTGTAAATGATCTTATCAATACGAATGCCGAAAAAATCAGTTGGAGTCATAATGTTAAACAAGAATTGGTAAGAGAAACAATCTTTGAACTTGAAGAAAAATGCTTCACACAAAGCCTTTACCGTCCTTTTACACGACAGTGGTTTTATTATAATCGCGTTTTCAATGAAAGAGTTTATCAAATGCCGCGGATATTTCCTATAGGGCAAACGGTTGAAAATAGAGTGATACAAATTACAGGTATAGGAGCAAATAAAGATTTTTCTGTTATTATGATTAAGACAGTATCTGATTTTCATGTGATAGAAAATGGACAATGTTTTCCACGCTATATTTATGAAGACACTACGGTTTCAAAAAGTAAAAATGAAAAACAATCCCATTTATTTACAAACTCTATAGAGGAAAACCAAACAACTGGTTTACAGAAGCGTGATGCTATTACTGATGAAGGTCTAGACCATTTTAAAGCTGCTTATCCTAATGAAACCATAACAAAAGATGATCTATTCTATTATGTTTACGGTCTTTTGCATTCGGAAGATTATCGCTCTCGTTATGCTGATAATTTATGCAAAGAATTACCTCGCATTCCTTGTGTAAAGAGTGCTGATGATTTTTGGAAATTTGTAACAGCAGGGCGTGAACTGGGTCATTTGCATATGAACTATGAAACTGTAGAACCTTATCCTGTAACCTTTAAAAAAGGTGATCCAAAACTCACTGATATCCCTAATCCTGAAAAATTCTATTATGTTACAGAAATGAATTTTTTTGGGAATAGTAAAGTAAAAGATAAATCGACAGTTTTTTACAACAGCAATGTCACAATGACAGATATCCCTCTTGAAGCTTATGAATATATCGTCAATGGTAAATCCGCTCTTGAATGGGTTATGGAACGGCAATGTGTAAAGACTGATAAAAAGAGCGGCATTGTTAATGATGCCAATCGCTATGCTGTTGAAACCGTTGGAAACCCTGCTTATCCTTTGGAGTTGTTTCAAAGGGTTATTACCGTAAGTTTAGAGACAATGAAAATCGTTAAGAACTTACCAAAATTGGAAATAAGAGAAACTGAATAACTTATAAAGCATGCTCACATAATGGGTATGATAAACTCATAAGGGGTATAGGGTCTTATAACATAATCTATACCTCTTTTGTTAAGTTGATTAGATACAATCCTAATATGCATTATTCTAAAAAGAAATCATTTGCACTTTTAGATACTCTTATTTAGATTGCTTTAGGACTTTTAAGAAACCCTGTCTTAAAGTGAATTAGATTTTTTTACATTGCCTTTAAGAGGTTATACCGTAATCTAAAATGATAGCTTTATTGTTTTCAAAAGCTTTGTTTAAACAAAGTTATGTATATTCATTTCTCTATAGGTTTTGAAGGTGTAAAAATCGTCAAAATCCCTACAAAACATATACCATTAATTGAATTTAAAGGTTGTATTATCAATATGAGTTGTTTTTTTAAGATCTGTAAAATCTTAACATATTGAAAAATAACATTTTTAATTTTTATCGTTTTTTTATCTAAAAGGAGCAACCGTCAAAACTCAAAACCCCGTCAAAACTCACAACCATAATGATCTTTATAGCATTTCTTATGAGTTACAAACCATCTTTTGAAAGGCTTTAAAGGATCACATGCTTTTTATAAAGCACGTTGTAATCATTCTCTAAATCATAAGGTTATCATTCAAAAGAACTGATAAATTCATTAAAGAGATTTCGATAACGTAATCAGTTTCTTTTCATAAAACGCATTTTAATCACTCACTCAAATAATCTATTTTGTCAGTTCAATTTACTGACACATAACTGACAAGTTTTAATCAACTCACATCATTGGTTATCTTTAAAGATTGTACTCTTGATATGAGTTATGTTTTTTAAATAATAATCTATTGAAATATAATGTTTTGAATTTTTACTCATTTTAAAAAAATAATATAAGGTCTAAAAAGGACTGACAAAACTGACACAACTAACAAAAGTCTATTAAAAGGGATTTTGCTAATCTTTATAATTATCGATCTCTTTTTAGATATTTTCATAAGTGTTTTCATAACAGTCTATAAATCGCAATTATCCTATTTATCGTTTCTCTTATGAAAATAAAAAATGATGCCATGGCTATAAAGAGGATAACAGCTATAGAAAATGCGTAAAAACAGTAGCTTTATTTGAATAAAGCAAAAATGCAAATGAATGCATTGGTTATAAAGACCATCTCTATAAAAAGCTGTTAAGTTGCAAATGTGTTATAAACAAAATTCACAAAAAATTTTAAATTCATTTAGTAAAAAAACTGATAGGTTATAAAGATAAAAATACGCATTATGAGAGCGTTTTTAAATATTATAGATGTATAGATTCAAAACATAACGCAATCGTTTCAGAAAGCCCATAATATAGCTTTAAACGCATATAAATATAAAAGAAGCAATTCATAATCATAAGATATTATCAATACACAACGTATTTAAA
>NZ_NJGE01000025.1 GCF_002777915.1 Bartonella tribocorum | reverse complement strand
GTGTTTTATCTTTCAGCAATCAAACACAAGATTGCTTTTTGTTGTTTAGGCTTAAGCTCTCTAAAACTTTTCAAAAGGATATGCTCTTCTTGGTTTGAGGTCATTTCTTCATAAGGAAGCAAGATATGTTCTTTTGTTGAAATATCGGCATAAAAAAAGAAAATCGAGATATCCAATATATCAGCAATTTCTTGTAAGCGCCCTGCCCCCACACGGTTCAATCCTTTTTCATATTTTTGGACTTGTTGGAAGGTTATCCCTAAACGGTGCCCTAATTCTTTTTGAGAAATTTTCAACATTTTTCTTCTAAAGCGAATTTTTCGCCCTATTGAAATATCGTTAGAATGTGGATTTTTAGTTTGCACTGAAAGCCCCCTCGGATTGCGAGCGCCCTCGCATTGGTATTCCGGGAGTCTGAAAGTACTGAGTTCGAATCAGCTTTTTTTGCTTTTAGTGTGTAGACACACCTGGACATGGCAAAATCTCCCGGAATATCGCGATATTTATAAAGCAGACCAATGTCTCTGCTTGAATTTTCAAGGCTTTAAGATCCCCCCATGAAACCGCACTGGACAACCAGAACCACGCTCTTATTCATAAGACAATTTCAAGAGAGCAGCAATCAAATTTAAAGCCGTGTTTTATCTTTCAGCAATCAAACACAAGATTGCTTTTTGTTGTTTAGGTTTGAGTTCTCTAAAACTTTTCAAAAGAATATGCTCTTCTTTGCTTGAAATCATTTCTTCATAAGAGCACAAGACATGTTCTTTTGTGGCAATATCAGCTGTTAAAAGATCCGCATAAAAAAAGCTCATCGGAACTTCTAGTTTTTTAGCGATTTCTAGCAAACATCCTGCGCTTACACGATTGGCGCCTTTTTCGTATTTTTGGATTTGCTGAAAACTAACACCTAGATATTTCCCTAATTCCTTTTGAGAAAGCCTCATTGAAATTCGTCTATGGCGAATTTTTTGCCCTATTGAAATATCATTAAAATGTGGATTTTTGGTTTGCATTTCGTGCCCCCGCCAAGTGCGAGCGCCCTCGCATAAGTATTCCGGGAGTCTGAAAGTACTGAGTTTGGATCAGCTTTTTTTGCTTTTAGTGTGCAAGCACACCTGGACATAGCAAAAACTCCCGGAATTCCGGGATACCCACAAAAGTAGGTTAAATTCACGTACCAAACCTTAGGGCTTTCAGACCCTACTGATCGCTGCGTAGACGACCAAAGTTACTCTTTAAGGTATAAAGTAATTTCAAAAGATTTACAATAAAATTTAAAGCCGTGTTTTATCTCATGAGAAATCACGCCCATCAAAGAGGAAATTTTAAAAATCATACCTCCCTCAGGCAATCTCTCAACCTCTTCAATACTCTCTCAGCCCCCTTCAATGTCAGCATAGCTTTGACAAGATTTACGCGGTTAACCGTTGAATTTTTGCCCCACATCGCGCTAGTTTTTCGTCTCAACGCTCAAATCCACGATCAAGATGATAAATACGATTGACGATTGTCTCTCCCTTTGCTGCCAATGCCGCAATCACCAGAGAAACAAAAAGCGCGCAAATCCGTGCGCTTAACGGGTGCCCCTTGCAACTTCTCTTTTCCATAGACAGTGGCCATTTGTCCATCGCGTTTTATCTCTGCCGCTCAAACGATTGAGTTCTTGAACATGCATAAAACGATTTTCAAAAATCGTCTCTGTAATATGCGTAGTTTCCTTCAACCCCGTGTCATAAACGCATACCGCTCTAACCAACCTCTCTCAGGCAACAGCCTCCAAGAAGCCTCCCCCAAATAATCTTTCCCAAAACAGCCTCTCTCAGCCCCCTTCAATGTCAGCATAGCTTTGACAAGATTTACGCGGTTAACCGTTGAATTTTTGCCCCACATCGCGCTAGTTTTTCTTCTAACCGCTCAAATCCACGATCAAGATGATAGACACGATTGACAATTGTTTCTCCCTTTGCTGCCAATGCCGCAATCACCAGAGAAACAGAAGCGCGCAAATCCGTCGCCATGACGGGGGCTCCTTGCAAATTCTCTGTTCCATAGACAGTGGCCGTCTGTCCATCGAGTTTTATCTCTGCCCCTAAACGGTTGAGTTCTTGAACATGCATAAAACGATTTTCAAAAATTGTCTCCCTAATATGGGCAATTCCTTCAGCTCGTGTCATAAGCGCCATAAATTGTGCTTGGAGATCGGTTGGAAAAGCAGGATAAGGACCTGTTGTAATATCAACCGGCATAATTTTTGTGTTCTGTGGATTTCGCTTAACGTGAATTCCATGAGGTTCTATTTGAATCTCAAGCCCTGTTTTTTGAAGAACCTTAAGCACTGTTGTGAGATGATTAGAATTGGCATTTTTAAGAAAGACATCCCCGCCCGCCATAGCCACCGCCATGGCATATGTTCCCGCTTCGATTCGATCCGCAATAACACGTATTTTTGTTCCTTTAAGCTTTTTCACCCCTTCAATGGTCAGCGTTGATGTTCCTTCACCGGTTATTTGAGCACCCATAGCATTCAAGGTTCGAATAAGATTTGTGACTTCTGGTTCACAAGCCGCATTCTCAAGAACGGTTGTTCCCTTTGCCATTGACGCTGCCATCAACAGCACATGGGTTCCCCCAACCGTAACTTTCGGAAAACGGTAGTGAGCCCCTTTTAATCCCTTTGGCGCTTTTGCATGAACATATCCATTTTCAATCGCCATATGGGCACCTAAAGTTTTCAGTCCTTCGAGGATAAAATCAACAGGTCTTGTTCCAATAGCGCATCCTCCAGGAAGCGAAACATAAGCCTCTAAGCACCGTGCAAGCAGAGGTCCAATAACCCAAAAGCTTGCGCGCATTTTTTTCACCAATTCGTATGGCGCCCGTGTTGTGGCTATTTTTTGTGCGGTAAAATGAATGGTTCTTGAATTGACACACTCATCATGACACTCTTGTCCATCAACGGCATAACCAACACCATGATTATTCAGAATGCGAATAAGCAATTCAACATCAGCAAGATGAGGAATATTTTCTAACGTGAGGGTTTCTTCTGTCAACAGCGCCGCAATCATCAAAGGCAAAGCCGCATTTTTTGCCCCTGAAATAGGAATTGTACCTTTAAGTTTTTTCCCACCAACAATTTGAATAGAATCCATAGTGTTTCCCTCTTTTCCTTTGCGCCACCCCTTCCAAAAGTTTTTCCCTCTTTGGAAAGTTATGCCTTATTGATCGTTTTTTTAAAACGCCTTCTAACAATGAGAACAAATTATTGAGAAGTTTGGTTGCAAAGAAACTCTCAAAAAACTTTTTTTTGTATTTTAGAGCTCTGTTTGCGCTTTTTTTCGACTTTGCTCTTTTCGACGTTTCAGATTTTGCCGCAACTGTTGTGCCAATCTTTCTTGGCGTCGTTTTGCTTTTTCGTCTTTCTGATTCATTCCATCATTCTTTTGTTTTTGATGCATTTGTGTCATTGCGCAACCTTTTGAGCAGTGTCAAGCTTCTATTCAAGCAACTCATGACCTTAAATATTAGGAGTATAAGAAATATTTATGTCATGGCATAAGATACGTTTTCTTGCAAGAATATACAAATGTTCTCTTGCCTATTTTCTGACAATATGGCACAAGACAGCGCAAAGATTGAAAACGGCTGCGGTAGCTCAGTGGTAGAGCACTCCCTTGGTAAGGGAGAGGTCGAGAGTTCAATCCTCTCTCGCAGCACCATTTTATTCTTCTTTTGCCTCTCTCTTCTTTCCTATAAGCATTGATTTTTTCTTCCCCCACCCCTCCATCGGCTTTAGCGAATCTTCTACCCTTTAAAGCATGCACTTCAATGGCTTCAAGATCAATGATGCCGCTTCATCTCCACAACGCTTTGTATTCTATCAATGCGAATGGTGTTTAAAATTGGCACAACACGCCGCAAAAAATACCTCTCCCCTTCCATTGCCTTCCCCTTCTTTCTTTCATGTAAAATGCTCTCTCTTTCCTTTGTGCCAAGCCTCACTGTTGCCACACCCTTTGCCCCCTGTACAGACACCTTGTATCAATATTTTTTTTGAATGTTTTCCTCTACAAGCCGCCTCTCACTTAGAATATACAGACAAATGATTTTACTTCATTCAATATAAGAGAATTTGAATAAGGCGGTTTGCAATAAGAATATCTCACGCTCTTTCAAATTTTCATTCAATTGAAATAATCAATGATGATAAACGCATTTTTTACCCCCTCTTTGATCCCCACACTCCCACGCAAATCATCACTTGGAACCAGCAAAACATTCTGAGCACGCCCTAAAATAATAGGTACCTGAGCCATCATATAAAAATTAGAATAAGCTTCATCGATTTTATTGCCATTTATAACAGAGCCATTTCCATCACCTCCTTTCAACTTAATTTCCCCTTTGCTTCCTACCCTTTGCAAGGAGAACACCCCCCCCCAATAAATCTTCAATAAGTTGCCAAACAATCCCATGCGCTAAACACCCCATGAACCAGAAAATTGATAGACACCTTTTCAAAGAAGATCCCTCATTGCCCATTTGATGCTCAACCTTCTCCACGAGAGCTCTCATCCACCCCTTTTTCAAGACGCATCCTTTTTTATACGAAATTTTTACGAATACTGTGAGTGATACGGATAGCATTCTTCTTCTTTTATAAGAACCCGAAGAGTGAAAAATTCTTTCCCTTTCTGTTCCATTGAAATCCATCACCCCCATGTTACTTACAGTTCACAAGCAAAAAGCTCTGTATGGCATGAAACTGTACAAGAAAAGCATGCTTTTTATGAGAAGCTCCCCAATAAACGAGATGATGAATCATCTCAAGAGCCATATCGCAATAAAATCCCACCCATGTCGCAATAAAGCCCATATTGCAATATTGGGGACGCGCCCCAAATGGTGCCGACTTACTTTTTCATAAAGTAAAGAGAGGGAGCGCACTATTTATAATCTCTGGGAGGTATAATCTACGAAGCTTCTAATTGACAGAGCTTTATCATTATACCCCTCACGATATTATTCACAGACGCCAGTATGAAATTTACGAAGCCGGCATGAAATGGGTGTGAAATGCACTTAAAGGAAGATATTTCTTTAAAACAAGCGCGTGAATACGCAACAAGAAGTCTATCTCATTGGGAATCTTTTAGATATTCCCTATCCCCACCCTAGGACAACCATGTTGGTTACAGAGACTACCTTATATTTTGTGTATATTTTCTGCTGTCCTATCTCCTCCAAAGAACTAAAACCCCGCACATGCGGGGTTTTAGTCTCTGTACCACACCCTTGTTGAGATACAGTATGATCGCTATCACCATTTTCATTAAATACGTTTTTACACATATTTTCAACATAAAAATAACACATATTGATTTATTCAACAGAAATCACTTATATAAAGCACGTTAGAGACAAAAGATAATAAACACTCTATGTTTAAACACTTTATTTTCTATAGTCATAAGCGCTGTTTTGTTCTCGCATCATACAGCGCGTGGATGTACAAAAGATGAATTTTTTGTTGGAAATCCTTCTCCGATTAATTGTATTTCCAATGACTATAATCAAGCACAAAGAAAAGTGTGATAGGACTGTACTACCCCCTCATTTGGAGACACCATCTCACATTTTTGCCATAAAAATAACATATAGAGATCTACTTAAAAAGGCTTGATTCTAAAAACGATTTAGAAACAACAAAGTATAGATATTTCATGTTTAAACGCTTTATTTTTTTCGCTATCATAATAAGCACTCTTTTATTTTCTCATCACGCCACGAGAGAACAACAAGGAAAGATTACGTAAAAACATATAATCACTTACAAAATGACTATAGCATGTCAAAAGAGGAGGAGTTGTCAGACTCTGGTGCTGCTATAAGGAGTTATACGCCATATTTCGAAGGACAAGTATGAAAAATAATTTTTATAAAGTTCAGATACTAGAGTTGACCATGGTATTGCTCATAGTGATCACGGTAATGTCTATTCCAATCAGCTTATTATGGCGTTTCAAATTTAAAACATCGGCATGTTTGCTTACAATTACGATCTTTTTCATTAGCGCAGTGCTCATCCTCACAGAACTCTGAACAATTACATCATTTTTTGAAAAATCTAAAGAATATTAACCATGACTTGTCATGAATTCAAAAAAACAAGAGAGGCGTGAATCTGTTTGCTCGCCTCTGCCCCCTTTTATAAGGGAGAAAACCCGTTTTCTTACAGCGCCGTTATTTTCAATATCATATGAGATCTTCCCCCCATTTCCCAACATGCTTTCACATTCATGTCCAAGCTTTTTGTGTTCCCTGCACCCCGCTCTCTGCTTGCCCCTTCCTCCAACACTCTACTCTTTTCCCCTACACGGAACTTTTTTTAAAGCTTGCCCCTCATCAACGCTGCACAAGATCCCCTTCTTCCCCGCCTCATTCTTGTTTTGCCCGTCAACAGACGCTTTGTCTTCATTCCAAGCACCCTTTCTTTCCCCTCCATCAAAGCACGCTCTGTTCTAATCCTAAAGCCTGTCTCAAAATGTCTAATATGCTGGACCATCTTCTCCAACGCCTCATTAAAACGACTAATTTCATCTTCAAGCTTGCTGATATAGGCTTCATCACGATAAGCCCGTTTAATCAAAGGGGGCATATCCGGCCAATAGAGCATTAAATCCACCCATTCGCGCTGAGAAATCCATAAACCTCCTTGACATTGCGCTTTATGTTCTGCTGGAAAACTCTTGTGCATGAAATGAGGGATTAAAATTTCAGGTTTTTTTGTTTTAATTTCCAACAAGCCATTTTTTCCTACAAAAGCATCAGGAGAAAATCCTTTCTTGCGATCATCTGCTAAAACAAAACCAATACATTCGGGATCTGTCTGTGTCAGTTTTCCATAAAGCTGTCGTGCGCTTGGTTCTAATTCTGTTCCGCGTCGCTGAGAAAGCGTTGTCCCTTCTTCAACGGTTTTTCCAGTAATTCTTTCTCCTGCCAATTTCATCATCACCACGTGATATCGTGACGTTTTTTGCCCCTGTTTTTTTTGTGCCATAACCATCCCAAATAAAGAAGCCGTAATCAAACCATTCCGCGCTTTCTGCCATTCCTCTGTTCCCTGAATACAATCAATAATAATTGGCATCGTCTTTTCCCCCTTTATCTGATACTTTATTTGACAAAATATCCTCTTGTGAACCCTTACACTTTATCTATCCCCCATACGCACACCGCTCAATAGTGCCCGCTAAGAAAATACAAAGACGCCTTCTCGTCCCTTAAAAGCGCCGGCCAAAGCCTTCCTACCCCCTCCCTCAACCATACTTCTTTTCCCTCATTGCCTCCTCCCTTTCCTTCCAACACCCGCCAACTTTTTCACCCCAACACAACCGCTTCCACCCCTTCCTGCTTTCTCTTGGAATTAGCCCCCCGATTGGCTAAAACTCTTGGCTAAAAAACGCCCCAAGCAACTTCCCCCACAGAGAGAAAAACATAACGCATCACGCCTTTCCCCATAAAAAACATTGTGAAAAAACACTTGTCCAGCAACTTTTCCTATCATGGGAAGAGCCTCTCATTACACCCAAACACGCAACATAAAAGCACATGCAACATAAAAGCGGATAGAACGGCCCCCCACAAAACCGTTGCCCACGATGCCTTCAATACCTCTCTCACGATCCCAACATCTTTCCTCAAGGTTGTCTTCCTTATCCCCTGTCTTTAAGCCTGCCCCCAAACGGCTCACTATTTTTCCAAGCAATACGTGTCACGCTAAGCTTCTTGCCCCCTCCAACATCCACTTGCCTCTTGAACTTCGCTTTTTATAGAAATTTTTCCCCATTGAACGCGACACAAGATCTGCCTCTTCCCCGCCTCATTTTTGTTTTGCCCGCCAGCAGACACTCTTTGCATGTCCAGCTCAACCGCCCTGCCCTTCTTGACATCTTTTTCATTTCCTTATCCCCCAAAATTAACCATCCACCCACCAACCTTCCCCCCCTGACACARCCGCTTCCACCCCTTCCTGCTTTCTCTTRGGGCTTGCCCCCCGATTRGCTAAAACTCTTGGCTAAAAAAYGCCCCAARCAACTTCCCCCACAGAGAGAAAAACATAACGCATCACGCCTTTCCCCCATAAAAAACATTGTGAAAAAAACACTTGTCCAGCAACTTTTCCATCATGGGGGGGCGCCTTTTTTCAATTCTGCCATTCGCACAACAGAAAAATCATAACGACAATATTCTTCCGCCAATTTTTTTGCCATAAACAGCGCCAGTTCTTGCGATATGAAAAGTACAGCATTGTGTTTTTGTGGTTCGAGTCTGATGAGATTTTCAGTTTTTCCAGCATAATAAAGTGGAAACCCTTGATAAAAAGTCTTGAGATAACTTGGCATGATTACCACCAATAATCGGACAAGACATCACAGGGGCGTAAACGATGCTGTTTTTCATAAGAGCCATAAAGATTATCTTCATAATCGCGTGCCACTCTTTCATCTAAACACGCATGATAGGCTTCACTGTTCAAAATGAAGGGCTGCAATTGTTTATTTTCTTCATGTATTTCGTAATTTTCTGCATAAAAATCAGCGATTTGTTCCGTAACATCTTCCGCATGATTGGTTGTAAGATCAAGGCGTAAAACTCTATAAACGGTTTCAGATTCTTCAATCAGTTCGATGACTTCTTCGATTTCGTCGATTGGTCCTTCATAGGTATCAGGCTTTTCATCTTCGCAAAGAATGATAATGATTTCATCCTCTTTAACGAATGGAATATTTTTCATGATTTCCCCCTTTAGATAGTTGATAAAGCATAGCTTCATCTTGACAAGATCAAATATAGCGTTAGTCTTATATCCTCTATAGGAGAGATGTCAACCATTTTATCCTTCATAAAAGATATATTTTTAATCTTTGCGGGGTTCAAATGACATATATAAATAAAAATCTGTTGTTTCTTACTCCCCTCATGTTTTTTTATTGTTCTCTATTTGTTCTTACACAATTGCAATTATAAAAATACAGGAGAGGTAAAATGAGTGATATAATATTAATAGAACACTGGAGTCGTCTTGATTCAAAAGCACAGAAGGAACTTATTTTGAAGCTTCGCCAACAGGTCGCCGCAAAAGAGTCAAAATCGCCTCTCTCTCTTCGGGAGAGAGTTTTGAAATAAGCTCTATAAATTCTTTATCTTCAGGACTAGCACCCTTACCATAAAGAATATAATTCATACTGATATCAATTTCGTGACAAATTCGCGAGAGAGATTCGATTGTTGGTTCTTTTCCTTCAGAAAGAATAGAATGAAGATATCCCGCACCTTTACCGGCAGCGAGAGAGATAGATCTCTTTGAGCGTCCACTTTTTTCCAAAGCGGCCCTTAATCTTTTACGCCAACCATCGATATTCATAATTTCACCATATAGCGCGTCTTTTAAAAAAAACACGTCCTTTTTACAAAACGGGCTTGCAATATCCTCTAAAAAAGATAAAATTAAGGAAACAAATTTTATTTTTTAGGGGGAAATAAAACATCATTTTATCCTGCATAAAAACACTTTCACCACACCATAAGATGCAAAAGGCCACTTCCAAAAACGGATACATCGAGCCAAAAGCGGGTATATCGAGCCAAAAGCGGGTATATCGAGCCAAAAGCGGATATATCGAGAATGTGTTGTCCTATTTATTTTTTTCATCACCACACTCTCAGATTGTAAAGTTTCCATGTCCTTCAAGCCTCTCCACTCATTTATAAACATCATAAAGAAGCTGCTCGGTTGTCATGGAACAGCGCCAAACGCAACGAAAGATTAAATTTCTGTTTGCGTTTTTATTGTCAATGAAACTGTATAAGAAAGAAGAAAGTAGATTACCGTATGAAACACGCTGATCAACAAGAAACTCCTCATTATGAATCGTCTAGGCTTCCATATGTTTGTTGGTATCAAAATGACTTTCTAGGTGGTGTTCGTGGCATGCGCGCCCACGAGATTGGAATCTATACGATTCTTCTCAATGAAATGTATGCACGTGGTCGTCCTCTAGAAATATCGGAAGAACGTTTAGCGCGTCTTTGCGGTTGTGACAAGCGAACTTTTGTTAATGTTTTAGAAATGCTAATCCGCGAGGGTAAGATTTTAAATTTAGCCAATGGATTATGGAATCAGCGTTGCGAAAATGTTTTTCAAGAGCGTGAAAAATTGCTTGAACAAAAATCTTTTGCGGGGCGTTCTTCGGCAAAAAAGCGCAAGAAAATCAATGCTGAGCTTGAACAACTGCTTAACGAGCGGACAAAAGATGATGAACAAAACTTAGAAGCTCAAAAGGCAGAAGAAAAGAAAACACCTATCGGTGTTTTTGAAAAGAACCCGTTGTTTGATGCGTCAGAATCTTCCCTTTCCTGTCCAGAAAATTTTGAACAAAGCGATCAATTCCCTGCTTTGGCTTTTTCTTCACCGCTTTTTCCCCCCGCAACGGAAGCAACAGAGCGCAAAAATGCCTCTTCCACGGCTTCCCAAACAAAAGAGGCACCCCCGCCTCTCCCACGAAAAACCACAAAAAAACCTGCCAATCTGTCGCCCTCCAACTTCTCATCACCTCTCTCGTCTTGCGCCAACACGCCCCCCACCGCCTCAAGTATTCCCAAAGGACACCGCCTTCCTGAAGCTTGGCAAGCAGATATCAAGGCAGCAGTTTTAGAAGGCTTAAGTGAGAGCCAAGCCCATTGGCAAGCCAAAAAGTTTCGCGACTATTGGCAAGCCAAAAGCGGCAAAGAAGCCCTCAAAGCAGACTGGCAAGCCACATGGCGCAACTGGTTTCGTCGTGAAATTGAACGACTGGAACAACAAAAACAGGAAAGCTCCTCATCTCTCATCTCTAAGAGCAATGAAAACCTTTACCGCAGTCTGATCAACTATCGTGACACTTGTTGACATCACACGCAAAACCACCATCTCAAACAAACCAATGCGGGGGCATCAATGTTTCAAAACCACATCAGACAAAACAACCCTGAGTACATCAACGGGCAAAAAAACAACCTGTGGAGAGACCATTCACACAGCAAAACGCGTCAACGATTATCCCCTCTGCTCTCATCACAACAGTACGATACCCCACACGCCTCATCTTTTCCGCACAAAGGAACATAACACTCTCCAACCACCTTCTCTTTCACGAGCCCCCCTTATCCCTCCGCCTTTACACAAAAGCCCCCCTTCCAAAACCCGCAAACAACCATCAACACAACAGTTTTAGAAACTTTCAATGAAAACCAAGCCCGTTTTAGCAAACCAAAAGCGGTACAGGAGCCCTCAAAGCAGACGAGCAAGCGCCATAGCACTCCCGGATTTCACCATCAGACCGAATGGCGACAACAGCCACAATAAGCTCTTTGAGAAACACGAATAATATCCCGAAGACCCATGAGCACAATTTTTGAAATCAAACAAAAACTTATCGCACAAGCAGATAGAATAGCAGAAATGCTTCTTCCCCAAGGGCATAAACGCGGCAATCATTGGATTGTTGGCAACACACGCGGTGAAGCGGGTCAAAGTTTATCGATTTGCTTAAGCGGCAGTAAAGCAGGCCTTTGGTATGATTTTGCAGAAGGCATCGGAGGCGATATTTTAGACCTTTGGTGTGAAGTCAAAGGCATTAGCCTCTCTCAAGCCTTAGAAGAAGCACGCGCTGCTCTCAATCTGACACGCCCCAAACCCTTTATGGTTCCCCAATATTCCTATCGCCGTCCACCGGTTCCTAAAGGGGATACCCCACAAAATCTCGTAAAAAACTATCTCCATAAAGAACGCTGCATCCCTCTAGAGATTATAAAGCGTTATCGCATAGGAGAAGAAGGCGAAAAAATCATTTTCCCCTTTTATAAACCTGATGGCACCCTTGCTTTAGTCAAAGAACGGCGCGCTCAAGCGGGTGCAAAAACAAAACCTACAGCAGCCCAATGTGAACCGATTTTATTTGGTTGGCAAGCCTTTTACCCCGCGCCCGCAACAGACCACACCACCACACGCGCCCCTCAACCCGCGCCCGCAACAGATCACACCGCCACACGCGCCYSYCAACCCGCGCCTGCAACARACCACACCRCCACACGCGCCCTTCAACCCGCGCCTGCAACAGAYCACACCGCCACACGCGCCCTTCAACCCGCGCCTGCAACAGACCACACCGCCACACACACCCCTCAACCCGCGCCTGCAACAGACCACACCGCCACACACACCCCTCAACCCACGCCCGCAACAGACCACACCACCACACGCGCCTGCCAACCCGCGCCTGCAACAGACCACACCACCACACGCGCCTGCCAACCCACGCCCGCAACAGACCACACCACCACACGCGCCCCTCAACCCGCGCCTGCAACAGACCACACCGCCACACGCGCCTGCCAACCCGCGCCTGCAACAGACCACACCACCACACACGCCTGCCAACCCGCGCCTGCAACAGAYCACACCACCACACACGCCTGCCAACCCGCGCCTGCAACAAACCACACCACCACACGCGCCCCTCAACCCGCGCCYGCAACAGACCACACCACCACACGCRCCCCTCAACCCACGCCYGCAACAGACCACACCACCACAYRCRCCCCTCAACCCACGCCTGCAACAGATCACACCGCCACACGCGCCCCTCAACCCGCGCCTGCAACAGACCACACCACCACACGCGCCTGCCAACCCGCGCCCGCAACAGATCATGCATCATTTCCCACGCTTTCTTCAACAAACCGCACAATTGTCATCACGGAAGGAGAAATTGATGCGCTTTCGCTCGCCGCCTATGGATATCCGGCGGTCTCTGTACCCTTTGGCGGTGGAAGGGGAGGAAAGCACAATTGGATTGAAAATGAATTTGATCATTTAGAAGCTTTTGAAACCATTTTTTTAGCTACTGATATGGACCAGCCCGGAGAAGAAGCCGCCCATGAAATTGCCAGCAGGCTTGGACGCCACCGTTGCTACCGTGTCCGCTTACCCCGCAAAGATGCCAATGATTGTTTAACCGCAAGCATTGATGCTGCCACCATAAAAGCAGCTTTTTCTTCAGCAAAAAACTTTGCACCAGAAGGTTTACGGCGCGCCTCAGACTATAAAGATCAAGTGATTGGGCTTTTTTGGCCAGAGCCTGAAAAACATCTTGGCTATACAGTTCCCTATCCGAAACTGAAGGACAAATTGCATTTTCGCCCCGCAGAATTAACGCTTTGGAGCGGTGCCAGTGGAGCAGGCAAAAGCCAATTGTTGTCCGACTGTATTCCCCATTGGATTGCGCAAAACAGCCGTCTTTGCTTAGCATCTCTAGAAATGAAAGGAGAACAATCCCTCCGGCGTTTAACCAAACAAACAGGCGGCTTAGAAAAGCCCACAAAAGAAACCATTGAACGCATTTTGCATTTTTTAGACAATGGGCTTATTCTTTATGAACATGTTGGCAAATCAAGTGTTGACGCCTTACTTGATGTCTTTGACTATTGCCGTGCGCGCTATGGTTGTGATCAATTTATTATCGACAGTCTCATGCGGCTTGGCATTGCCTCCGATGATTATGCCGGACAAGAACAAGCGGTTTATAAAATGGTGGATTGGGCTGTTTTAAACAGTGTGCATATTCATCTTGTCGCCCATGCCCGCAAAGGGGGTCTCGATAAAGATATCCCCGGAACAGAAGATATCAAAGGTGCCTCAGAAATTGGCGCCAATGCTTTTAACATCATCACCATTTGGCGCAACCGATCCTTAGAAGACAAAATTTTCGCTGCCTCTCTAGCTCAAGAAAAAGCAGATTTAGTCAAACGCCCCGGCGTTATTATGAATATTGCCAAACAACGCTCTGGTGATTTTGAAGGCAAAGTAGGTCTTTGGTTTGATCCCCAAACCTATCGCTATCGCTGTTCTTTTGAACAACCACCCTTACGGCGTTATCTTTAACACCCCATCAACACCCTCTCTTTTAAAAAACGTCCCACCATCCCACGCACAGACGCCACCCCCTGATAAATAAAAGGGATAAGAAATCCAGTCATGAAGAGCAATACATCCTCATTCGAAAACCAAAGCCAACTCAAACCCAGATGCTCCGCTCCCCAACGCGCAAAATTAAAGACAATTCCCCAAATGCAACCAAACAGCAGAAAATTCAAAACACGCAACGCCCTCTGCAACAGAGTATCGCTCTGCTCCTGTAGAAAGAACCCCAAGAGCACCTTCAACAAGAGTACAAAAACCAACGCCTTCAAGAACATTCCCCTGACACTCCCCATATCGCTGAGCCCCACAGCAAAAAGCATAAGGAGAGCAGCCATCATGCAACAAAATAGGCTCGCCTTCACGAACCCTTGCCAAGAAACCGGCAGCCTCCCCACGCTCCAATGCAGCAAACCAAGGACAGCACCAAAAAGAAAAGAACACACCGCCCCCTTCAACAACAGCTCTCGGCTCAAAGCTAAACTCCCCGCACCCACAGAAACAAAACCAAGATAGACGCTCACCAAGCCATAAAAGACCACCCATCGCCCCCAAAACCGCCACCTTGTAACCCCACGGCGTGCAGCCACCTTATCAATCAGAACCAAGGCAACAGCAAAAAGGCAAGACACCACCAACAACAGCAAAAGCCACAAACCCTGCGACATTTAAGATCTCCCCACAAACAATAAAATGAAAGCAAACACCCACAATGCAACAAAAACCCCTTCTTTTTAAAGCCTCCTCCCAGCCATCACACCAACACATCTCATACCTTCATAAAGAAAAGCAGAAGTAAACCCTATAATGACGCCCCCCACCCAATCTTTCGAAAGCCAAAGCCAAGTCCACCCCCTATGCTCTGCTCCCGCAAAAGCAAAACCAAAGATAATGCCCAACAGGCAAATCCCCAACAAATAAATCAATGCAAAACTTTTTAAAAACAAAAAACATGCCCGATCACTGAGCTTTGGACCCTCCTCAACAAAATCCTCTTCATCCCTCAATCCAAGGCTCGTTTCAACAAGACAACAAACACCAGCCCCAATAAAAGCACTTACACCCAGCAAAAAGATGATATCAAAACGCTTTGCTCCAAAACTTAAGCAAACAGAAAGACAAGTGCCACAATGCAGCAAAACGCTCATCCCTTAAAAAACAGCAAACCATGTGAAATCAATAATCCCCCTCCTATAAAAACAAACCCGACAAAAATGCTGATAATGGGCACTTCAATCCTTTTCAAAGACTGAAATCCTAAATCCAAAACGCCTTGCCCCTCTATAAACAAGCCCAAGGATAAGACCAAAGATAACGCCCCAAAAGATATCAAACACCCATTTATTTGAGAACCAGAGCCAAGTCAAACCCCAGCGCCAAGTCAAACCAAAGTGCTCGGCTTGCTTATAAATAAAATCAGTAAGAGCAGCGAAAATGACGCTCAACAACAACATCTTGAAGAACAAAGCCTTCGTTACACCCCGCCGCTGCATGACTTCATAACCAACCATAAGGAAAATGCCAGGAGTGCCATAAAACGCCACAGCGCGTAAAAATACGCCCCACGTCATCCCGAAAGCCTTCATTTCTATATAAACAGCCACAAAGACTAATGCCCAAATGCAGCAAAATACCAATCCCTTCAAAGATAAAACCCTGCGCACCATCCCTTATCCTCCCGCATCAAGTTACTCAAAGAACACATCACTCAAGAAAAATATCCACACGACAACAAAACACCGTGTAACAAAACGTCCCTCTTTTCAAGATCCAAATCCATGGGCTTGCCCCCATACAGCGCAACAATCCAAGCCCAAGCCCCCATCAAGACTAAAAGACACACATACCCCCTCACTTCAACCACAGACAATGTTGTCCACTCTCAAGGGAGAATTTTCACACAGTACAACACTCCAAACAGCTTTCCTCCATCCCAACCCCACCTTGTAAAGGCAGCAGCAACGGCACAAAACCTCCGCACCATCCCTATCTTCCCACATCAAGTCACGCAAGAAAAATATCCATCGTGCAACAAGACACCTCTCTTTTCAAGAATGAAAACACACACAATAAATACCCCCGCGCCCTCTCCACCCAGCGCAGCATGGAGCTCCACACGACCACATACCCCCCATACAGTCCAATATACCCCAACACATACCTTTCAGCACCCCCTCTCTCTATTAAAGCCCCCTATTCATGATAGCCCCCCCTCTTCATTAAAACCCCCTCTCTTCATTAAACCCCCCCCTCTTCATTAAAACCAAAGCAACATTTTTTAAAACAAGAATCAAACGATAATTTATTCAAGGAGATGAAATGAACCATCAAGAGAGAAAAAATACACCCCTTCTTGCTCCTCAAGAAAAAGGTCCTCAAGAGAAAGAAAAACAGAGGGGTCATTTAAAGACGCAAGAAATCCCCCTTGAAACGAGTAATCCTTATTTTCAGCCCACACACCCAGAAAGTTCCAGTAATCCGCGCACCATCAAAGTCCTTGTCAATGCACAAAGCCGCCCCATTGCACTTTTATATGCAAAAGGACATCTAAATAAAGCACAATATAAAGCCGCAGAACGTTTTTATTTTTACTGGCGTCACAGTCAAGCAGATCTCCACATGAGCCTTGACACCACCCGTGAAAAAGTTTCCTGTAGTCAAGGTTATACGCATCCCATTGAACGGCAAATAGAAGCCTCCAATCATTTAAAAACAATCAAAGTGCAACTTGGTATTCTTGGCTATTCACTGCTTGAACGGGTTATCGGCCATGGCCAAGCGATCAAAGAATTAAGTTCTTCAAAACGCAAACAAAATTCCCTTGCCGATCATTTACGAGATTGTTTAGACTTATTAGCCTTTCATTGGGGATATGCAAACCATCAACATTCTGAATAATTCCCCTCCCCCTTCAAGGCAGCAGCTGACGTTGCCCCACTCTCTCAAGGAAAAATTCCCCACGCCACCGCAACCCACCAAAGGGTATCCCCCTTTCAYCCCCGCCATACCTCAGACACACGAGTTTCACAAAACCCTTAGCAATCAAGATGAACGTCCTTTCAAAAACAAAGCCTTGCCCCCTCACCGCTCTATAGCCCCTCACCACTCTATAACCATGAGATGCCTTATTTGTTCGTTTTTGCTTAAAAAAATCGATATGGTTGTATGCCTCATAAAATCTTTAAAAACTTAAGTGACCTTAAATTTTTAGAATCAACATTCAATGGAAACAACGATTTATGACGTTTTAAGGTATAAAGAGCCCGCATAAAGTGAAAAGTCTTCTTTTTCGCAAAAAGTATTCTTTATAGGACTCTATTTTCAAGGCCCTGCTCGTTATAGAGAAGTTGTTTTTTAATATGAATTGTCGTATTGAATATGTTTTTTAATTCATTCTTTTTTGATCTTTTTTATGACCCAATGTTGAAAATTCTTTTATTATTGTCTTCTATTTGTAGCAGAGGGCTTTTTTATAACTGCACGATCCTCTTAACTTGTAACCTCTTTTCATGAGATTACCCTATAAAATAGGTCTTTCTTTTATCCAATTGGCTGAACATTTCCTTTCAAAGGACGAAGGTTTTTTTACAACACAACAGAATCACTAATATTTTTTCTGTATCACTGGAATATCAATAAGGTCTTGTATCATAGCAATGGATTGATTGATGATCGTCTTTTGTCATTCATCTTAAGAATCCTAGCATAAAAGAGCCAATTCTCTTAAGCTTCTCTTCTTTCACCGCTGTTTTATCAAACCACCGCCCCCTTATAAACTAGAGAACTTATGTGAAATAAAACACTTCAAAGAAGAATCATAAAGAATCACAATGCCTCTTAATCAACACTCTCAAACGCGAAGGACCGTCCTCACAGACCATTTCCCCCACAGCCCATCATCCCATTAAGCACTAGCAAAATGGAGAGGCACAATAAGTTTATATTATTGGAGACTTAATCCCCTTCATCCACATTTCTAGGAAATGAGTATAACCTAATATTAAGAGGGCCCCATGAGAGCTCTTCCCCCTTGAGAGAAAAAAATGAGAAAAAAAGCGTAAGTCTCAAAATGTGAGAAAAGAATCATCGCCATTCTTTAAAGACGGTATTCATAAAACCCCAGTATTCATAAAACCATTGAAATCATTGAAATATTGAACCACTGCCATTGGTGCAAGCAAAAGCCAAACTGGAAAAAAACGCCTCATGAATCTTGGGTGCCCCTCATGAATCTTAGACAATCTAAGAAAAATCAAAAAAAAAACAAAAAAAAAGCACAAAAATATCTTAATTCTCATAGAGATCTCAATATTCATTACAATGATATAATCAGTGAGTCTCACCCTATAACCCTCTCAAATAGGAGACGAAATAACTATCTATATAAATATAAAAACCTATAGAGATGAAATAAAAACAAATCTCTAGGGCTTTCTCTATTTTTATGAGATATGCCTTCCCTTATGGATGCACTCAAGCCCTCAAAGAGTGCATCCATCCTCCATAGGATGCGTCTACCCCTATAGATGCATCCTATCTTATGAGAGGATGCACTCCAGCCCTCAAAAAGAGTGCATCCTTCCCCTCAAGGGATACATGCCTAACCCTCATGGCACGTATCCAATCTCTAGAGGATGCACTCCAGCCCTTCAAAGGAGTGCATCCTTCCCCTCAAGGGATACATGCCTAACCCTCATGGCATATATCCAATCTCTAGAGGATGCACTCCAGCCCTCAAAAAGAGTGCATCCTTCCCCTCAAGGGATACATGCCTAACCCTCATGGCATATATCCAATCTCTAGAGGATGCACTCCAACCCTTCAAAGGAGTGCATCCTTCCCCTCAAGGGATACATGCCTAACCCTCATGGCACGTATCCAATCTCTAGAGGATGCACTCCAGCCCTCAAAAAGAGTGCATCCTTCCCCTCAAGGGATACATGCCTAACCCTCATGGCATATATCCAATCTCTAGAGGATGCACTCCAACCCTTCAAAGGAGTGCATCCTTCCCCTCAAGGGATACATGCCTAACCCTCATGGCACGTATCCAATCTCTAGAGGATGCACTCCAGCCCTTCAAAGGAGTGCATCCTTCCCCTCAAGGGATACATGCCTAACCCTCATGGCACGTATCCAATCTCTAGAGGATGCACTCCAACCCTTCAAAGGAGTGCATCCTTCCCCTCAAGGGATACATGCCTAACCCTCATGGCATATATCCAATCTCTAGAGGATGCACTCCAACCCTTCAAAGGAGTGCATCCTTCCCCTCAAGGGATACATGCCTAACCCTCATGGCACGTATCCAATCTCTAGAGGATGCACTCCAACCCTTCAAAGGAGTGCATCCTTCCCCTCAAGGGATACATGCCTAACCCTCATGGCACGTATCCAATCTCTAGAGGATGCACTCCAGCCCTCAAAAAGAGTGCATCCTTCCCCTCAAGGGATACATGCCTAACCCTCATGGCATATATCCAATCTCTAGAGGATGCACTCCAGCCCTTCAAAGGAGTGCATCCTTCCCCTCAAGGGATACATGCCTAACCCTCATGGCACGTATCCAATCTCTAGAGGATGCACTCCAGCCCTCAAAAAGAGTGCATCCTTCCCCTCAAGGGATACATGCCTAACCCTCATGGCATATATCCAATCTCTAGAGGATGCACTCCAGCCCTTCAAAGGAGTGCATCCTTCCCTTTTCGGGCTTGACT
>NZ_NJGE01000024.1 GCF_002777915.1 Bartonella tribocorum | reverse complement strand
CTTCAAAGGAGTGCATCCTTCCCCTCAAGGGATACATGCCTAACCCTCATGGCACGTATCCAATCTCTAGAGGATGCACTCCAGCCCTCAAAAAGAGTGCATCCTTCCCCTCAAGGGATACATGCCTAACCCTCATGGCATATATCCAATCTCTAGAGGATGCACTCCAGCCCTTCAAAGGAGTGCATCCTTCCCTTTTCGGGCTTGACTCAACTTTTATCGCATTGCATTTTAATGAACCCTCGTTTTTATAAATCTGTAGTCAATGGCACAAAAAGAATTCAGTCAGCAGTTCTTTTGTCACCCATCTTACGGAATTCCGCTTTCGGATATGGCTTTTAAGCTTTTTTAAAAGATCCCAAAAATAGAATCAGAAAGAATTGATTTAGGCAATTAAGGGTAAATTTTGTCAAAATGTAGACAAAGTTTATTCTTTTTTATGACTGTTGTATTTTTACTATAGTCATTTAAAGTGAATTTATATATAATCCGTATCGATATTTATTTGTAGAAATAAATATAGGAGAAAACGATGAATATCAGATATTTTTTCATAGCGGGAGCAATCACAAGTGGTTTAGCTCTTGCGATTCAAAAATCTGATCGTATAGTCAATAAACAGCCCTCTCCTATTGTTTCTCCTTATACTGATAAGAAAACGCATTTACAGTTTTTTAAACCAGTAGGGAACCCATCGGATACATTGAATATACTGAGGATAAATAGCAGGCAAGAATCAATAAACGATATACATGAAAAACGAAGAACTTTATTGAATGCAATCGTTAGTTTTTTAGGATCGGTTATTGTATATTTCATACAAATAATTTCTGCTAGAATATAAGATACAAACAGCTCTTAAAATAAATTTATATACATTTTGTATATATTAAAAATTAAATACAAAGGCCCTTTTAAAATAGGGACTTTGTTTATCGATATTTATTTATAGAAGTAAATATAGGAGAAAACGATGAATATCAGATATTTTTTTATAGCGGGGGCGATTACAAGTGGTTTAGCCCTTGCGATTCAAAAGTCTGATCGTATAGTCAATCAACAACCCTCTCCTATTGTTGCCCCTTATACGGTTGAGAAAACGCATTTACAGTTTCTAAAACCAGTAGGGAGTCCATCGGATACATTGAATATACTGAGAATAAATAACAGACAAGAAACAATAAACAATATGCAGGAAAAAGCAGAAAATTTATTGAATGCAATAGTTAGTTTTTTAGGCTCATTGATAATATATTTCATACAGCTTATTTTTGTTAGAATATAAGATACAAACAGTTTTTTTAATAAAATTATCTACATTTTGTGTATATATTAAAATTTAAATAAAAAGGCCCTTTTAAAACGGGGCCTTTGTTTTTTTTAATTTTTATTGTTCCAATGTTACGCTCTAAAAAACAACACGTTTTACTTTCCCATACAGCAAAGGACAAAGGCTCTCATCCCCACACGACGGCTCTCATCCCCACACGACTTTCCCCACACTGCTTTAATGAGTGATGGGGGCTTTAATGAATGCTGTTCCCCAATTCCACTTTTCTTCCCCAAAATTTCTCTTTTATCAAAAAATGCCCTTGGCATCCACACAACCATAGGATTCACTTCTAAGCCTCGATGAAAAAGGCACCCAAACATACGAAAATACCCTAAAATTTTCGTAGCAATATCCCCACACCCCAAAGGAAGGCATATCTCATAAAAATAGAGACGGTATTTTTTATCACGCTCTCTCCCGCGTAAAGAATGAAATTTCTCAATCTATATTAATTGGCTATATCAATTGGTAGAAAATCCAGTTTTTCTTGAATCATTTTCGCCTCTTGAACGCTTTCCCCCACGCGGAAAACAATAGTATTTTCATAAGCTCTATGGGAAAATCTTTCCCTCACATATTCATCACACACTTTTATAAAAAACACCAGAATGTGTAAAAGATCACCCCATTGAAAATGATGGCATTTTACGCGGTCAATCATGATGTATTTTTCTCCTATTCAGCAGAATATTTTTTCATCTCTAGCGTGCTTTTTTTCACGGAATAAAGTGGCTTTTGTAAAAAAGAATAGACTTCAAAAAAACAAGAAAAAGACAAATTGATCATCATTTGTCCGCCCCTATTTTTAAGAATCAAATTATTTTCAGTTTATTTTTTTTAAAACGTGCTGTACTTCTCGATTCTTTCGAGCCCTTTTATTTTGCTTTGGTGTCAATGCCTCTCAATGGTGGTTTTTACTCTCTTGCAACAAGAGCGTTCTTCTTCAAATCAGAGAGGTTTTTCTTCAACAAGTGCGTCAACTAATCAATTTTTATATCCATCAATGCAAGTTTACCATCTTTAATATAAGTAATATCCGGAGAACCCTTTACACCCCCTTTTTCAAAGACACATGGTTTATCACTCACAGCGTATCCTTGTTCCCTTAATTCTTGTTTTTTCTCTTCAACTATTTTTTTATGAAAATCTCGTTTTTGATTACATAAATCAGGAACTCTCGCTCTAAAAAACTGATAACCCTCCACTTCTATGGAGCACATTTTTAAAACCTTTTCCAGCAGATCGTAACTGAATTTTCCTGCCTTTTTCACCTCTTGCGCCATCACCATCGCGCGTTCCAGCTGGATTTTTTCAATGGTTTCATCAAAGCCAAGCTTTTCTCCTACCGCAAAACTTTCGTCATAAGAACCTAAAGTCTCCACATCCCCCAGCAAGGCAAGAGCAGCAAGATGCAGCAAAGCATAAGGAGCAAACTCTACTTCATTATTATTATTCGTTGTCCATACTAAAGAGTCTTTTTCCCAAGGTGGAATACGATATTGAGAGCGAAGCATTGTATACAAACAATCATCTTCCATGATCCATTCTAAAGTTCTATCAAGGGCTTTTTTTAAACATGCGGCGCTCACTTTTTCTTCAAAAATTTCCAATCCATTGGGCACAAAATTCATAAATACCGTTGGCAAAATCCCAGAATTAAGAGGATTAATCGTCTGACAAGCCACCGCAAAAATACCGCTCATCACTAAAAGTCCGCGATCAAAGGGTGAAAATTCTTCCACGTGTTTTTCGTTATAGAGAAATTGCACTTCACGATCGGGCAAAAAGAAGGTTGCCAAATGATCTCCTTTTCCCTCAATTTCCACGGACCACCCCAAGCTTTTTAAAAGCGCTGTTGCACTTTCTATCGTGAGAATTTCATGATCATCATCGACAGAGAACTCTTTTTTCTTGCTCTTGACAGAGATCTTCTTATTCTTCATCACCCTTCCCCTTCGCTCCCTCACAACATCTCCATTAGCGCGATTCCAAAACCGCGCCCGATCTATAAACAATGGTCAAAATTCAGGCTTTTTCTTCCCTAAAAAACCACCCTCAACACTGCTCTTTAGCGCAAGGTTTTAGGACAGAACCATAAAGAGCGCCAAAACATCTTAAGAGAAAAAATATGATAAAGAGCAATAACCCTTAATGCTGAATTTCTCATCATTTCTTCAACCATTTTTTCCCCTTTGCTCATGATTTTTTAAACGCTATCTCCTGTTCTTTCACACGCTTTTTCGTTCTTCTTCAAATCAGAAGCGTTTCTCCACCAAAAGCGTAGAACACTAATCAATTTTTATATCCATAAATGCAGGTTCACCATCTTTGATATAAGTAATATCCGGAGAACGCTTTACGCCCCCTTTTTCAAAGACACATGGTTTATCACTCACAGCGTATCCTTGTTCCCTTAATTCTTGTTTTTTCTCTTCGACTAAATTTTTATGAAAAGCGCATTTTTGATGACATAAATTAGGGTCTCTCACTCTGAAAATCTGATAGCCTTCCACATCTATAGAGAACATCTGAGCAGCCTGTTCCAGCACATCATAACTGAATTTTCCAGCCTTTTTCACCTCTTGCGCCATCACCATCGCGCGTTCCAAATGGATTTTTTCAATGGTTTCATCAAAGCCAGGCTTTTCTTCTGCCGTAAAACGTTCGTCATAAGAACCTAAAGTCTCTACATCCCCCAGCAAAGCAAGAGCACCAAGATGCAGCAAAGCATAAGGGGCTTCTTCTTCATCCGTTGACCATGATGAAGAGTCTTTTTCCCAAGGTGGAGAACAATATTGAGAGCGAAGCATTGTATACAAACAATCATCTTCCATGATCCATTCTAAAGTTCTATCGAGGGCTTTTTTTAAACATGCGGCGCTTACTTTTTCTTCAAAAATTTCCAACCCATTGGGCACAAAATTCATAAATACCGTTGGCAAAGCCCCAGAATTATGAGGATTAATGGTCTGACAAGCGGCCGCAAAAATACCGCTCATCACTAAAAGTCCGCGATCAAAGGGTGAAAATTCTTCCACGTGTTTTTCGTTATAAAGAAATTGCACTTCGCGATCAGGTAAAAAGAGCGTTGCCAAAAAATCTCCTTTTCCCTCGATATCCACGGACCACCCCAAGCTTTTTAAAAGCGCTGTTGCCCTTTCTATCGTGAGAATTTCATGATCATCATAATCGACAAAGGGTTCTTTTTCCTTTTCCTTTAGTTTCAAACGCTTCTTCTGGATTACGGCTTCGTCTTTCCAAAACTGCTGAAGTGCGAGATCATTTTCTTTAAGCGCGCATTCCAACGCGCCTTTTACTCGGACATTCATTTTTATCCGTTTAAAGACAGAGCCATAAAGAGCCAAAACCAGCATGATAATGATCATGGAAACAGCCACAACCACAAAGAATGCAGGATCTAAGACACGGACAATGATAGGATCAATGTTCATTTTTCCCCCCTCACTATTTACAAAGCCCATGCGACAGAGAGCTTATTTGCTCTCGCTCAAAGAGCGCTTGGTCTAGTTTCTGAATATTTTCTTGCAATTCATACATCACTTTGGCACGAAGCCATAACATCACCGGAATCAATAAAAGGGCACAACCGATTATGAAGTCCGTTGTTCTCAGGATAACGGCATGCACAACATGTTGCCACCCTATCAGCTGCCAATTTAAGACCTCTGGTAATTTTAGCATCATTATCCAGATGATAATAATAACCGCAATAGCGAAGATAATTTTATAATCCTTTGCTGAAAGCAACGCTTGCTGAAACGAAAAAGAATGCGCTCTTTTATGCGTTTCTTGCTCTGATACCCAATTTTGCTCCTGCATTTATTCCCTCTCACTCTTTAAAAAATCGATACGGTAGAGAGCTTATTTGCTCTCGCATGAAGATTGTTTTTTCTCGTTTCTAGATCTTTTTTCCCAATTGATGCATCATAATGCATGCAAAATCCCAATATCACCGGAATCCGGAATGAAGAAAAGTCTACAAACCGTTATGACTTTTGCGTCATGATAAAAATGATAAAGAAATCATAATATTCGTGGTACCTTACCCGCTTTGACCACCCTCCCCACTCAAACGATGAAGAAAATCCCAATTTCCCACTCTAGGCTTTAGGACCCTACATGACCTTTAATCCTCACCCTGCCTTTAAACAATGACGCTCGATAATTCAAGCTTTTTCTTCCCCCAAAATCCACCCTCAACGCTGCTCCTTAGAGCAAGGTTTTAGGACAAAACCATAAGAGAGCATCAAAACATCTTAAGAAGCAAAATATGATAGAGAGCAATAACCATCAATCTCGAATTTCTCATCATTTCTTCAACCATTTTTTATTTCTTCAACCATTTTTTGCCCGCTCATGACTTCTTAAACGCTATCTCCTGTTCTTTCACACGCTTTTCAGTTGTTGTTTTAAACAGTAATATTTTCTCGCCTGCTTAAAGACTCCATAATAAAGTTCCACAATCGTTATGGGAACACACGCAATCCGAAGTGTCACGAGCAGAAGTACGAAACCAAATACCATGACAAGAATATCATCTATTTTTACCCTATCACCCTTTTTATACCGATGCTTTTGGTGACAGGCTATTTCCCCCTGTTGCCGGTTTATTTCATTTAATTTCCGAGTATTTTTTTTCAACAAATGCCACAGTATGATGCAGACGATCAACATAATCGGAATCAAGGCAACAACACACACGACACTCACTTTCCAGAGCACACACAGAAAAAGAAAAAGGGGTGTATCTTGCCACCCTGCCAATTTTTCTTGCTCCAAGCTTTGGAACAAGAAAATTCTGTTCCCCAGCTCAATGATGAGTGAGAGAAAACAAAGGACAACATATTCTCGCAGAGAAGAAAACTCTTTCTCAAAAAAATCGCGCGGTCCGTTATAAAATGCTGAATTTTTCCCCTTCATTGCTCTTCCCTTTTTTATACAGACACATTTCTTTTCTCACGCCCGCTCTTTTAAGCACCACGAAAAGTGCAGCATGGCTTTTCCTTGTTTTCTGGTCAATCCCCCAATTCTCTAAAAATGCTCTTACTTTCCAAATGATAAGAGCATCCTCCTCATCTCCAACGACAATAGGCTCCCCCCTCAGACTTCTTCCCCCTCTTTGTCTGATGTTTCTCCCCCCCCCTCTTCTTATGTCACGAGAATGGATAAACCTTGCCATTTCCCCCTGACCATCCCTGTGCCAGCGCTCTATTAGGCTCTTCTTTCACGCATTTCAATTGCCTTTTTCACGCAACAATACATTCTCACACGCTTGAAGATAAAATAATAAAACTCCAAAATAAGCATGACAACACCCGCCGTAAAAAACACTTCAAACAAAACGATAAAGCAAAGGAATGCGATAAAAACACGGCTTATTTTTTCTCTATCGTTTTTTGAAGGATTATTTTGTCGGCCCCCCATTGAACCCCGTTGCTGGATCACCTCATCCAACTGCTGAATCTTTTTTTTCAACAAATGCGTTAAGATGAAATAAAACACCAAGAGAACAGGCATCAAAGCAAACACACACACCATGATGACTTCACGCAGCACAAAGAATGCCAAAAGCGTATTATCTTGATCTACGGACAACGGCCATTTAAATTCTAAGGGTATCAAAAGAATTCTATGACCTATCCCAATCAGAACAGAAATAAAACAAATGATGCTATGCTCTTTATAAGAAAGAAAGGTCTCTTCAAGAGAAAAAGAATGCGGCCTTTGATCCCCCATTGAATTTTCCCGCTTCATTTGCTCTTCCTAGCTGACGCAATGATTTATTCTTTTTCTTTCTTGACACAAATAATCTCTCAAGTAAAATCCCATGGTTATCCAATAGAAGTCATCAAATAGAATGCTTCACAAAATACGTCTATTACAGAGTCCTTGTATTCGTAATATTGATGGTACCAATCTTTAAATACTGTCCCTTCACGGATTTGTTTTTTTAAAAAACCATCTCTCACCACTTCCAAACCACTCTTGCTCCAACCATTTCATGATGCTGCCCTTGAGCACACACGCCATAGGTTCCCATGAAGGGTATAACGATAAGCTTTTGATCAATATATAAAAATCCATCACCGCCCCAACAACACCACGACAAACCACACCACCCCGACAACAACAGCCCCACGCCGCCACGAYAAACCACCCACCCCGACAACAACAGCCCCACRCCGCCACGACAAACCACACCACCCCGACAACAACAGCCCCACACCGCCACGACAAACCRCACCACCCCGACAACAACAGCCCCACACCGCCACGACAAGCCACACCCTTGTGGCTCTACAACAGCCTATTCTTGCTGCGGCCATAACAACCTTTTTGAGAATATTTATAAAAGGCATTCTTGTTCTTTTCTTAATCATTTCCCCCCATCCCCACTTCACGACATGCAAGAAAGTGTCTTTCATCGTTTCAATCTAAAAAAATTTGCAATGAGAAAGTCTTTATGCACTCTCATGCAACGAAGGGGAAATGATCATAATCATTCAAAATAGAACTCTTCTATTTTTCATTGGGGATCTTGCAAGCCAATAGAGTAACGCTCTAAGAGAGCAGCTCTTTTTGAAATAGAGTGTTTTAGCATGAATGAAAACGCTAACGTTTCCTTCCAAGTTTGAGGTGTTATTTTTTTCACAACACTGTTAAAGTCGATGAATTCGATAACCATGCGATACAAACACAATGGCTCTTTATAAACAGCATGATGATATGCATCATTTTTTTTACAATCCGCCATAAGCCTTGCATAAGACTTAATCATAAAAAAGGAGAAAGCTTTTGAATAGAGCAATTATTTTGGGGTCTGTGCGTCAACCTTCTTTAACAAGAACTTTAGCCAATTATTGAGCAGATTGCCTCATGAAGCGGGGTGCATCCCTTTATTGGGTTGATTTGCGTGACACCCCCTTACCAAGGACAGATCCCGATTATCATCACCAAGTCGAGGCTAATCCAAATGCTGCGGTAAGACAATTTGTAAAAACCATCGCAGCAGCGGATGGTATTATTCTTGCAAGTCCCCTTTATCAAGGTTCTTATTCAGGGGGTTTAAAAAATGCTCTTGATAATTTGGCCTATAATGCCTTTTTAAATAAACCTGTTGGACTTATCTCTCATGGAAGTATCGCAAAAAAAATGTGCACAACCGTGTGAGCATCTCTTGCCGGTAGTGCGCACGCTTTATGGTTATGTCCTCCAATGCCAAGTCGCTTCCGCCAAAAAGGATTTTGCATCAGATGACGAAGGTCGTACTTGGAAAGTTATAAGCAAAGAGGTAAAAACACGTTGCGAACGGCTTGCTGATGAAATGGACACATTTTTACAGCAAAGAAGGAGCATTTAAAGCAAAGAGAGAGGGGACATGAAAAAAAAAGAGACGCAATACCGTTATTTAATCGTAGGAGGCACAGGAATGCTTGCTCCTTTGTGCCAATCACTAAAACCAAAAGAAGTCATTATTGCGGCACACTTTCTTTCGCATAAAGTCCAGCTAGAAGCATTCCAAAAACAACATCTGTGTGTGCCGTTGGATTATGATTGTGCGGCATCACGAACACAATTTTTAGAAGCTGTGAAACAATGGCATGGTCTAAAATATTGTGTCTTATGGATTCATTCGCCCGCGCATGCATTTTCTTGCGCATTAATTGAGCAGTTGGCTCTTTTGCCTACGCCCCCGTGTATTCTTCATATATTGGGTTCCAACATTCATGATCAAATAATAACTGAATGCGCGCACAAAAATAAGGTTGATTTCATCCCCATTCACTTAGGACACAAAAAAACATCAAAAGGTTTACGCTGGCTAACCCATCAGGAGATAAGTCAACAGATCCTAGATACCATACAAAACCACATGAAAAAACAAAACATGTAATTCGATCCCTGCTTTTGCTTTTTTGGACAAAGCGCTGACCTTTACCTTTACAGTTGTGCGTTTTTACGATTTTACTCATTCAAAGAAAAAGGAGAGACCCGATAATTATCCTCATTAAAATCGATTGATTTCGATGAGCCTTTCCCCTCAACTCGCCACGCCATTTCAACCGTTCCCCCATCCCATTCCAACTTATTTGCGGCTCTGCCCTCAATGCTCTTTACCTTTCACCCGCAGCCCTACAGCTCCTCTCTCAAATATCTTGTCTTCATTGCCCTCTACACCTCCATTCGCCCCTCTTCTTTCGACCATCCTTCCCAAAATTACCATGCTCTTGATACAGCACACTTTTTTTTCATTTACAGTTTCACACTTTTACGATTTTACTTATTTACAGAAAATAATAGAGATCCAATAACCATCCAAACCTATTGATCACCAACCTTTCCGCCAGCTCTCTCACCATTCCAATCTTTACGTCTCTTCCCTAGACGCTCTTTACCTTTCACCCGCAGCCCTATAGCTCCTCTCTCAAATATCTTGTCTTCATTGCCCTCTACACCTCCATTCGCCCCCTCTTCTTTCGACCATCCTTCCCAAAACCACCATATACTTTAGAAAGCATACACCCTTAGCTTTGCAGTTTCACGCTTTTACTTATTTACAGAAAAGGGTAGAGACGAGATAAACATTCCAAGCCCATTGCCAAAGCCCATTACCAAAACCTATTGCCCAAGCCTATTTGCCAAAACCTATTTGCCAAAACCTATTATTGGCATCGGCCCCTCTTCAAAAACAGATATCAGAATAATTTGCGATAAGAAAAACAGTATTCCCTTCAAAACCATGAAACAATGGCATGATCTAAAATGATGCCACCCCCATAACAAGCACAATACAAGCTTTTTAAGCGCTGCCTCTCATGACCACATGATTTCATTTAAAATTCAAACGTTTAATAAAAAAGCAAACAGCACCGCACATATCCCCCATCTTTCTTATCTTTTCAGCGCCGCTCACACCCTCCTCAAACCACCATGCTCTTGATACAGCACACTTTTTTTTCATTTACAGTTTCACACTTTTACGATTTTATTTATTTACAGAAAATAATAGAGATCCAATAACCATCCAAACCTATTGATCACCAACCTTTCCGCCAGCTCTCTCACCATTCCAATCTTTACGTCTCTTCCCTAGACGCTCTTTACCTTTTACCCGCAGCCCTATAGCTCCTCTCTCAAATATCTTGTCTTCATTGCCTCCTATACCTCCATTCGCCCCCTCTTCTTTCGACCATCCTTCCCAAAACCACCATATACTTTAGAAAGCATACACCCTTAGCTTTGCAGTTTCACGATTTTACTTATTTACAGAAAAGGGTAGAGACGAGATAAACATTCCAAGCCTATTGCCAAAACCCATTACCAAAACCTATTGCCCAAGCCTATTTGCCAAAACCTATTATTGGCATCGGCCCCTCTTCAAACAAAGAAAAAGGTAAAATGGAAAAAACAATATGCCCCTGACCACCTCCTCATAACAGGAGAATTACGCGCGCTTTTTCAGCGCGGCATTTAATTGCCGTATCACCTTATAATACGAGATCAAACGCTTAATAAAAGAAATATACAGTGTCACAATGGGTATTGTTAAGAAAAAATCAAGAATGCCCCCCCAACAAACCTACCAAAACCACCCTAGCCGCTGCCGCCATCTCATCATGCATTTTATCCTCTTCCTTTTATACATTGATTGATTGGGGTGCTTTAGTCACTTCTTCCAATTGCTGAATTTTCTTGTTGAGCTGAGAGGTTAAAATTTCACGAAGGATGATAATAACAGGAACCGTTACCAAAATAGATGCCCATAAAAGAACAAGGCAAAAAAAGAAAATGGTAAGATCGATAAATCTCTTCTCATCTGTCACAACATTTATCTCTTTATAAAAAGTCACAAAGGCATAAACTTTGAACACCATAATGATGAGAGAGAGGCATGAGAGAATGACATAATTTTTGCGCGAAAAAGCGAGCCATTTTTTAAACGAAAACGAATGGGAACTTATTTCTGTATCCAGTGCTCAATTTTGCTGCACAATTTCTTTTAGGCTTTTTAGAGCTTCTTTTAGTCTTTTTTTAGAGAAACAAAAATGCTGCGGCTGTTCGCTCATTAAGCGCTTTTGTTTTTTCACTCTGAAATAGAGCCTCAAACACTTGATTCAACAATCATAAGGCGCCACAATAAGCATATTGACAAAAATGGCTAAAACCTTCACAGCCTCGAGCAGAAAACAGCCAAACGGCAGAAAAAAAATAAAAAGCGCGGTTTCACTTCTGCAGGGCGATCGCCTCACCGGTTAATTTCTTACGGCTTTATTTCTTCTTTCAGTTTTTGCCTTATTTTTTCCAATTTTCGCTCTTTGAAACTGCGTAGTCCCCAAAGGATCGGAAGAGGTGTGAGAAGACAAAACCAAATCAACACCGGTAAGAGAAAAATAAAAGAACCAATTCCCTCCCATCTTGTCCACTGCAAGGGCTGTACGAAAGACTTTGCACCCGCAGGAACTTTTAAAGCCATCACGATAAGGCATGTGCAAAACATCATGAAAAAGCAGTACCCTATCATTTTTAAGCTTTTCCCCCCTTTATGGCTTTCTCCTAAAGAAATCTTAATTTTTTTGAATGAAAAGAAAGACTCTTCAAATGTTGTATTTTTCTCCTGCATTGATCCCCCCTCAGTTTTTCTCATTTTTACGCGCCATTTTAATTTTAGTATTAAGCTTTCTTTAATGTATCTAAACTCTTTATATTTCTCAATAATTTTTTTCATCAATCTCAATTTTTACATCCATATATCTTACTTCCCCGTCCTTCATGTAAAGAATATGAGGACGCACGTTTTTTCCATCAACCTCACAAATCGTGTCCTTTTCGTAAACGGTATATCCCTGTTGCCTTAATTCTTGTCTTTTTTCCTCGATCAAATTTTCGTAGATAAAGCGCCTTCTATTGCACAAGTCTGGATCTGCGGCTCTAAAATATTCATAACTCTCCACCTCTAGGGAATAGGTCTTTGCTGCCTGTTGAAGCAAATCGTAACTGGGTTTCTTTGCCTTTTCGACCGCCTGAGCAATCACCATCGCACGTGCTAAGTGCTCTTCTTCAATGCTTGTCTCAAAGCCCAGCCTCTCACCTTCCATAAAGCTTTTGTGATAAGCGTGTAGCGTTTCAACATCCCCCAACAAAGCCAGAGCTGCAAGATAGCGCAGTGAATAAGGAGTCAATTGCGGAACCACAATTTCGTTTTCCCAAGGAAGAGTGCGATATTGAGCGCGAAGCATATTGCCAAGATCAACATCACTCATTGCCTTTTCTAAAGCTCTCTCAAGCGCATGACGTAAACGCTTTGCGCTTACCTTTTCTTCAAAAATTTCCAATCCCTTCACATCAAAACTCAACTCCAGAGCAATCAAGCCTCCAGAATTATAAGGGTCTATCGTTTGGCAAGCCGCCGCATGGAGACCAGAGCCCACCGCAATTCCACAATCAAATTGCGGATACCCCTTCTCAGCATTATAAAGAAACTGTACCTCACGGTCTGGTAAAAAGAAGGTTGCCAAATGATCCCCTTTTCCTTCAATTTCTATCTTCCATCCCAAACTCTTTAAAAGTGCCGTTGCACTGTCCATCGTGACAATTTCCTCATCAGCAAGAGAAAACGCGTTCAAAGCATTTTCTTCAAACGACAGCTTCAGCATCGGTGTTTCGCCGCTGGATTGCTCAAAGGCAATCGGTTCTTTAAGCACACGTCTTAATTCTTTTGTCACTTGGCAATACAGTCTCACCCGCTTGAAAGCAGAATAATACAATGCCCAAAAAAACATCATGCACAGAGCAGAAAGCAGTGTGAAGAGCATCAAACCCACACCCCATGCGAATACAACAAGGATATCTTTCATTTTCCCCTCCCCTTCATGTGCTTTTTTGTCGACACGCAGCCGCTATCGGCTTCCAGGTTGCCTGCTCTAACTGATCGATCTTTTTGTTCAACAAATGCGTAAAAAGGATACGGACCACAAAGGCAACAGGAATGAACACAAAAACAAACCCTGAGATCAACTCCATGATTAACAAGAAAAGAGCCGCGACACTCGCTTCCCACTCTGTCAACTTCCACCCAAGCTGCAATGATACGAAGAAAGCCGTTCTAACAGCAGCAAGAGTAAAAGTCATGCAAAAGATAACTTTATAATTTTTGCGTGTCAGAAATGCTTCTTCAAGCGAAAAAGACCGTGGTTTCCTTCGTTCCCTATCCCATGTTGTATGTTGTTCATCGCTCCTCATTTTTTGCCCCTCATTTGTCTAAAATTTTAAGCCATTGGCATGAATCGAAACTTTTATCCTTCCCAATGAATTCAGTTTTTATATCAACGCATCACGATCAATCGCTTGGTCTTTCTCCATCTTTTTTATGCGCGAAAGCCTCTTTTCCCTTTAAACCTCACACCAATAAAAGCGCACCGATAATGGATAAAAATAGAAAAACAAACTTTCATTTTGCCCTCCCCCTCATGCGCGTGTTTTGTTCATAAGCGGTTTTTCTTCGCTGCTCGATGGCTTGCTCCAGCTGATCAATCTTTTTTTTCAACAAATGCGTAAAGAGAATACGGACCACAAAGGCAACAGGGGTCAATAAAAAAAGAAGCACTGAGATCAAACCCAATATTAATGTGAGAATGAAGAGGCTATAATTCCACCACCCTGTCAAATCCCACTCAAATAACAGTGCAGATGCTATCTTAAAAGCCTCAAACATAAAAGTCATGCAAAAGATAACTTTATAAGTTTTGCGTGTCAGAAACGCTTCTTCAAGCGAAAAAGACCGCGGTTCTTTAGCCGATAGTGAATATTTTTTTGTAGTCTTGCCAAACAAGCGAAAGCTGTTCCTTATCAAATACGCGACTGCTTTTCATTTTTGTGAGATCTGTTTTAAGGCGATATCGCGTTCATTCAACACGCATTTCAATTCCTTTTTCACACGGCAATAGAGCCGCGCACGCTTGATAAACAGATAATAAATGATAAAAAGCGGCACCCATACTACAATATTTAAGAGCGTAAAGAACAGGAAAGAACAAGCTGCTAATGCTATCATACTACTCGTCATTTTGTCCCCCTTGCACATTCTGCATACGGATTGCTTGATCGCGTTGTTTTATGGCTACTTCCAATTGTTGAAGCGTTTCTCTCAATTTTCTCGTTAATTTTATGCACACCATGCCAATGATCGGAGACAAGAAAAGAATTGCTAACCATACAGCACTCAAGAGTATCATGATAAAATTAGCGTTCTCACTTTTCCACCATACTAAATTTGCGATAGAGAAAGCCGATTGTAGAAGAGAAAAGAGGACAAAGACAACAAGAATTATTTTCCATTCTTTTGAAGAAAGAGGCAGAGATTCTTTGAAGTTAAGAAAACGCATTTTTGCATCAAGGGTCTCAGGCACAAGATTGTGTTTTTTCATTTCTCCCTGATCATTGCGCAATTGTTGTATGGCTTGCTTTTGTTGCGTCGTCCTTTTTTTCAATTCTCGAGCAAGTTTAAAGGACAACCTCACATGCTTGATCAACCGATAAGGAAGCCTGATGATGACCATCAACATTAAAATGACAATAATAATGCCCCCTAAAACAGCCAAATATTTTATCATAATGTTCCCTTTTTTTTCCTATCACATTGATGTTCAATCATCATTTTTACTTTCTACTCAAGCAAATTTTTCTAATCTCCTCGTTGTATTTTTCACGCCAAATGTAAGGAGACGATGAAGAATTAAAATGACAGGCAAAGCAACAACAATAAATTCCCAGACCCTAAACAACAGCCCTATGACAAAGAAACCAATGTAAAGCAAGAAAGGTGCATGATTTTGCAAAAAAATCGCAGATTTTGGAAGAAACGCTGAAAAAACGATAAAACCTGTGAAAAGCACAAACATAACGAAGGTGATTGAAAAGATCATTCGACACTCTTCTCTTGAAAGAAGCAAAGATTCTTTAAAAGAAAGAGCACTGAACTGCGTTGCAAGAACTGTATTCCGCCCCCTGCCCTTTGTCTGATCATGCCTCAAGTCCTGTGCTGTCTCTTTTTTTAATTTTCGCCGCATAGCCCATAACAAGATTGTTCGCTTTATCAAAGAATAATAAAGCGCCAAGATTGTCATCACGGTAGAAAAGAGTACCGAGCAAAATGCAGCATAAATAAAGAGAACCGTCCCTACGCCAATAAAGACTCCAAGGATTAAAGAAGCGCTCACGTATTCCCCCTATCATGTTCTATCAAAAGATTGGTTGTCTAGCTGTTGCGGCTCTGACACGGTTTCCCACAACAGCAGCATTTGTTTCACATCCCGTTTCACCATGGCGAGAAGAACAAAAAAGAATGGAAAGAACGCGAAAAGAACGCCCACAATCATTTGCGGCATAAGACATAAAAAAGCCCAAACACTATTCCACCCCGCATCACGCACATACCCGATGATAGAATTTTTAAAAGGATTTTGAAGACTCTCCTGAATTATTTCTTGAAAATTTTTTTTCCCCATTTCTTGAAACTGTTCATTGGATATAACGTGAAAAAAATCCCAAGGCTGCATATAGGTAGTCGCGACAAAAAGCACCAACAAGAAGATAGCTAAGCAACAAATGATGACATAATCCTTTGTGGAGAGAGCCATTCCTTTTTTAAAAGCAGCCCATTGATCCGACACGGACTGTGAGATAAAAGCCTCATTCCCCTCATAGGTAGATTGCTGTTGTGATTGATCTTTGATCATACGGATGTCCCCCACGTCTAAAATACCCACGCTTTAATATTTGCAAACACGCAACCAGCGTGAGGGAATTGCCTAGCACTCTTCGCATCATGAAGCAAGCGCGAATAATTTCTTTTAAGTCTTTTTTAAATTGCTTGAATAGGGAACAAGCAAGACGCTCTCTCACGGCTTTACAAGCCCAGACGCCCCTTTTCCCCTCCTGATTGATCACATAAACCCTAAAGCCCCTTCCCCTTAAAAGACGCTGTTTGACAAAAACCAAAAAGCAAACACGCCACAGGCAAAAAATAAACCGATGACCTAAAACGCACCCACAGAACCTTTAAAATTTTTCAATTCTCATCTTTAAATTTCTTATTTAAATTTCTTAAATTAAAAAAACTCCTTTAAAATGAAAAAGCAATATCTCACAAGCCCCCCAGCTTTATAAAAACCTCTCAGACCTCTTTTCTCAAGCAATAGAACGCTTCTTTGGACCTTGCATCACGCCATCTAAGCAACAGCCCCCTCTTTCTCATGCTCAGCCCCAAAACCACAAAAGAAGCTTTTACCCTCTATAAAGGAGAAATAAAAGGAAAGCGCCACACCCAATCGCTTAGATTCCTCACAGTTTATTTTGCTGCAATATTTGAACCAATAAACGATATTTTATTTGAAAATAGAGCGCATCTTATGCTATAATGACAAGAGTGGGTAAGGTCGTTTTCTATCATTGTCTGCCCCTTCAGTATCCAGAAATATCCTTTAATAAAGGATTATCTTTATAAGAGAAGCTGTTCTACAAAAAACGACTTATAAAGAAGAAGATATGCTGTGTGATAAAGATCCGACATCTTGGGTTCTGCGCTTAAAAACAAAAATCTCAATCCCCCAATAACAAACCAAAAACAAACCAATACCTTTTTCAAAGGAGGCGTTAAAGAATTTTAGCAAAACGCGGCGTCAGAAAAAGGCCCTATCATTTCCAGATAATTCTCAATAAACCCTCAATAATGCGACGAGAAAAGAGAAAAAATAAGAGGAGGAGAAACCGCATAAAACTTTATTTTTTCATTCACTTTTGACAAAAATTTCTTTTTACTTTTCCCAAGACGTTGAGAAATTTGTAAAAAGGAAATCATCTGCTATCGATGCTAAAAAGATAAGAATAAAACAGAAGGGGAAAGAAAAGAATACAGATAGGGTCAAGAAAATGTTAGGAAATACCAGAGATCTTTTTGCTCTATAATGGTGCTGTTTTTTACGCTTAAAGACTTTGTTTTTCCTTTGCTCTGCCACAGCTTATCTCTCCAAAAGTATTTTCTCCCTCCAAAGGATTTTTCCTCTCCACTCTTTGCCCCCACTCTTTGTTTCAAGTGCTTTTTACAATCACTGTCCCCCAAAAGCAGACAGTTTATTTTTCATTCAAGTGGTTAAGTTCATGAAAATAAGTAAAAAACGCGGTAGACCGAAAATAACAGGCAAACTCAGAGAGCCCAATGGGCGTCTTTCACGTGCTAAAGATACGCGCACATCAGCGCCTCAATCAGCCATTGAAATGCGTGCAAAACACTTTGGGTTAAGCCTTGAAGAAGCCAAAAATCCGCTTGTGGGAACCTATATTGGGCGCCTTTGTTTGCTTGGCTATAAAGGAGATTCATCAGGCATCAGTAAAGAGCAATATGACACAGCGCAAGAATACTTACAAATTAGAAACGACTATTTATGTGCTAAAGGTTTACCAAACGGTTATTATGATGGCTTTAAGCACAGCACATCTGATGAGAAAGCAAAAAAGCAATGGGTTGAAAGAGTAACCCAACGCTATGAAGCGATGCAAGAAGCAATTAAAGAAGCCCAATATCTGCATCGTCAACACAACTTTCATGCGGCGTTACAATATCTTGTGAGTGAAGATCAACCACTGCCAATGCTTGTTGGTTCGTTGCGCCTTATTCTGGATGCCCTTTATAAACATTTTGACGGCTCCAGACAAAAGCGCCTTCGCTAAAAACACCCCTCGTTATCCCCCACAAACAAGAACAAAGCTTTAATAAGCTCCGCCGCGTTTGCAAAGCCCCTCTTCAGCACAGGGATACTTGAGATCCACAGCAAGCTTCCCCTTTTATCGGATTTGCAGATTTAAAACGTGCACGTCAAAAAACAAGCCTAAAAATAGCCCCCACGCCATAAAAAAACACATCACAACCGATCAAACAACATACACCCTCAAAAGAAAGGGCAGCATAACAAAACTGTGCCCTCTTCACCCCACCCCTGTTGTAACAAGCTACGCCCCTCATAGACCTTACCACCAATGATAATACGACAATTTGAATATTTAAGACAATTCATAATAAGCATATTGCGTTGCGTCCTATATAATTTTCTATAGGTTTTTTATCTCATGACGGATAAGAGATGATTTTGATTCAAAATAAGTTTTAAAGGAGAAAATTTTACGCTATTTGGATTTCTCATTCAAAGTAAATAAAAATAAATGATCATTATAAATCAATAAATTATTATTAAAAACCACACATTGATTTTTGTACAAAATGAAAAGCGCATGCTTTTAAATCCAAGAAAATCCCCAGCCATAATCCCTCATCCACGCCCTTGCTAAGAGAACAGCCACCACAACCGCAATCGCTCACAAAATCGTCCACAAAATCACAATGATCCCGCCTTGCTCTCTCACCAATAGCTGCCAAATCCCAACCTGCCCACAAAAACTTCCCTTCTACCCATAAAAAACCACGCGTTTCAAACCACAACGCTCCTCTCCCCCTTGCCCTTTCTTTCCCCCAAAAATGTTCTTTGCCACATTAAAAACTTTTCCATGTAAGTATTGCCAAACAACCAATGAACGCGCTTTTTTCTGTTGCTTTGTTTTCGCGATAAAAAAAGAAAAGGTATCGTTTTTCTGTTGACAGAATATGAAAAATCGTATTTAATGACAGGTGCGGTAGAAGGATATTTGCGTCTTATTTTCATCATTAAATATTTGTGTTGCGGTAGGCTGTTATAAAACCTGCACTAAAGTAGTGTGTGTTGTGCAGCAATGGTAAACAATGATAAAATGGTGTGACGTTTTACTGTTTGAGAAAATTAAGCAGGAGCTGTTTAAAGAGTTCAAAAGTTTAAAGTTTACTGTCCGACGGCATCTTCATCTTTTTTTTCACGTCTTCTTTTTAAAAGTGCTTTTCTTTTGCCTTACCAAAAGCCGGTGTTATGAGATAGGCAAAGAAAACAGCATCCCCCTAAAACAACAGCCCCACAAGCTCCCCCCCAAAAAAACACCGATGCAATCGATCATAAAAATGATACGCAATAACCCAAACACTGCGATTTCTGTTGCCACCCAGTGCATTTTAGCCACCCCATGCTTCAAAGCTGCTCACTTCAAAAGATGAAGCTTTTCCCCCGTCGTCGCTTTGTAAAAAAACGAAGCCTCTTAGCAGGGTGCACTTGAAATCCACAAACCTTTCCTCTTAAAGTTTCCCCATGGTCTTCACTCAAAACTTAAAAACGCAACCAACAAACTTAAAAACAACCCACATGCCCTTAAAAAAGACTAAAAGTATCATCAAGAAGACTTGTCTGATACCCCAACAGCTCAAAGGACAGTTTTTTACAGCATAACAATGTTTTACAGCATAACCGGATAATTGATAGCTGATGATTGATCCTATCTTTTTCCGGAAAAAAAATCCAAAGGGAATGTTCTTAAAAAATAGGCATTGTTGTATAGCAAATGCCGCTTGCGGATAGTTTCATTTTTTCACACGGAAAAACTTTTGAAAAACAGTCATCTCTCCAGTGCAATGAACCCATGCGATAGCAAGACCTTAAACGATAAAGATAACATTGTCCCAAAACTTCTGACAATTTTTATAGATTTTAAGGCTATAAAAAAATCCGCGGAATTTTTAAACTTAAGAAAGCCTCAAATTTTAAAAGTCTTCTTATAAAAACAGCTAAAAGATGATTTTCTCCTTTATTTTCAAGAAACAAAGGCTTTTTTTCACAACATTATTTGGTCAAAATATTAAGAAAATAATATGGCCTCTCGATCATCAAGAGAAAGGCTAAGAGTATAAAACCACAAGCTTCAAAAGATATTTCTCCTCGTTCATCACCAACACCAGAAGGAGCCAGTGCACAAGAAGAACCAAACACAGAGGCATCCTTAGAAAATCTTGCAACACATTTAGAACAGCTCAATATCGAAAAAATACCAAATACTCCTTTCAACCGTACAGAATTAAAAGATATCATTACAGGCTTAGAAAAGCATAATGCCGATGGAAGTTGGCTCAAAAACTATTATGATATTTTAGATCTTTACATGATGCCAGCCTTGGTCGATCAAGCAAATCGTAAATATCCAGAGATGAATCTTAAACTTACAACTCCCCCTGACGGCTTTGCCCTTGCACTCAAAGACACACTTGAGAGCGGTATAAAATCTTCCAGATTTATTGTTAATGCACAAGATAGGGGCATCCATTTTGCGGTTGTGGATCATCAAACCATTGATGATCAAACATCTTTGATCTTTTTTGAACCGACCTCACTGCGTGACACGCTTCCCGCCTTACTCGCCTTAAGAACACGACAATCCCTTGAAGAACGGCAATTTCCTCCTATTCATTTTGCCACGGCGGAAATGGACATTCAACGCAGTTCCTCTGAATGTGGAATGTTCAGTTTAGCGCTTGCCAAAAAGCTTTACTTTGAATCTCAAAAATTAGAAAGACTGCACAAAGATAATGTTAAGGGTGTCTTATGTGAACCGAATACACCTTTACCGGCTGAAAAATTGGATCCGTATATTCCCCCTCGTTTATACAAACACCTGCAAGGAAGAAGACGTCTTGGAGAATATCTGAAATCAAATCCAGATGCTAAACATGAAAAAGTCAACAAAAAAGGTGAAACTCTAAAGGAGAGATTTGAGAAAAACTTAGTGAAAACAGAAACAAAAACAGCCTCTATTTCACAACACAGAAAAAGAGCAACGGAATACAAAGCTTTGATGCTGTAATGAACGCTTTAGCCCAATTTCCGTCTTCATAAGGGAGAAGCGATGCTGTTTTAGAGTGCTCTAAGCAAAGCGTTTTTTCCGTTTGTAAGATAAAGAGGTAAAAAGGCAAACCAAGCAATGTATCTCTTAAAGAAACAGTCAAAAGGGTGTTTTTCTATAAAAATGAGCATACTTAAAACGCGTATTTTAAGACCTTGAAAATCTAGAAAACACACACACAAACTTTAAATCTAACAGACCTCTCAGCCCTGTTTTTTTACGATTTTTTTAGCTCTCCAAGAAACGCTTATCGCTTTCCTTTTTCAAAACATTGTTTAGCCAAAATGTAAGAAAATAATATGGCCTATCGACCATCAAGAGAAAGGCTAAGAGTATGAAGCCTCAAGATTCATCGCCCTCTCGTTCATCGCCAACACCAGAAGGAGCCAGTGCGGAAGAATCTTTAGCAGACCTTATTGCCCGTTTAATGCAAAGTTCTGTTCAAACAGAAGAAGAACATGTTGCCCCTAGTTCTGAAGAATTACAAACTATTATTACAGGCTTAGAAGATGATCTTGCCACGGGTTGTTGGATTAACTCTTATTATGAAGATACCGATATTAGAGTGATGCCGGCTCTCGTCAAAAAAGCAAACAGCAAATATCCGGACATGAATCTCAAACTGGCTCTTACAGCAGAAGATCTTACATACGCACTCAAAGAAACAATTGAGAGCGGCGTAAAATCTTCTCAATTTGTTGTAAACTTGGGGAGCAGAATCCACTTTGCAGCTATGGATTATAAAAAAGTTAATGACAAAATCTCTTTGATTATGCTTGAACCGACAACATTTCAGAATATCACAGCTGCGAAACTAGGGATAAAAATAAATCAAACCCTAGAAACGCTTCAACTGCCTCCTTATTCTTTTACCATGGCCGAAATGGATATTCAGAAAAGCTCTTCTGAATGTGGAATCTTTAGTTTAGCCCTTGCCAAAAAGCTTCATCTTGAATCTGAGAAATTAGCAAGACTGCATAAGGATAATGTTAAGGGTGTCTTATGTGAGCCCCATTCATCTTTATCTGCTGAAAAATTAGATTCCTATCTTCCCCTCAGTTTATACAAACATACGCAAGGAAGAAGACGTCTCGAACAATATCTAAAAGCCAATCCGGGTGCTGAACATGAACCAGTCAACAAAAAAGGAGAAACTTTGAAAGAGAGATTTGAAAAAAACTTAAAGGAAGAAGAAGCAAAAACCGTCTCTGTTTCCCCCCACAAAAAAAGGATTACGGAATACAAATCTTTAACGATGTAATTGACATTTTTTCTCTCTTCGCTCTTCATCAAAAAGCGAAGCGGTGCTATTTTACAGCGAAGATTTCTCTAAGCAAGCCAACTTTTACGTTCAAAAAACCAAAACAGCAAACAACTTGCTTTTTAAAGCAAAAACATCATTGTTCTATAAAAATCAATCCCTCTTAGAATTGTATCAAAATTCCAAAGCTCTTTTTAACCCAGAGTGTTTTTAACAATGAGACTATTTGGATAAGCAGCAGGCTTAATCCATAAAATATTGCATGCTTTCGTCTTCAGTAACAGCCGATGTCTTATCTTTCTGAGAGGATCTGCTTTTAAACGCCTCCCTGCCATACGAATAACAAAATCGCACGAGAGCACGCTTATCGTCTATCCACCCAACATCAGCCCGCCACCCCACAAGACTCTCTCAAGCAGCCCCCCCTATGAACGAGGTCTCAAAACCAAACAACCAGCCAAGAGCAAACACCACCAACCCTTCCCTCACTTTAGATATCTAATTGGGATGTCGTAACCAACCTTTTGATTTCATTAAAGTTTCACGTTTCTTCTATTCTTGAAGCGTAAAAAATTCATTTTTAATCTGTCAACCAGCCTCACGTTAAAAAGTGAGGCTTTATTTTATGGAGAAGCAAATGAGAAAAATATCATCATCAGGGCTTGCACTCATTAAGCAATGGGAAGGATTACGTTTACAGGCTTATAAAGATGCCATTGGGGTGTGGACAATCGGCTATGGGCATACCAGTACGGCTGGCAAACCGTTTGTTCACAAGGGCATGATTATCACTCAAAAGCAGGCCGAAGAAATTCTTTCTCAAGATTTAAGACAATTTGAAAATACTGTTGAAAAAAATGTGACGGTTTCCTTAACAGATGAACAATTCGCCGCGCTCGTATCGTTTTGCTATAATGTAGGAACAGCAGCCTTTTGCAAATCGACCCTGCTCAAAAAACTCAATAACAGCGAATATGAAGCCGTCCCTTCCGAATTACAAAAATGGACCAAAGCAGGGGGAAAGCGTCTTCACGGACTTGTGCACCGTCGTACAGCAGAAGCGGGATTATGGGCAAAAGGCGCTTATGTTTCGCCCAACTATCAAACCGTAGAAACAAAAGAACCCATGGGTTTTTTCAAAGCAGAAGCACTAACCCCTATTATTGGTTCTTTTTCTGGCCTTGGAGGCTTATTGGCCGGCAATGGTCCCATCCAATGGGCCTTGGCAAGCATTATGGTTTTAGCTGCCTGTGTTGGCATTTTCTTTGTAGCAAGACGCTTTCGGGAGCAACGTTTATGATAGAGTGGCTGAAAAAAAATTTGATGTTAACAGGAACGGTTCTGACTGCTTTTTTTATCGCTTTAACAAAAGCTTTTATGCTTGGAAAAAAGCTTGAACAGCAAAATCAAATAGAAAAAACGTTAAAGTCCTCAACAACACGGCTAGAGGTGGAAAATGAAATTAATCAAAAAAGTGATCCTGATATACGCGCTGCTCTTGCTCACTGGTTGCGCCATAAAAACGATCAATGAGTCTTCATCTTGCGTTGGTTGGATGCCCATTTATTTAGATCAAAAAGATCTCAAAAACATCAGCTCAAATCTCGCCAGAGATATTTTAAAGCATAACAAACAAGGGGAAGGCTTGTGTGGGTGGAAACATGGCTAGAAAAAAAGTAGAAAAACAAACAGAGCTTACAGAAAAGGAAAAAGAAATTCTCCAAGAAATCATCATGGCTTATAAAAGTATCAAGGTGATGTCACGCTATACGAAGTGGGTTATATTCATCATTTTCCTCTTAGCGCTTGATTTTTCACGTATCATGGATGCCTTGGCAAATATGTTTACACAAAAATCAAATATTCAGCTCTAAAATAAACAATCAAACATGAGACGTGTTCAATCTTAAAAAAACATCCGTTATTTTTTAAAAAACACGCAGACTTTATTGATGATTTTTCACGTCTCATGAACCATTTTTACACGCTTTACAAAGCTCTTCTGCAATAAATTTTCAAAGCATTATAGTGACATAAATTCTATCAGCATGAGAAGAGATTTAAAAAAACATAAGAAAGAAACTTAAGCTAACACAAGAAAATAATCTTGAAAAACAAATAGCCAACGTGCATTTTTTTAATAACGTATTGATATACAGAGAATTTTATCTTCATCATCCATACCATTAAAACCACTCAAAGAGTTTTCTTTTAAATAAACGCATTAGTTAAGCAACAAAAACCATCTTATGAGATACACCCCTCCATCTTTTATTGAAGTATAAAAGAAGCCTCTATAAGTTTCATACACTTCATGAGCGCATTATACCACGCACCAGCCCCGTACCACATCACCAACTCCATCACGAAACAGGCCTGAAAGCACAAGGTCTTTTCTCTACTGATTTCTGTAAATTTTCAAAACCGTAAAAGCGTGGAGCTGTAAAATGAACCATAAGAATGTGCACTTTAGCCTCCATACCACACACCAATCCCCCTTCGCACCACGTCACCAACTCCATCACGAAATAGGTTTGAAAGCACAAGGACTCTTCTCTGCTGATTTCTGTAAATTTGCAAAATCGTAAAAACGTGGAGCTGTAAAATGAACCATAAGAATGTGCACTTTAGCCTCCAGACCACAGCACCAACCCCCATACCATGCACCACCCCCCATAC
>NZ_NJGE01000023.1 GCF_002777915.1 Bartonella tribocorum | reverse complement strand
TTTTAAGCTTGCTTGAAAGCTAAAATTTTAAAACTTGAAAATGTCCTTACGGCTTCTGTAACCATAATAACCAAAAATACTGGAAATTATAGAACCAATCAAACTACCCAAAAAAAACCACCAACCCATCTTTGAGGCTGTGTTTGTGATTGTCGTGGCTGCGTTTTTTGCACCTTTGATCGTATCTTCAAGATTGTCAGAGAGGGTTTCAGCTCGTTCTTCAAGATTTTGAGAAAAGATTTTGGCTTGCTTTGCTAAAACTTTGAGGGCTTGTTCTGTTTTTTCCTGTTATGGTGTGTAACAGAGATGCTTAAGAGGTTGTAGTGCTTATGCTGTAGGGGGCATTTGTGAGCGTGTGTATGGGCTTACAGAAAAATACCCTACGATTTGGTATTCTCCAACCATAACAAATACTTCTATGATCTTATAACCACTGCAAATATTATCATCTCATAAATTTGCGCTCCTCTCCTTATGCGATAGGGAGAGTGTGAGACAAAACAGTAAAAATACAGCGATAGAGAAGAGGAAGAATATGAGATAGGTTTGGTTAAGGGTGAGGTATCCCTTTGTTAGCGTATGGAGTAAATAGCCTGCGAACACACCGCCCAAAGCGCCACCTATTTGCTGTAATATGCGTGTGATCACTGCTGTATCTTTAACGTATAAACTGTTGACATATTGTATGGGGGCGGAAAGGCATACAATGGTGGTAATACCAAGCCCTATACCCCTTAGTAAGAATCCTAATCCATCCATGCTTATCGTATAGCCAAAGCATAATAAGCCAAAGCTTGAGATCAGCAAACCAATGCCTATCATGAAAAAGGGCGATTTTTCTTTCCATTTCTGGTAAATAAATTTCCTGCCGATCCATGCTCCTACTCCTTGCAAAGCAAGGAGGGCGCCGATGATGAGAAGGCTCTTTTCATGGGGCTCTTCCAAGGCGGTCGCTAGTGGGAAATAAACAAGAAAGCTATAAAAAAGAAAGGAAGCAATTAGCCCCATGATCATGAGCAATGTGTAGCGTACATTTGTAAATCCACTAAAGACGATTAATTTGTTTTTTGCTTTCTGATTAGAAACAATGAACAATATGAGAGAGATGACCGCTATCAGTGCTATGATAAAGAGGATATTGTTGTTATTGATGTTTCTGGCTTCTGTGAGATAAAAAAATGAAATAAGGGATAGGGAAAAGGTTAAAAATGCCAGTAAGTTAAATTTTGTTTTTGCTGTTTCATTGGTTTTTAAATGTTTTGCTCCAATGGTGAGCGCCAAGAGAATAAGGGGAATATTAATAAAAAATAGCAACCGCCAAGAGACATACTGAGCAATTGAAGCACCAACCAGCGGACCAAAGGCTGGAGCAAAAACCGTTGGTACGGCTATGGTACCCATCGCTTGGCGTACTCGTGTCTGTCCAAATTGTAAGGCGATAATAGTTTGGCTGAGGGGCAGCAAAAGTCCTGTTCCAAAACCTTGAACAATACGGGCAGAGATAATGGTTTGAAAATCATAACTTAATCCTACCGCCAATGATCCAAGCATAAAAATGCAATTTGCAAGAAGCCATGTCTTTTTGATCCCTATTCTCCCTTGCATAAAAGCTGCCATCAATAGTCCGGGTACGGTGGCGAGAAAATAGGAGGTTACAATCCATTGTATATCATTGTCTCTCGTTGAAAAATAATGTGCAAGTCGAGGGAGGATGACATTAACAATGCTTCCATCGAGCAAGGGAAGTATACTGGAGATAATGACGGTATAGATGACATACTTTTCTGATTTGCTATAGGAATCTCTCTTTTGCATTCTTATGTCCCCCTGCTGATATTCTTCAAAATATTTGTTCTGTCCCATAAATCATAGGTTTTGAGAATGAATACCTGTTTGTGAGGGCTGTGATATCGGGATGAATGTGATGGAGAGAGCTGATGGTTTTCCCCAATGCTTGTTCCCTGATATTCCCCTTGAGGTACTCCCCTTTGCTTCCAAATAAAACGATCGGTTAAACGGATGTTGGTGAGTTTATCGAGGAGTCTATTTGCTGTCAATTTTTTTGCACGAAAGCAAAACAGAGTCTATACGAACGTGTAGGCTCTGCTCCAAAAGTCACATGGTTTGCCGTTTTTATAAGATCTTGACCGATTTTACAGATCTGTTTGCGTCCTGATGAAAAATTTATGTGGGGCAATCTATCTCGTTATCGAGAGCATTTTTTAGGATGTTTTGTGACGTAATTCTAAGATATACATTGCAAGGGCAGAGGCTGCATTAACAGCTAAGCGCGCATGACGAGGTTTGAGGTTGATTTTTCGAAAGCTTTCTTCTGAGTGACCATGGGCTGCTCCTTTTTTGTTTCTTAAATTCATGGTGCCCTCTGCAATTTTATATAGACCGGATGCAAACATTTTTAAGTCATTGACATCGAGATCTTTAGCTTTTTCTTTCTCCATATCTTTTGGATGAATCTTAGCGTGCTCTGCGATTTGTTGCCATAAAGCGGGAAGCGTACGAGCTGTTTCTTCATATGCGATAGAGTAGTGGTTGAGATAAGCTTTACAGGATGCCTCCAATAAATTTGCTGCATAGAGAACTGAAGCCCTTGGATCGGTTTCTATTTGTTTTAATGCTCTTTTTATTTCGGTTTCTGTTGCTAACAGCCCATTTTTTGCAACCTCTTTTTGCAACGTTTCTGTAGAGAGGAGACCAGCTTTAATAATATATCCTCCACGCACATACTGCAATCCATCTTTCTTTAACGTTTCTAAAATTTGACGTCGAGCGTTTTCTAACTGTTCTATTTTTTCATATAATAGTAGGTTAATTCCGGTTGGGTCTGGGTCAAAATATTCTTTTTCCATAAGATCAGAAAGTAGATTACCAAGAATCTCAAGTGGTTCATTGCATTCTATATTGATTGCCTGCAGCCATGCTTGAACCTTGACAGACTTTGAATCCTCTGGAGTTTTATTAGGGGTATTGGATGTAAGAAATAAACTATCTAACTGGTTATGAGTATAATGGTCTGCAAATATTTGAGGGAGTAGTTCAATGATTGCAGGAGGAATTTTGTTTTTCTGAGATGTTTTTTGCGGTGATGATCATTGCATTATATGCTCTTATAATATGAAAAAATAGTATATGAGGTTGTAATGGAGAAAAATAATGGATGCGTCGCGAAGCAATCATTTGATCTCAAGTGTCAATAAATGCAAAGACTCTTGCAATTAGTGCAATTCATTCTGGAAGGCTTATTTTTCTGCATGATAAGAAGATTAGACGTGAGATTGTTTGAATTTACTTTTTTGCTTTTTTCATGAAGAGCAGGAGAGAGAGAAGAGCAGCACTAAGAGAGGCAATACTCAACATTTGCCAAGCCGATAAACCAAAAAGAGCTTTGTTGTATAAGAGAGAGCCAAAGTAACTTCCTGCCATTCCTCCAAAAGCACTCGACAAACTCATGATGCCAAATGCACTAGCGATGAGGCGTTCATCTATATTTGTCGCATCATAATCAAGACGTATGCGCATAATGATTTCGGCAAAGGTAAAAAAAATGATTGCTAAAAAGAGACTAAGGTAAGAATGATCAAGAGTATGGAGAAGAAAGAATGAGAGTGCAAAAAAAACAAAGGATAACACGATAGGCATTTTGGAGTTTTCTCTACAAGACCATCTTGAGATAGGTATTTGGAAAAAGATGACAATAAGAGCATTGAGGAGAAAAATGTATGAGGGGGCATTTCTCCCAAAGTTTTGGTCACCAAACAGAGGGATTGTGACTTCAAGTTGTATGTAAAGAAAGAGAAATAAAAACGTAAAAAGTGCTATACGAAGCATTTTTTTATTGGTGAGCAGTTTTTGAAAATCAGAAAAATTTATTTTACTGCGTGTGCTGGTACTCGGACTTTCTTTTAATGTGCAGTTGAGAAGCAATAATAAAACAAAAATAAAACCAACAAGACTAAATAATAAGTGGGGATGAATTTTTAAAATGAGCATTCCAAGTAATGGGCCAATGGCTGTCCCTATGTTGGCAAAAATGGATCTGGTGGCTAAAATATCAACTTTGTCAGCTGTTGAGACGTTTTTTACTAAAAAAGATTTTGCAGCAGGAAAATACATACTGCTTCCCAGTCCAATAAAGATGCAGGAGAGAAGCAGGATATAAAAATTATGCGTAAAACCAATGGTAAGATAGCCTGGTATCCGCATCGCTAGACCCAAAAGCATAGTTTTTTTGATATGGACATAATCGGAGAGTATTCCTCCGAAAAGGGAGCCTGCTCTTTGGCACCAAAAAGCTGTTCCCATGATGGTCCCTACCTCTATTGCACTGAGGGAATTCAACTTGCTTAAGTAGATCGCCAAAAAAGGAACAACCATAAAGACTCCAACATTGCTCAAAAGAGTGGTGATGAGAACAAGGTGTACACTTGGCTGGAAACTGAGAATTTTACGCAACATTTAACTTTTCCACCATAATATTTATTTTATTTGTTTTAGAGGATATTGTTAATAGCGCTGTTTTTGCAGCTATACCAGTGGTAAATAAATCCTGATACAGAGATTATCCCACGAGGCTGAGGATTTCTTGTTTCTGTAAGATGTGAGGTGAGAGGTGTTTATTTGTGGACTGTATATTTCTAAGTGCATGTGCTTAAATGTTTCTGTTTTTTTGTCCGTGAGAAATATTTGACCTCTGTATTTTTTGAGTGTCCATTCTTTGCTAAAGCATTCAGAGGCATATGTAACATGGAGAAGGCGACAAATTTCATGGGCAAATAAAAATCCACCCTATAATCCTTCGGCTGTGAGGCAATTGGTAACAGATTTTACAGAGTAATTCTTGAAGACAGTTTTGAGATTCTTTGCCGCAGTGTGTGTTACAAACGCATAATTAAGCCATTTATGGCGAAGTGTTGTGGGCACTCTTGTTGTGCCACCGGTTGCAAAAATGATATATGACATTGGAACTCCTTACTTTTTCGTTTGTTTGAGGCAAAGGCAAGAGGCAAAAGCAGAGATACCAACAATCAGACAAAAAATGAAAGCGATATGCTGGTTAAAATAGCTGATGATCCATCCACTTGTCCATGAGCCTATCGCTTGGCCAATATTTGAAACAACAAGGATATAACTAAAAAAAACACTGGCAGAGAGGGGTGCAGTTGTTTTCCCTGCTTGATAGTATATCTCTGGAATCATGACAGATTCATAGACACTGTAAGCAATTAACGCAGTCACAGCGGTAAAGACGCCACCCATGAGGAAAAATGAGGAGAAACTTCCCATAAGTCCTAATAGGTAAAAAGTTGATTTATCGGAAAGGCGAAGATGTTTATTGATTATTCCTTGCCAGATACAAATACTGATGCCAACAATTGAAAAGAAAATTCCACTATAAGGGGCGAGATTGCTGTTAAATTTATTGAGAAGTGTTGTGGTTGTGATAAAAACTCCCATGAGGAATGCACAAAGCAAAGCTGTGACCAGCAAATAAGCAATAGAACGATTATGCCCTATTGTTTTTAAAGAAGAAAGAAGAGGCTTCTTTGTTGTTTTGTTCTTTTCAACGGATGCGTTTTTGTGAGGGTAGTGATAAACAATTTGAATGGATAGAATGCAAAGATAAAAACTAATGATGGCAAAAAAAGCCATCAAAAAAGCTGATGCATTGTATTTTATTGCACTCGTTGCAACGAGAGGGGCGATAACGACAGCAGCGTTTTGAAAAAAAGAATAAAGCGTTAATGCACGTTTAAGAGTACTTCCATTGAGATGTTCTGATAAAATTTCTCTCAAAAATGGCTTTGAAATTGCTTTCGAAAAAGCCATTAAGGTAAAAAAGACCAGCCATGCAGTAGATGTGAGCGATAGGATAACACATAGAAAAGCTATACTCCTTAAAATAAAGGCGGTCGCCATTAAAAGTTTACGCGAAAGTTTCTCTAATAAACCCGTTGTGGTTACCATGAGAATGCTTTCAAGGATTACTGATCCAGCGAGATAAAACGCAACATTTGCAGCAGTGATGAGAGAAGAGTTTCCAAGGAGAGGGAGTACAAAGAAAAAGGAAAATTCAGAAAGAAAAACGGCGCTATAGATGAAAAAAGTTATTTTATTTTTGCCCATGGAATTTCCATAGAAGTGTTGTTAAATGATCAAATACATTTTGTTGTATCTTTTGAGGGAGCTTTATGAGCCCTGTTTTTGCTGTACACATTTCGTTGAAATAGTATCCTTCCTGATTTACCAGCCAGTCCACTGCAAGAATATTGTTTTTGGTTTTTTCTACGATGTTTTTAGAAAGAGTGATCATTTCAGGATAGAATTTTTCCTTGCTATCGGTGGTTATAAAAGTTTCTTTTGTCAGATCGTATTTTTGTTGCCATGTGCAGCATTTCTCATAGTGTTGTTTTCTTAAGGTTTGTGGAATTTCATAAAAACAGCTTTTCTGATAGATACGAAATATGACAGAAGAGGAATCGAGAACAATGATGTTTAACTTTAACGCAAGCTTATCAAATAATTATATATTTCGCGTACGTTCGCGCGGCTGTGTATTGCACGCCAAATCTCTCTACGGAAGACTTGATGGTACCCCTTAACGCTGGAGGATGTTGCAATCCCAGATAGGAAGATGACATACAATCAACAATTCCCCTCAATCAACAATTTCCTCTGATTGAACAAAAACATTGCATGCTGATGTTCGCGCAACGATCGGGAAGGGCATTGAAACCTTGATCTCCTATCTGTTTCTGATGATTTTGACTGTTCCTAATTTTTTTTGATCATCACTTGATATCCCGCGTTTTTGTTTTTTCCCATTGCATTTCTCATGAAGAGGGTGCTCTCACCTTCATAGATTGTCAACATGTAAATGAGATGAATCATTTTATAATTTTTTCATGAAATTATATTTTTGAGTGGAAGGTTATCCATTTTCTTGAAGTCTAGAAGAAAGGCGATTGCGTTAATTAACCATCGTTCAATTTTCTTTTGAGAGCATGCACTGATATTTTCCCCTATGGCGTTGTAAAAATCCTCTCTCAACGAGGGTGCGTCGTAATCTAGCAAAATCGACCGTAAAGAGGTTGCATATCTTGGAAACTTCCGTTTCACTATAGATTTTTTCTCTTTGAAAGTTCGGTCGCATAGTTTTTTCTCTCGTACGCGTGAAGTTTTTCACAAACACGGCGGTCTGATTTCCAGCTTTCCTTAATCCCAGCTTTCCTTAATCAAAGGGCGGTACCAGTGATGCTCGGCGCGTACTTCATTTGGCTTTATTCATCTAGAGTTGAAAATTGGAGAAGACCTCATTGAGAACCAAGTATTGCAACATCGAGAAGGTGCTGGGTAGGATTACGCGCGTGGGGATTGTAACGAGTACTGAAAGTCGTGAGCAGGAGCAGTGGGAATGTTTAATATAGCTAGATGGTTCAACTATGACCTCATCGTGCAGACTTCTCGTCTTGGCTTCTATACTGCAAGCTTTTTCAGATAATGATTCACAGATCATGTAATAACGCTGACGGATCCCTAAGCCAATTAGACCGCCTGTGGGAACAGGCAGATTGTGGGGCTGAAAGGAATGGAACAGTCCCAAACGGATAAATCACGCGTCGTAAGTCAGACTCTAGCGTCCATGGCTTATAGGTTTTTGGCAATAGACAATTATTATTATTCAGGCGATTAAAGATCAAACTTAAAGCTTTTTAATCCAGTGGACAAACACGAATAATATGACCGTCGGGATCTTTGATGAGGAAGGTACGTCCAAATACATCAGTATACGGTTCCTTCAAGACATTTATCTCAACGGTGGTTTGCTCTTGCCATTCTGCATATAGCTTATCTACGTCCTCTCCATGAGGTAATATAATGCCGATTTCTGAAAAACGAGGCACATTTTCTTTAGGCGTGTCACCTCCAGACCAGAGAGCAAAGAGTGCATCACCTGAAGAAGAAAATGCAACATAGCGTACCGAGGTAAATATAGGCTCTTTCTTGAAGATAAATTTGTAAAAAGCGGTAGAGTACTCTACGTTTGATACGTATACCAACTGTAGGTTTGGGGTAATAGGATAGGCATTACTCATGAATTCTCCATGATTGAGTAGCGGTTGCTTGCCGTGATATACCGATATAATGCACCTTGATGTTCGCGCAACGATCGGGAAGAACATTGAGACCTTGATCTCTTATCTTCTTCTGATGATTTTGACTGTTTCTAATTTTTTTTGATTATCACTTAATACCCCGCGCTTTTGTTTTTTCCCATTGCATTTCTCATGAAGAGGGTGCTCTCATCTTCATAGATTGTCAATATGTAAATGAGATGAATCATTTTATAATTTTTTTATGAAATTATATTTTTGCGTGTAAGGTTATGTATTTTCTTGGATTATAGAAGAAAGACGATTGCGTTAATTAACCATCGTTTAATTTTCTTTTGAGAGCATGCGCTGATATTTTCCCCCATGGCGTTGTAAAAATCCTCTCTCAACGAGGGTGCGTCGTAATCTAGCAAAATCGACCGTAAAGAGGTTGCATATCTTGGAAACTTCCGTTTCGCTATAGATTTTTTCTCTTTGAAAGGCTTCTGCAATTTTTGTCAGCATTTCTTCTGTTTCTAAATGGCGGTCGCTTAAATTTTCTCTCTCCCGCTCATTTTTACTTTCGAGCATTTTCCACAGGGTTTCTTCGGCTTGAAAGCCTGCTGTTGAGGTTTGAATAAGACCAAGATTCAAAAGACGATTGATTGATTTATGAATAGTTTTGGCATCACAATCGACAGTTTTTAGGATATCAGAAAGATTTTTTGCACCAAGGATAATGGCTGCGTAAACAGCGCGCAGTGTTGGTGAGGTCATGGCAGAAATCAGTGAATTGGTTTTACTGCGTTTGTTTAGTGTTTCTTGTCCCATGGGCAAAAGATCATTGCGAAGGGGTAGTTCATTGATTTCTATGAGTTCTGCTTGGAGCGATTGTGTACGTATAATTTGTTCGGCAGGGGTGCGTTTGCGAATAATCCCCAGACCACTTTGGCGATATTTGTGATTTTCGGGAAGCGTTAAAGCTTCATAGGAGCCATCAAGGCGGTAGAGAATTTCTTCCCACAAAGGGGTTCTGACGCGTCTCACTCGTTGAGCGCCATTAAGAGCAACGGTTGTTGTCATGGTTGGTTCATGCAAACAGAGATAACCACCAGCACTGATATGTTCCCAAAGTGTGGTAACAAATCGCACATCATCTGCGGGCGTTCCAGCATCAATCCAAGCAAAATCTATTGGTCCCCAAGATTTGAGAGTGCTTTCATCAAGAGAGAAAAAATTCTCATTCATAAATGTTACAGTGTCTTTTTCAATACGCTCGTCTTGGAGCAGTTTTTGCCATGCTTCTTCGGCCGACTGACCTTTTGCTGAAAAATCATCAACGGTGATCAAGCGTGGTTGATAATTCTCAAGGACACCTGAAGGGTCAAGCAAAGCTGTACGTTCTTCCCAGGGAGAGGATGCTAAAAGTTTTTTATCCTCTTCCCATGCTTGTTTTGCTTTTTGTAGTGCTGTCGCAATCAAGCGCGTGCTATCCCCCGCACCGATTTCAAGGACTGTGCGTGGTCTTGCCATTTGAATGAGCGTGTAAAGAAGCTCAATACTGTTTTCTGTTCCCATACCAGGTCTTATCAGAGGCATCTTTTGATCCTTATCATTTTACCAAGCGTAGCATTCCTGCTTTGATAAAAAATATTGTTGTTTGTTCTATGGGGTGTTGAAGATGTATTTCTGTTGTGGCTTTTTGCAAGAGAGGTTTGGTTTTTTCATTCAGCCGGATTGTGCGTCCATTAAGTTGATTAATGGCAAGGGACCCGAGAGGAGAATTGACAATACGACATGTTGGCTCTCGTAAAAGAGCTGTTGCGTGATCTTTTGAAAAGGTTTGTTGATCTGTTTGAATGAGACCGTGTCGTAGCAGTGATATCAAAAGATTGTCTCCTTCAAAAAGGCAACCATTGAGTTTGATTTCTTTCAAGGATTGAACAGAACAGCCCTCATGAAGCGCTGTAAATGTTAGAAAATCAAATCCACCAAAGGCAGAACTTTTTGTGGAAACAACGGTGATCGGTTGTCTTTGACGTTTGCCAATGAGTGCCGGTTTATTTTTTATTATTTGTACATCTTTTTCCCATTGAACCTGTGCTAGGGAGTCTAATTTGCGTGGGTAAACGGCAAAAGAATTGATTGCTATGGGGGATGTGGGTTTTTGTAAGGCAAGGGTGTGGATGTTTTCATTCAAGTCATGTTGCAGGGTTTCTGCTAATTGCCATACATAACCGCCTGTTCCATGGTAAAAATTTAAGCCTATAGGATCTTGTTGCATGATGTTATCGGTTTTTTTGTTTTAAAATATCAAGTTTTGGTAATGGATGCTCGCTGGGGTTATTCGCTGGGGTTGTTCGTTCCGTCATATGAGAGTGGTTTATCAAAATCACGTTGGTTGGTATGAAGTTGCATGATTTGATCGGATGGTGATCGTCATGCCATTTTGGGGCATGTTTTTTTAAGAGACAAGATGGTAAAGTTTGTTAAGCATTCTCCCATTCCTTTTTTTGCAGAGCGCTGTTGACGATACAGCCTAATATGCCGGTGATCATGGTAATGATGCCGATGATAAGGAGTGTGTATTGGGTGTGATGCACTTTTACAAAACCCGCACTGAGAAAACCAATGCACACGGCTGTTTGTAGGATGAAGATATAGGCCGGCATTTGACTGTTTCGTTGTTCTTTTGGGATGGCTTTCATCATAAAACTTGCCATGAGTGCATTTTGCACACCGTTGGCACTCCCAAGGATAAAAAATGACAGCATCATGAGCCATATAAGCGGTGTTAAGGAAAAACAGAAAATGGCTAAGCCAATGGTTGCAGCAGCCAGTGATGCTCCAGCGGCATTGCCAAGGCGGTGGAAAAGGCTAGAGAAACAGAGTGGACCAACCACAAGGCCAAGACTGATCATGCTGCTGATTATTCCATAAGTTTGTGCACTGAAGGATAGCTCGGTGCGGATGCGGACAATCGACAATACATTGAGGGTGGAGGTGAGGATGATGGTAATGATGAGGGGGGAAAGAGCAGAGACAACCTTTTTTTTACCCAAGAGCCCTTTTAAGTCTAGTCCCTTTTTGGTTGGCTGTGTTGTGCTTGTTGTTGGCACATACATTTTTAAACTTTTAAAACAATATGTGGTGATTAAGGCGGCACAGAGAACCATGATGGATAGTGCAAAGAGCCCTTTTTGCCCGTTTGATAAACCATACAACATGCCTCCTAACAGTGGTCCAGCAATATAGCCAAGATTACGGACTGTTTGGATAATGCGGTTGATACGGTCTAATTGCTGATCATTTTTTGCGAAGTCGGGCACGGCAACAAGGATAGCAGACCAAAACAGTGAACCTGCACACCCCAGTGCGAAAGAAAGAGCAATATAAAACCAAAACTGGTTGGCGATTGCGGCTGTAGCTATGAAGAGTGCTTCAAACAATAAAACAACAGTCACTGTGTGCGCTGGCTGGAAGTGATGCAAAAGACGCGGGGCAATGGGACCTGCGCAAATTCCTCCTATAAGCCCTGCAAAAAGCAGCATTGAAATGGAGGCTGTACTTTCTGCTAAGTGTAAAGCAAAAGTGACTTGAGCCGTTTCATCGGCAAAGCTGCTTAAGCCCAAAACAAGAAAAAGTCCCATTTTGGCGAAAATTATGGATTTTTTCTTTGTCACAACGCCCCCCAAAATGCTAAAGTTACAATTTTCTCTTGTGCGTTCATGATATATCATAGGTTTTTGCTCTGTCTAGTTTTTTCCTCATGATAGGTTGGCAAGGGAAGCTGAGCATTACCCCATTCCTTTTTTTGCAGAGCGCTGTTGATGATAAAGCCTAAAATACCGGTGATCATGGTAATGATGCTGATGATAAGGAGTGTGTATTGGGTGTGATGCACTTTTACAAAACCTGCACTGATAAAACCAATGCACACGGCCGTTTGTAGGATGAAAATATAAGCGGGCATTTGATTGTTTCTTTGTTCTTTTGGGATCACTTTCATCATAAAACTTGCCATGAGTGCATTTTGCATACCATTGGCACTCCCACGGAGGAAAGATGATAACATCATAAGCCATATAAGCGGTGTTAAGGATAAACAGAAAATTGCAAAGCCAATGGTTGCGGCAGCCAGTGATGCTCCAGCGGCATTGCCAAGGCGGTGGAAAAGGCTAGAGAAGCAGAGTGGACCAATAACGAGACCAAAGCTTGCCATGCTGCTAATCACTCCATAGATTTCTCCGCTTAAGTTTAGTTCAGTGCGCATACGAAAAATCAGTAATACGCTGAGAACCGAGGTGAGGATAATGGTGATGATAAGGGGGAAAAGTGCAGAGATAACATGTTTTTTACGCAAGAGCCCTTTTAAATCTAGCCCCTTTTTGGTGTGCTGTGTTGTGCTTGTTGTTGGCCCATGCATTTTTAAACTTTTAAAACAATATGTGGTGATCAAGGCGGCACAGAGAACCATGATGGATAGTACAAAGAGCCCTTTTTGCCCGTTTGAGAGACCATACAAGACACCGCCCAACAGTGGTCCAGCAATATAGCCAAGATTACGGACTGTTTGAATAATGCGGTTGATCCGGTCTAATTGCTGATCATTTTTTGCCAATTCAGGGATAGAAACAAGGATAGCAGACCAAAAGATTGAACCAGCCAAGCCTAGTGCAAAAGAAAGGGCAATATAAGCCCAGAATTGGCTAGCCATTGCAGCTATAGCGACAAATATTGCTTGAAATAATAAAATAATGGGCACTGTTCGTGCAGGCTTGAAGTGATGCAAAAGACGCGGAGCAATAGGTCCCGCACAAATTGCTCCGATAAACCCCGCTAACAGAAGCATTGAAATAGAGGAGGTATTTTTTGCTAAGTGTAGAATAAGAGTGACTTGAGTGGTTTCATCCGCAAAGCTGCTTAAGCCTAAAACGAGAAAAAGTCCCATTTTGGCAAAAATCATAGATTTTTTCTTTGTCACAACACTCCCCACGACGCTAAAGCTTTTACGGTTTTTAAAATTTCCTCCTGCGCATATTTATAGGATTTATCATTTAATTTTGCTATATCTAATTTTTTTCCAGACGAAAGTTGGGAAAGGAAGCTCTCTAAATGAGAGCTATACTCGAAACTGGCACAATGCCCATTTGCAGCGATGAGTAGTTCTTTTGTTTCTAGTAAGGGCACCCATTGGAGGGTCGCGAGTGGGCGCAGAGTGATTGTACTTTCAATTTTGGAGACGTCAATAAGGGGACGACCGACACATAAACGTGAGCTTGTATCGCAAATTAATTGAGAAACAAGCATATGGCGTTTTAAGGTACCATGTGTGATGGCAGAGTTTAGTGCGGAGTGCTGAAAAGCATTATCAGGGGTTAAATTTGCTCTTCCTGATGTGCGGATATCATGTCGCGTTCGATTATCAAGATGGAGTAAATGCGTGACATAATCTCTATGGTGTTGTGCATCGTGTGCTGTTTCCCAAAAAGCGATATTGATATTTACGGAAATCTTTTCTCCCGTTTCGGCAACATGGAAGGCATCATGGGGGAAATAGGCAACGCGGTCTATTCGATTTTGCAGCGCAATTGCTGTTGTTTTATGTTGCTCATATTCAGGATATTTTAGCCCTTGGAGGTCTCTTCGTGTGCTAGGCCAAGCAAACATTGTTTTGCCATCCTGTAGCGTAAAATCAAAATTATGGGCGTGATCCACATGGACCCCAACATAGGTAGAAGCATATCGGCCTATGAAGCAGTCAATATCCACGCGTCCACCGGGTCTAAAACCTAAAGAATGAGCTAATTGATCTGCAAACTGTTTTGCTGCATCCCACAGTGCAGGGGTCGCAGCGTATAACCCATAATACATGACCGCCCATTCTTGCCCTTCGGCATATTGATCAACGCGGGCAGTATATTCTTCTATAGTCCTATCTGTCTCTAAAACAAGAAAGTTTGGAAGAGGATGTGGGCTTCGCGCGCCATTAACCACTGTTATGACTTCGGATTTAGGATTAAAAGCTAAGAGTTTATGAGGATGTAGAGCGTATTGCCTTAGAGCGTCCAACACATCCCTTTCAGTGAAAGGGATGTGTGAAATTGACAATTCAGCCGCTTGCTTAGCCCAAACTTTTTGAGCAAAGCCCTCTGAAAATAATTCAAACATGTCATTAAATATGCTTAATTTTTTAAAGTTTGATGGATAAGCAGATCTGTATTAACAATACATTCTTAAACTTCCAGCGAACCATTCATATCAAGTTCATCTTGATACACTTGAACATCGCTGCGCTGTGCATATTTATCATTCGTTGCAGTTGGCACAACTTCGTCAGCAGCTAACTCAATAACATCTTTTACTTCATTAAGTGAAATATTCATATATTCCTCCCCTTATAATTGATAAAAATACATGATAATTTAAATGAAAAACTACCACATTCTAACACGTGGCATGGATTTATTTTCTTGTCAAATGCTATGTTTATTTAAAATATTTCTTATTTTTTGAGGTTATATCATTGTTGTTTTGAGAAATTTTTTAGCAATATCACAGGAGGATGATATTCGCTTTTTTCTTAACAACAGAGAGATGTATGATTTTTCTGCTATTTCTTTTGAAAGGGTACACATTGCCTTATAAAGAAGTACTATAGATTTTTCTTAAAAAGATAGGCTGTTCTCTTCGAAATTTTTTGATTTTTAGGGGAGATGCGCACATTATAGCTTATTTAAAGTGTTCTGTTTTTATGTTTGAACTTCGAAAGACTTGTGTCTGGTATCGCAAGAGAGTGTATCAGCTGCCATGTTATACAAAAAGCTTTTCAAGTAAGTGTAAAAAAAGCTGCACATTCTGTACAGCTTTTTCTCAGTTTGCTTTAGAGGTCAAAGTTTTAAAACTTGAAAGTGTCCTTACGGCTTCTGTAGCCATAATAACCACAAACACTGGAAACAAAAGCGCCTATCAGACTGCCTAAAAAGCCCCACCATCCCATCTTTGAGGCTGTGTTCGTCACTTTCGTGGCTGTGTTTTTTGCACCTTTGATTGTATTTTCAAAATTGTCAGAGAGGGTTTCAGCCCGTTCTTCAAGCACTTGAATTGCTTTTTGCGTTTTTTCCTCTGCGCTTTGATAGAGTTGAACAGCATGGTTGGCTGCTGTTTGTGCCTCCGAACGGCTCATGCCATCTTTTATGAGAGCATTGATGATATCGCTTCGATTAAATTTTGTTGTGAGATCTTCTACACGATCAGAAAGGCGCTCACCAAGATTTTTTAAAGTCTGGCGGTAATGAGAAGGATCATTTTTGAAAGCGGTTATCGCAGAACCAATATCATTGAGTGCTGCTTGATAAGATGTTTTTAAGCGCTCAGGGTTGAGAGCAGGTATATCGCTTTTATGGAGAAGGGTGCGCAACTCATTGCCAAGTTGGTCAAAATTGATGCCATTGCCGTTGTTTTTTGTCAAAAATTTTGCAAAGTCCTCGCTGTTTAATTTTGTAAGCAAGGGGGAAATATTTGTTTTGAAACTGTCTATGGTCTTTTCGATCATGGAGCTGTTTTTAAGGGCCGTTTGAGCCCCTATTTTGGCTGTGCTTGAAACCACATGAATGGCTTGGAGGGTCATCAGAAGCGTTATGAGAGCCCAGGTTAAGAAACCATGAAGAGCCCCAGCGGTTTCAGCAAAACGTCCAGCGACAAAGCCTCCCAAAGCAAGACTTATCAGCATAACGATAAGAGAACCCATGCTAAAGGAGAGGAAAGAGCCTTCAAAAGAGGTTGAAGAGGTAAAATCCATTTGGCTCAATCCTAATGCTCCTACCAGAAAAGAGAGGCAGATTGAGGTTGCAAGAGCCGTTAACAGTCCGGCAAAAATGGCAGACCATGAAATGGATGTTTGAAAAAAAGAATATTCTGTCTCTAGGGATGTTTCTCCTAGAAAATTCGTATCGAAAGGTGTGTTTTCAGGAATGCGGGTTTCCATGTTTTATCTCCTTAAATATGCTGGAGATACAATGCCTTATTGCCCATTATGTTCCAAAATAGATGAATAGGTGCTAAAAATGAAGAGAAAAAATGCTTTAACGTTTGTTATGAAAGGAAAAATGTTTATACACAAATAATGCAAAAGATTTCATTTACGTCTGAAGATAAGGCGTGTTTTACCCTATAATATATATTATCATCGTAATTTTTGCGAGAGAGAACAAATTTGAAAAATTAAATGCTGTCGTTTATGGGCTTTTAGCTTATAAAGTGAGTGGAATATCTGCTCAGAATATTACTGTTCTTATGGAAGCAATATTTTATAAAATAGCGCTAGAAAGTCAGGTGTTAGGGCAAAAATAACCAGCAACTTAGAATATTATAAAAGCTTATGGATTAAGTTAAAGAAAAAAGCCTATTAATTTTTTGTTCTATAATCTTTATCAATAGATTGAGACGGTAATTTTGATTATATTTGTCTTAAATAAAAAGTGTTATGCAATGAGCAAAGTATATTGGATTTTTTTGTGTTTTGCAGAAGTGTCATTATACTCTATGGTTTGGTAGAGCTAAACACTTTACAATAATGATTTATGTTGATAGGGTCCTTTAAGCTATTATTGTGTTACACGCTTTGTTTATACCGTAGGGTTTTGGGGAATAGAGACCTCAGAGATTTTTTCTGTTTAGCATTTTATCAATCAACTTTGATCGATCGTGTATAGCAAGTGGCATTATTGCTGTGGAGAGGGTATGTGCTTTTGCTTATGATATCCATGAAAAAGGAAGTGGAAGATTACAGCAAAGTGTATGTTAAAGAAACGCTTATTCATAGGGTGTTTTTTTGCCTGTGAAGCATGGAGAATAGAGTTTTATTGATTAAATAAATAATAGAAATTTAATTTCATCATGTAAAATAATAACACTTTTAATCATGATTATTTATCTATATAAGAAAAAATGTAATTATATTTGTTCTTTTTAATGAATTATATTCAATCTGTAACTTTAAAAGTGTGACTTTATTTATGAATCGTAAATATACTTTGCCATTTATTATACTTATTGTGTGTTTATCGACAGGGGGATTGATCTCTACCGATATTTTTTTACCAGCACTGGCAGATATGCGTCAGTATTATCAAGTGACTCAATCTCAAATTCAGAGTGCGGTGGCCGTTTTTTTGTTTGCATTAGCCCTTGGACAGCTTATTTATGGACCGTTGAGTGATAATTTTGGGCGTAAAAAAACACTTCTATTAGGCTTATTCTTGTGGTTATTCACGACAATTGGGGTGATTTATACAGTTCATATTCAGGCTTTTCTTGTCTTACGTTTTTTGCAAGGGCTTGGAGCTTGTGCGGGGCTTGTCTTAAGCCGCGCGATTATCAATGATTTATTGGATAAAAAAGCAGCAGGAAAACTTTATTTAATTGTTTTCCCTTTTATTGGAATGTCACCAGCACTTGCACCTTTTATTGGTGGACTTTTGATCCAAGTTTTTCATTGGCAGGCAACTTTTATCTTTTTAAGCTTTTTTATATTTTTGACCATTTTGTTGTGTTGTTTTGTGCTAACTGAAACTCTTCCTCCTCAAAAGAGACAACCTTTTTCTCCGGTAGGATTTATGAAGGGATATTGGAGCGTTCTTAAAAATAAACAATTTATTTTTTATGCCCTTATTCCGTGTTTTTCTTACGCTGCCTATTTTGCTTATATTGTGGAATCGCCTTTTTTACTCACGACTTTAGGTTTATCGCCAATACATATTAGTTATAGCTATATTGGTGTATCGCTGCCCTATATTTTGGGAAACCTTTTGGCGCGATGGTTTTTTGAACGCGAGTCTATGGAAAAGACGGTGGGGAGAGGGTATATTATTTTTGTGATAGGCGGTGCGCTTTTTGCTTTGCAAATGTATCTAAGCCCATGGCCTCTTATAACAAGTTTTATGGCTATTGCTGTTCTTACTTTTGGCAATGGTTTTTTATTGCCATTAGGAACGGCGCTGGCTATTTCATCGCATCCGAAAGCTGCGGGAGCTGCTTCTGGGGTTATGGGCTCTTTGCAATTAGGAAGTGCGGCACTCAGCGCAGCGGTTATCGGAAAGATCTCTGGTCATAGCCCACGGGCTATGGCAACTTTGTTAGCAGTGTGTTGTATAATTGGTTTTATCATTTATATTCAAAAAGCGCGTCATTTTATGACTTCAGAAATAAGCTGAGTGAAATGATAAAAAGAGGGTATTATGCAGAAATATTTTTGATGTTTTACGCGAATGGGGACTCTCTCATATTGAATGATTTTTTTTATTGAGTTCTTTGATTGAGAGGGGTTTAAATTGCTCATAAGCTTCGTTTGAATTTGACAAATTGGCTGGTATGGCGGATTTGTGGGCGTAGAGTTTCAACATATCTGTATTTTCATGACGTTGGGGGGAAAGAATATTGGCTTTAGTCTATTTTTTGAAGCAAGAGAAGGAATTGATCAATTGAGTCTTCCTGTTGTTATTCTTTCTCCTGTAATGCCAATTTGGGATGGGGGTGTTTTTTGTTCTCCATTGACAAAGCTATGCGCGACAAAAAGATTTCAAGTGACGCTGCTGGATACACTCTCGCTTTTTCCTAAGAGTGCTCATTTTCTGAATTGTTCTGCTGAAGAAACGGTATCTTTTATAAGAGAAGAATTGGACAAGTATTTTAAAGAGCCTACGGTGCTTGTGGGATTTTCTATGGCTGGCATGTTGGTACAAATATTGGCCGCACGACTTTCCAATGTTCAAGCGGTACTTGCTGTAAATGCCCCTGGCTATCCAGACAAGCTTTTGCAACGGCGCCTTGGAGATATCTTGTTTCACTTAGAAAATAATGATTTATTAGGCGCTTTGGAAACACTCAATGGTTTTATGAATCTTGCTGGCGTTGTGAAAAAAAGAGTTGCCTTGGAAATTCCACAAGATCAAAAAGGCGTGGCCATTGAACGAATGATAAGAGGATTTAAACTCTTATTAGCATTGGATGCTAGAGATGAGATTGTTAAGTATACGGGGAAGTTTTTAGCGTTGGTGGGGGAAAAATCACAATTTGCAACGGTTGATAATCAAACAAAAAGCCAATGTGTCAATCATGAATATCGAATAATTTCTGGAGCTGGTACGCGTTTGTGGGATGATAATCCTGTTATGACGAATGCAATCGTTCGTGAATGGATGGAGGGGTTATGAAAAAGAAAATTCTTCTGCTACCTGAATGATAGGCTGGGATTAGAAATCTGTGAGGGGGGCGTTGAAGGACTTAAAGCCCATGAACTGTTGCCCATTGAATTTGTTTATGATGATATGGGGTGGAAATGTTGCAAGCAGGAAGGGGATTGTCTTCCTCAAGCGGCTTGATAAAAATTTCTGAATGCGATGTTCTTTTGTTTGGTGCTATAACAGATCAAGGAGAAGCAGAAAAAGAACTTGGCCCCTCATTTAAGAGAGCCGTCAGTTTTCATATCTTTCTCCTATTCTTTTCTGGTGTCAAAAGTTAATCTGTTCTCTGATAGACATCCCGTAAGATCCCTCATTGGTTTTCAACGGGCATATTATCAGCGAAAATATTGAAGGCTCATGCCCGATTGGATTTTCGTGGTGTCACTTTGTATAGCACTCAATGTTGTAATGGATTTCGCTCTTGAGATTAAGAGGAGAAGATAGATGCATTATACAATGTTGTTTTTGTCTATATGTTCATTTCTGCTTTTGATGTGTCAATGAAAGAAATCCAGAGACTTTGTGTTCCTTAGGCTTTGTCAATAATCGATACTCTTTGTAAATCAGAAAGAGAGATGTTGTGGAAAGACAAGAAGCAGCGTCATTGACAGAAAAGTTTTGCAAATTTTATTGAGAAATATGCCTGTGAAGCGTTGATTGCGAATATATGCTGTTCAATGATTTGGTCATCAATTGCTGTAAAGATCTCATAAAGTTTTTTCTTTATGCTGTTGTGTAGATGACACGATAGTTGCGTGTTTGCTCTAAGGCCAAATATTTCTCAATTTGATAACAGAAACAGCTATTTTCCTGTAAGATGCGAAGATTTAAGAAGTAATTTTTTACGTTTTTATTTTCTTTTCGATTGATCATTGTGTGGGAATTTGTGTGGAAAATATTTGATGTGGTGTGTTTGTGGATGTTGTCAAAAACATTTTATACATGTGTTAAGGAGAAATAAAAATGGGTCTTGATTGTTGGTAAGGGTGTTGATGTTGTGAATGAACAAATTTTTGACGTAATTTTTAGTATCTAAATTACAAGTTCATTGCACATCTTTTCAACGGTTCATGTCCTAGCTGTTGTGATACGCGGTGGTTTTTATAAAGCGCAAAAGGAAGGGCTTTTATGTATCGAATTGATTACAACAGTTATCGTTCTGTCAAGAGTTTTAATCGTCGCGTTCGTTTTCTTGTTATGCATTATACGTCTCTTGATTTTAAAGCTTCGGTCATGGCTCTTACAGGGGAGAAGGTTAGTGCACACTATCTTGTTCCTGATCCTTCAGAGCAGACATATTGTGAGGCTGGATTTAAAGATATGCGTATTTTTAATCTGGTTGATGAAAACGAGCGTGCGTGGCATGCCGGTGTTAGCGCATGGGCTGGGCATACGCATCTCAATGATGCATCTATTGGGATTGAAATCGTTAATCTAGCAACGGGGCATTCTGATGATTCAGAAGAGACTGTTGAGTTAGCGGATCATCATAGCGAGGTGTTTAGCTTTCCTCCTTATAATCCAATACAAATTGATGCTGTTAAAGAGCTTGCATTGAATATTCTTCAACGCTATCCCGATATTATGCCAACCGATGTTGTGGGGCATAGTGATATTGCCATTGGAAGGAAAATTGATCCAGGAGCAGCTTTCCCATGGAAAGAGCTTTATAAAGCAGGTATAGGGGCATGGTATGATGATGAACTAAAAAGTCATTATCAAGAGCAATTTTCTAAGAGTTTTCCTTCCAAAGAGGAGGTTTTGGCGAAGTTGGAGTGTTATGGGTATGATGTTTCAGCTGCATGTACTGAAATAGGATACAAAAATTTAATCCGAGCTTTTCAACTTCATTTTCGTCAAGAAAATTATGATGGGATTCTCGATGTTGAAACAGCAGCAATTCTTTATGCATTGGTTGATAAATATTTTCCGTAAATTCAATGTGTTTTCATTGAAAATATGTTTAGGATTGCGTGTGAGCGCTTTTGTTTCTTAAGATAGCCTGCTTTTTGCTGTTTGGCTTCATATAGAAAAGAGTGCTTATCGTTTTAAAATCGTAAGGTGTTTTATGGAAATATAACTCTATAGAAAACTTTATGGCTTGCAGAGATTAAACCTTGTTGTTTCTTTGTCTTAATATTCTGCTTCTTTTAAAAACGTGTAAAGTTAAGATGTTGGGTATAATAGGGCATGCTGCTCATGCAAGAGAGAATGCTTCAAACAAAATAAACTTCTATTATATGTTTACTTGTTCGTTTTAAAAATATTTTTCGTTGTGTGCCACACGCACAGATTTTACAAACCCTTCGTGAAGAATATAAAATTTTTTGCAAAGTGTGTCATCTCTTGTGCATCATCATCCTTACGTTTCATAAGAGAGCAAGTCGGCACTGTTATACACTTTGCTCGTTTTTAGTGTTGCACGACAGCCTTTGATACTCGAAATGATTCACCGGCATTTGTCGTTCTTTCTGGTATAACTTTTATCCATATGCCCACCGGCTTGTGATGTGCAAGCAAGTGGTTTTGATTGATTCAACAGAAAGAGAAGTGAAATGAGAGAATTCTACGGTATTAAAGGGTCTCAATCAAGTTGAATAATGATGAATTGTCGTTATGAATCAATATTCTGTTTTGCTGCAATGTCTTATTCTATGATGCTGTAAAACACTATCATTGAAGATGGTGATACAGGGACATAAAGAGTACAACATTTAATTTAAGCATTTTAATAAAAATAGAGTGATAAATATTCAGGGTGAGATTTGTCTGTAGAGCCTTGTGCAAATGAATCATAAGAAATCCAGCCAAGTGCTTTACTCCAGAGCAATCGGATTGTTTACAAACTGATGCGGGTAGGAATCTTTGTTCTTTAAAGGGGATAGGACCCTTGTTCAATGTCGTTAAACTGAATAGTTAGGGTAGGACTTATTTGACGAAGATTATGTTTTAAATGACAAAGATGAGATATCAATTCGTCAAAAAAAGATCAATTGGGGAATAAAGCAACGGTGGTATGCTTTAAAGAGCAGAGAAGAGATGTTTGAATTGATGGGTAATGCCCCATGCAAAGTCATTTTATCAAGCGCATAAGGTTAACTTTTCTTGAGAATATTTTTGTAAAACTAAGTCGTTTTTTGTCAGAAAGATAAGAAAATACGGTATCAGAAAAGGCGGCTCATGATATTTGATTTCAAAAATAAAAACTGGCAACATGTGTTGCCAGTTTTTCAAAGCTGTAGCCAAATAGAATTAGAATGAACGTTGTAAACGGATCATACCTTGGAAAGCACTTTTGCCATGGAGCAAATGTTTTTCATTATTACTTGCATCTTTTAGAATGCGGTCATCATTCCAAGAAACATAAGTCAATTCAGGTGTAATCACAAACCCTGGAACCAGTGTGTATGCAATATTGACAGATGTTGCAAAGGTTTTGACAGCACTATAAGAAACTTGAGCATTTAAATCTGCCTTTGGCGTGAGTTTATAAGTAGCACCTGCCCAAGCAGCCCATTTACCACCCCAGTTTGCATAGATCGTTGTGCTTCTTCGTGACAATTCACCCGCTGCGTTTTCTGTGTAGTAATCAACACCATTTTTATAGCCAGCCATTACCCATAGGTTGAAACGATCGTTAACATTGAAATCTGCACGAACTTTTCCAGCCCACTTTTTGTAGTAAGCATCATATGCAGCGACGGCTGAAAAACCACCCCATTTTTGCATAAACTTTATACCCAAAACCACATTGGGGGTGTACTTTTTAATTGCTTTACTTGGAAGTTCATTGTTCGTTACAGGAATAAGTTCCCCATCTTTCTCAAAATAGCTTCCTTGCAAGTCTCTTTCCACCGCTACGCCAGGAAGATCATCTACATTATTGCCTAATTCAGCACCGATAATAGCAGAAAAGCCACCATCACCATTAAAGGTGTAGGAAATAAAATTGGTGCGTGTTGTACCGGCAGGCGCTATGGTGTCATCATTGAAAACATTTCCATAACCACCAGTCCAGCTGTTGAAAATGGTATCGTCAAGACCTACACGAAACCCACCCAGTTCAATGTAAGCGGCTGCAAGTCTTGCACCAGCGCCATTTTTACCGTCACCCCAGCTTGAGAAAATTCTCGCATATGAACGAAGGGTTCCCATTTCTGTTTCAGAAGCGGCCTGAAAAACAAGAGTGAGCCGTGATGATGCGCTATAGGTTTTTCTTTTTTCGTTCAGTTCAGTTTCGGTGGTTGCATCAACATTATCACCGCCGATGAAATCAGTACGAACACTTCCTGACAAACGCATGCAGGTTTCTGTTCCAGGGATATAAAAATATCCTTTTCCGTAGGCGTCACAAACGCGAACATATTCGACAGGTTCAGGTTCGGCAACAACTGTTGAAGCAGCATGCGCTCCAGAAATTGCTAAAAAAGCTGCTGTAGAGCTTAAAAAGAGGGATTTAATATTCATATGGGATCTCCGAGGTCCGTTTAATCTTCTTCTAAAGAATGTCACTTGCCTCATGCATTAAAAACAAAGGCATAAGTAAATACGCGGTACTTATCATTCTAGCTATACTAATCTTTTTAGAGTTTCAAATATGAAATGAACTTTTTGTAATGTTTGCCTACACTATTCGAGAAGATGTGATAAAAAAGACACAATGTTGTTGTGTTCATTTGGGCATCCTATGGAATGAACAAAGGAAAAAATTCAGATATTTGGGAAAAAAATCGAAAATGTCTTGAACTTTCTCTTGATACCATTTATGCAAATCCTTGGAGAGGTGGCCGAGTGGTCGAAGGCGCTCCCCTGCTAAGGGAGTAGGGCTCAAAAGGCTCTCGAGAGTTCGAATCTCTTCCTCTCCGCCATTTTCAGTAAGATTAGTGTATTATAGAGTAAGTTCTGGGATTTTAGGTCTGTATTGCACCAGCCCTTGGCACTGATCGTTCATAAGAGGCTTCTTTCCTTTCTAAATCGTTTTTACCCATATGGCTCTTATCTGCTGATGATGTGCAAGCAAATGATTTTGATTGATTCAAAATGAAACAGATTTGAAAAAAATCTTACGATATTTAGGGTTTTGTGGGCTATTATTATCGATTATTGCTTTGCTGCGGATACGTTGTCTGTTGAAAGCGTGATGTATCATGGGGCTAAAGAAGCCTAGATCTTTCTTTAGAAGAAAGCCTTTGAGAAAAAAGATTGTAGATGGTAATTTTATCGTTTTCCTCTTATCAAGACTTTTGAGAGTGTTTCATCCATTTCATGATGACTAAACCACACATAAAAAAAGTGAAGGTCGGTAAAATGAGGTAATAAGAGGGAGACACTTTTGCAGGAAGAAAAGAAATAATACTTAATACGGTAATTGAAAATATTCTTCCGCTAAAAGATACAGCACCGACAACACCGGAAATATGTTGCGTTTGTGTTTGGTTTAGTTCTGAGAAAAATAAGCTTTTTGCCCCTATGGGTACAGTGCAAATAAATCCATGGATTAAAGAGAAGGCAATGACGGAGGCAGCCGTTTGATTGTTATGAACTAAAAAATAGAGCGCTACGCACATCAGCGCAGAAAAGAAGGAGAAATACTTTATAGAATTCTTATATTTTTTATCAAGAACATGATATTTCGACATCAGTAAATTTGAAAAATATTGTGCTGAAAAAGCTCCAATATGACAGCACATCAAAACGAACATTTGTGAACCGTTGAGGTGATCAATCTTTCCACCTGAAAGTATGATCGGTTGCCAGAAGTGATAAATAATCTGAATACCCGCGCTAAAAAGACACATCAGGAAAATAAACCATGCTCCGCCCACAGTGTTTTGAAAGATCCAGAGTGTTTCCTTGGCATTTTGCAAGATTGTCTTTGTTTTGTGTGTTTCAATCACCGATTTCTTTTCTTCAGGAACAATAAGGAAGACCAAAAAAATAAATCCCATCATGAGGCATGAGATAATATATCCCATAAAATATTGTCCAGAGTAATAAATCGTTCCAATGCCCACAATTCCACTGAAAATACTGCCGAAAGAATTAACTTGGTGATAAAGATGCGCATAATGCGAAAAGCGATCGTGTTTATCACCAAGAGAATGGTAAATCCATCCGTCAATGGCGCTGACAATGATGCAAATGCCTGCTGCATAGAGGATTTGTGCAATAATAAGTGCCGTCATATTGGGGGCTTGAAGGCAGAGAAGATAAAATATTCCCGTCATAAAGACGCCAGCTATAACGGAATATTTACGTCGATATCTGTCCGCTAAAACAGCGCAAGGAAAATCAAGCAGCAGAATAGTTGTTGAAAAGACAACCTGAAGTAGGGCTAATTGCGCGAGACTGACCCCCATAGACATTAAAAAAATCGCATGGTAGACACCAATGAGCATGCGTACTGCATTATAAGCACCATAGGTAAGAGCAAGAGTGCGTGCTCTGTTCATTGTGTTGTTCCATAGACTGTACAATGAGAATTTTCACTGAAGAGAACATTTTTCTGTGAAAAGGTAGCGGTTTCATATCCCCATTCAAAGATCCATGAAAAGTTGTTTTTTATAACCACTCCAAAGTTTAAAAGGCACTTTGGTCTATATAGAACTTCACAGCGTATTAATAATGAGAGGGAATAATGCGCCTTTAAAGTGGTTATGAGGAGTAACATAAGCCTCATAAATGAGATCGTCATCTTTTGAGGGAAATGGTTTGAGGGGCTGCTTCCATAGTAATCATTTTGTCTAGATCTGTAAAATGAACCTGAGGCAGAAAGATCATTGACATCATCACAATTGATGGGGATTTGTTTATTTTTTAAACACCATTTACCGGTCCATTCTCTTTGCTGATCAGGTGAAAGAGCACAAATGATCCATAAATCGGTTTTAGGTGATTTTGTGATCTCTTTTTTTATACGCATCAACATTTGTAATTCCCCCTATTGCTCTCTGATGGTTTCTCCGTATCAATTTACGTTAAAAAAATTGTTTTCAGAGCTCATCTTTACTTTATTTTATTAAAAAATTTTCTCGTAAGGTTCGTTATTTTGATCATATCATTATCGATTAAGCATTAAATTTCTGATAGAAGAGGAGAGGGCATGATATATCGTGACTTAATACATAAATCTCACATAGTCTGAAATGACGATTTCCTTTTGCAAAACAGTATCCTGAATGGAAGCTCAATAACCGTTATTTTGACCATGGAAATGACACCCTAAAAGAGCGCTTATTGAAGATATTCTTTAGATATTACAGACAGGAAAAAATAGTTCAAAACAAATAAATCAAACATGTGACGAAGGCTTTCATCTCATAAAGGATAATGGTGAATTTTAAACTTCATCTACTTTTTTAATCTACTGCGCTGTAAGTTTAATCTACTGCGCTGTAAGAAAGATCATTCCCCCAATTCATGTCTCTCATTTATATCATTGATCATAAATATTTTTCAGTCTGCTCCAAAACGGCATTCTTTTACGAATAATACTCTATATTGTCTTTTCAAATTATACCTTCGTTCATTACTTTTCCCCGCTGATTTAATCAACTTTTCTCCAAAACTTGAGAAAAATGTATCCTATCAGTTTAATATTCTGTGATCTTTAATTAACTCAAAGAATATAACATAAAATGTAATATAGAAAATGAATAAATTTGAATTTTTGTAAAAGATACAATTTTTTACTGCTGATGATACAAAACAAATTTCTATTAAAAGTAACTTTATATCATTCAATACCATTGATTGATTTTATCCGTTTTTGTGTCTGCCTCATTTCATGGGGGCATACTTATTAATCAAAAGATTATTTTTGATTGGCTTTCAATATTATATTCAGTTCTTTTTAATTCACGTATAAAGTCATTAAACTTATCCCATAAAGACATAGAGCCAAATAGAAAAGTTTATAAATAATTTATTGAATAAATTAACT
>NZ_NJGE01000022.1 GCF_002777915.1 Bartonella tribocorum | reverse complement strand
ATATAAAAGAGGTGAAAACAGTTTATTCGTGTAACTCTTTAAATAACACAATTGCTGGTAAGGAGCTCATCATTACCAATTGTGATTAGGAAAAGAGAAAACGATTCACGAAAGGGGCTTTAAACAATCTTTGAAAGGTCTTTGAAGTCCCTTTGAGAACCCCTTAAAAACCCTTCGAAAAAAATAAATTGATGCAAAACCTGCTGTCAAATTGTGCAAAACCCGATGACAAGCTACAGTGGCAAAATATACAAAACCCGCTGGCAAGCTACACCGCTGGCAAGCTACAAGCACGATAAAAGCGCTGTGGCGGAGGGGGTGGGATTCGAACCCACGGTACAGTCTTCTGCACGCCGGTTTTCAAGACCGGTGCCTTAAACCGCTCGGCCACCCCTCCAAATTAGATATGCTTTTTGACAAAGTTCTTGCAAAAGGTCAATCATTTTAATACATGCCCTCAAGCTTTTTTTGCAAAATTATTTTCTCTTCAAGCGAAATAATTCCTTTTAAGCTAATTCTTCGAGTGTGTTAATTAATCGTTTTACATTTTAAAATAACAATTCTTTCTGAAAAAATGATATTTATCATTTCATTTTCTTGTCTAAAAGTTTTTACAAAGCGATATTTTTAAAATTTCTGAAAAGCATTTTCGTAATGATAAGACATATCCAGTTGGAGATGTTTGATAAATTATATCAAATTCTTTGCGGATATATATTTTTTGAATTATTTGACTTTTCTAGATATTTATTCATTTAGTTCGTTCATATTTTGCGAAACGAAAAAGTTATTGCTCTGATAGTTTATGAGAGATAAATTTGTAAGAATGATATATTATTCAAGGTAAGTTTGTATTGATTTTAAATAAGTATGATTTAATAAGAAAGCTCTTTAAAATATTTTAATTTTTTTAATAAAAATATTTAGATATCTCGTACAGTTAGAGAATAACTTGAAGAAAACAGCTATTTTACTCTAATAAAGAAAAAGTTCAAAAATTCAGCTAGAATCACGGCTAAATTTTTATTGATTAATAGTGATTTTTTTTAAATTCTTACACGAGTTGAATAAAATTTTAGGCAAGATTTGCATTGATAGTCTAAGACTTCTTCCAAGCCCAAGCATGACTAAAAATTGGATATATTTATAACGCTTTTTGCTGTAAGATTAGCAAGAAATTGATTTGAAGAGAAGAAAGAGCCTATTGAGCGAGACACTAAAAGAATCAAAGCTTTCACAATGAAGTTTTTAATTCTTTGAATGATATAAAGGTAAAGTGCTATAACGGTTGTTAAGGTATTGCGTAGTTTTTCAAGAATAGAACTTTAAAATGTTAACTGCACATAGGCAAAGAGTATAAACTTGAACGGACGAATTTTAAAAGCCTACTTACTCACGAGTATGTGCAAGGTCAAAAATTATTATTGATATGAAATTTGATGGTGGGCGATGAGAGACTCGAACTCCCGACATCCTCGGTGTAAACGAGGCGCTCTACCAGCTGAGCTAATCGCCCAATGCCAATGATCAGCAATTGAATAGGCACTCTTTAAGGAATTTTTTTTGCAAACGCAAGAATAAAGATTGTATTTGATGATTTTTTAAAAAAAATGTATAAGTCTGCTTGACATAAACGTATGAACCCCTTACACGACCCCTTGAGCCAATAATGAATTGGTTCGAAAGAAATGCGCGAGTGTAGCTCAGTTGGTTAGAGTGCTGGCCTGTCACGCCGGAGGTCGCGGGTTCGAGCCCCGTCACTCGCGCCATTTTATGTTTCCTTATGGAATTTCTCTTTGAAGATATTCATGTGCTATGAATTAGGTGGTGGAGTGTCTAGTTTAGGGGGTGCTATGTTTTTTCTTCCTTTTTACATGGTTTATAAGAATAAGGCTTGCGTCTTTTGTTGCTCTGCGTTACCTATGCCAATAAGAAAAGTATCGCTCTGTATGCCTTTCAAGCAGTATGAGTAGAATTAATAGGGCGATTATTAAAGTTGTCTGTTTGATCTCGCAATATCGAGTCATTGTGTTAAACTCAGACATTTCGTTACGATGGAAGAGGGTTATGGCTTATTTATTGAGCTCTTATTTGCCGGTCTTGATTTTTATTATTGTGTCAGCGGTTATTGCTGGAGTTTTGTTGATTACACCTTACATTGTAGCGTATCGTTCTCCTGATCCTGAAAAGTTATCGGCTTATGAATGTGGGTTTAATTCATTTAGTGATGCACGCATGAAGTTTGATATTCGTTTCTATTTGGTTTCAATTTTATTTATTATTTTTGATCTTGAAGTTGCTTTTCTTTTTCCTTGGGCTGTTTCATTCAACTCGGTAGGTATTTTTGGTTTTTGGTCGATGATTGTGTTTTTAGCGATTTTGACTATTGGATTTATATATGAATGGAAGAAAGGAGCTCTTGAATGGAATTAAGATCTAATAATTCAACAATGATAGCTCCAAAACCAAAAGGAATCATTGATCCCAATACTGGTGAATTGATAGGGTCAGATGATAAGTTTTTTCGTGATATTAATGCTGAATTATCAGATAAAGGTTTTTTAGTTACTTCAGCAGATGCCTTGATTACTTGGGCCCGTACCGGTTCTTTAATGTGGATGAGTTTTGGTTTGGCTTGTTGTGCTATTGAAATGATGCAATGCTCAATGCCTCATTATGATAATGAGCGTTTTGGATATGCACCACGAGCGTCCCCCCGACAGTCCGATGTGATGGTGGTCGCAGGTACTCTAACGAATAAGATGGCGCCTGCTTTAAGAAAAGTGTATGATCAGATGCCAGAGCCACGTTATGTGATTTCTATGGGATCATGTGCAAACGGTGGGGGATACTATCATTATTCCTATTCAGTGGTACGTGGGTGTGATCGTATTGTGCCTGTCGATATATATGTTCCAGGATGTCCTCCTACAGCAGAGGCATTATTATACGGCATATTATTGTTACAGAAAAAAATCCGCCGTACCGGATCCATAGAGCGATAGAGAGTTTTCGTGTCATGATGGATGAAACACTGATTGAACTTGCTGCTTATTTGGAAAACAAGTTAGGAAATAAGCTTGAAGAGACCGTTCTTGCTTTTGGTGAATTAACCATTGTGGCACGTCTTGATGCAATTACGGATGTCTTAATATTTGTTCGTGATGATTCTCGCTGTCAATTTATTAATCTTACAGACATTAGTGGTGTGGATTATCCTTCTCGTGATAAGCGGTTTGATGTCTCTTACCAGTTACTGTCTCCTCGTGAGAATTTACGCTTACGTGTTAAAGTTCGTACAGATGAAAATACCCCTGTTGCTTCAGCTTGTACGGTTTATCCTGGCGCAGAGTGGTATGAACGTGAAACTTATGATATGTATGGGATTTTATTTTCAGGTCATCCGGATTTGAGACGGATTTTAACAGATTATGGGTTTGAAGGATATCCTTTACGCAAAGACTTTCCTGTGACAGGATTTGTTGAATGTCGTTATGATAATGAAGCAAAGAGGGTGATTTATGAGCCCGTTGTTTTGCGCCAAGAAATGCGTAATTTTGATTTTCTTTCTCCTTGGGAAGGAGGACAATATGTTTTACCTTGTGATGAAAAATAAGATGGAAAAAAATAAGATTTGTTTTGATAAAGCGTTATATGAGAGTAGTGTATTTCTTAAATAATTAAATGTTTTTAATATGATAAATTATTTTTAATATTTGATATGAAGTTTTTTAAAAAGCAAGGGGTTGATAGTGGCTGAGGTCAATGTTCGAAACTTTAATATCAATTTTGGTCCGCAGCATCCTGCAGCGCATGGCGTTTTGCGCATGGTTCTAGAGTTGGATGGTGAAGTTGTTGAGCGTGTAGATCCGCATATCGGGTTATTACATCGCGGTACCGAAAAATTAATGGAAACAAAGACGTATCTTCAAGCAGGGCCTTATCTAGATCGTTTAGATTATGTTGCTCCTATGAATCAGGAACATGCTTTTGTTCTTGCGATTGAAAAATTATTAGGTGTTGAGGTTCCCAAAAGAGGACAGTTAATACGTGTTTTGTTTTCTGAAATTGGGCGTATTCTTAATCATTTGCTTAATGTAACGACACAGGCAATGGATGTTGGTGCTTTGACTCCACCGCTTTGGGGGTTTGAGCAACGTGAAAGATTGATGATTTTTTATGAGCGTGCTTGTGGCGCTCGTCTTCATGCCAATTATTTTCGTCCCGGTGGTGTGCATCAAGACTTACCGGAATCTTTAGTTGAGGACATTGGTAATTTTATTGATCCGTTTCTTGTTTCTCTTGAAAAACTTGATGCGCTTGTAACACCAAATCGGATTTTTAAGCAGCGTAATGTGGATATTGGTGTTGTCAGTATTGACGAGGCTTGGGCACGTGGTTTTTCTGGTGTTATGATCCGTGGTGCTGGTGTGCCATGGGATTTGCGTAAAAGCCAGCCTTATGAATGTTATGATGAAATGGAATTTGATATTCCTATAGGTAAAAATAGTGATTGTTATGATCGCTATCTTATTCGCATGGAAGAAATGCGTCAATCAGCGAAAATTATGCGTCAATGCGTAGAACGGTTACTTGGTAGTGAAAAGAATGGGCCAGTTTCGAGTTTAGATCGTAAGATTGTACCACCAAAGCGGTCTGAGATGAAAAGCTCAATGGAAGCGCTGATTCATCACTTTAAACTCTATACAGAAGGTTTTCATACGCCTCCTGGAGAAGTCTATGTTGCAGTAGAGGCGCCAAAGGGTGAGTTTGGTGTTTATCTTGTTTCTGATGGAACCAATAAGCCTTATCGTGTTAAGTTGCGTGCTCCTGGGTTTGCGCATCTCCAAGCTATGGATTTTTTAACCCGAGGTCATATGTTGGCGGATGCTACAGCTATTTTGGGTTCGATTGATATTGTTTTTGGGGAGGTTGATCGCTAATGTCCGTACGCCGTCTTGCAGATGATGTCTATCAACCCGCAGAGTTTTCTTTTACAAAGGAAAATCAGATATGGGTGAAAAATACCATAGAAAAATATCCTGTAGGGCGTGAACAATCGGCTGTTATTCCGTTATTAATGCGTGCACAAGAGCAAGATGGTTGGGTGACACGTGCTGCAATTGAGCATATTGCTCAAATTCTTTCTATGGCGTATATCCGAGTCTTAGAGGTTGCTACTTTTTATACTCAGTTTCAGCTTAAGCCTGTAGGAACAAAAGCGCATATTCAAGTGTGTGGTACAACTCCTTGTATGTTACGTGGTTCTGATGAATTGATAAAGGTTTGTCAGAAAAAAATTCATCATGAACCTTTTACGACCAATCAGGATGGAACATTATCATGGGAGGAGGTGGAGTGTCTTGGCGCTTGTGTTAATGCTCCTATGGTGATGATTTTTAAAGATACTTATGAAGACCTTACAGCTGAACGCCTTGAAGAGATTATTGATGCATTTGAGGCAGGAAAGGGGGCTGAGATAGCGGCTGGTCCACAAAACAGTCGTCAATCATCAGAGCCAATTAGTGGTTTAACATCTCTTCTTGAAGATGAAGAAAAAAGAAAATCTCCCAAATCTTCAAAGAAAAAGAATCATAAGGGAATGGAATCTTAGTTAAATATTTTTTGAAAAGATATTTCATTATTTTATCCATATTATAACGACATTTAATTAAAAGTAGAAAGTTTTAAGAAGTTTTTTAAAATTGCATTTGAGGAAAAGCTAAAAATGCTACGGGTAATAGAGAAAAAGGTGGGGTATGCTAACTGATAAAGACCGTATCTTCACCAATATTTATGGTTTAAAAGACAAATCATTAAAGGCTGCAATGTTGCGTGGGCATTGGAGTGGTCTGAAAGAGATTATTAATAAAGGTCGTGATTGGATCATTGATGAGGTGAAGGCGTCAGGTTTACGCGGTCGTGGTGGTGCTGGTTTTCCTACTGGAATGAAATGGTCTTTTATGCCAAAGCAGAATGATGGTCGTCCTCATTATTTGGTTGTTAACGCTGATGAATCGGAGCCTGGGACATGTAAAGACCGCGATATTTTACGACATGACCCCCATACTTTGATTGAAGGATGTGCAATTGCTACTTTTGCCATGGGATCAAATGTCGCTTTTATTTATATTCGTGGTGAATATATTCGTGAACGTGAAGCGCTTCAAGCGGCTGTGGATGAATGTTATGAAGCAGGCTTGCTTGGCAAAAAAACAAAATATGGTCATGCTTGTGATATTATTATTCATCATGGGGCCGGTGCTTATATTTGTGGTGAAGAAACAGCGCTTCTCGAAAGTCTTGAGGGAAAAAAAGGACAACCTCGTCTCAAACCGCCATTCCCTGCAAATATGGGGATTTATGGCTGTCCAACAACCGTCAACAATGTCGAATCGATAGCGGTTGTTCCAACGATTTTACGTCGAGGTGCTTCGTGGTTTTCATCAATTGGGCGTGCAAATAATGTCGGAACAAAATTATTTATGGTTTCTGGGCATGTTAATGCACCTTGTACCTTTGAAGAAGCTCTGGGTGTTTCTTTCCGTGAATTAATTGAAAAACATACGGGGGGTATTCGTGGCGGATGGAATAATCTTTTAGCGGTTATTCCAGGAGGTGCTTCTTGTCCGGTTGTTCGTGGTGAGGATATGGTCGATGCGATCATGGATTTTGATGGAATGCGTGATGTCGGATCTTCTTTTGGCACAGGGGGGATGATTGTTATGGATAAATCGACTGATATCATAAAGGCAATTTGGCGTATAGCTGCTTTTTTTAAGCACGAAAGTTGTGGTCAGTGTACGCCATGCCGTGAGGGCACAGGGTGGATGATGCGCCTTTTAGGACGTATGGTTGAGGGAAGAGCGCAGAAGCGTGAAATTGATCTGTTATTTGAGGTTTCTAAACAGGTTGAAGGGCACACGATTTGCGCCCTTGGTGATGCTGCAGCGTGGCCAGTACAAGGGTTGATCCGTAATTTCCGTCCTGAAATCGAGCGTAGAATTGATGAATATACGCGAAATGTCGTGCAAAGAAAAAATATTGCTTTGGAAGCAGTGGGATAGAAGATTTTTAAAAGAGCAACCGAATGCAAATTTTAAGTGGATTATCCGCAGGTTGGATGAGTGATGATAAATATCAAAGTTGATGGCAAAGAGATTGAAGTTCCTGATTACTACACGTTGCTTCAGGCAGCTGAGGCGGCTGGGGCAGAAGTTCCGCGTTTTTGTTTTCATGAATCTTTGTCAATTGCTGGCAATTGTCGCATGTGTTTAGTTGAGGTCAAGGGCGGTCCTCCAAAGCCTCAGGCTTCTTGTGCGATGGGGGTTCGTGATTTGCGGGTAGGGCCTAACGGTGAAGCACCAGAAATTTTTACCAATACGGCGATGGTAAAAAAAGCACGTGAAGGTGTTATGGAGTTTCTTCTCATTAATCATCCTTTGGATTGTCCAGTGTGCGATCAAGGAGGAGAATGCGATCTTCAAGATCAAGCAATGCTTTATGGGCGAGATTGTTCTCGTTATACAGAAAATAAACGTGCTGTAGAAGATAAATATATTGGGCCTCTTGTCAAAACTGTTATGACAAGGTGTATTCATTGCACACGGTGTGTTCGTTTTACAACGGAAGTTGCAGGTATTTCTGAGCTTGGTTTGATCGGTCGTGGTGAAGATGCTGAAATTACGACATATCTTGAAAAAGCTATGACATCTGAATTACAGGGGAATGTTATTGATCTTTGTCCAGTGGGGGCTTTAACTTCAAAACCTTACGCATTTCATGCGCGTCCGTGGGAATTGGTGAAAACGGAATCAATTGATGTGATGGATGCTCTTGGCAGTGCTATCCGTATTGATAGTCGCGGCCGTGAAGTTATGCGGATTATGCCGCGTACAAATGAAGATGTAAATGAGGAATGGATTTCTGACAAAACGCGTTTTATTTGGGATGGATTACGGACTCAGCGTCTTGACAGACCCTATGTACGTAAAGACGGAAGACTTCAGCCTGTCAGTTGGGCAGAAGCTTTTGCAAAAATTAAAACCGTCATTTCTAAAATCTTGCCAGAAAAAATTGGAGCTATTGCTGGAGATCTTGCTTCTGTTGAAGAAATGTATGCCCTTAAAGCATTACTGATCTCGTTGGGTTCAAAACTCTTTGATTGTCGTCAAAAAGGCGTTGCTTTATCGCCAGAGTTTGGACGTTCGAGTTATATTTTTAATCCTACAATTGCGGGGATTGAACAAGCTGATGCTTTACTTATTGTGGGTTCTAATCCACGCCATGAAGCTGCTGTTTTAAATGCGCGTATTTTAAAGCGCCAAAGAATGGGAAACTTTCCTATTGCGCTCATTGGAGAGGAAGTCGATTTACGTTATCCTTATTCTTATCTTGGATCTGGGAGTGATGCATTAAATACACTTATTCGTGGAGAGGATGCTTTTTTAAATGTCTTAAAAGAAGCAAAGAGGCCTCTTCTTCTTATCGGAGAGGGAGCGGTTTCAGGAAATGAAGGGCTATCTGTTTTAAAAAGCCTTGCTAAATTAGCGGATGATATTGGTGCTCTTAGTGAAGAATGGAATGGGTTTGGGGTTCTTCATAATGCAGCGTCAACCGTTGGAGGGTTGGAGATAGGTTTTACGTCTCAACTTGGGGTTGCAAATATTCTTAAAACCTGTGAAGTTCTATTTTTGCTTGGTGCTGATGAGGTGGAATTGGCCAATATAAAAGCTTTTAAAATCTATATTGGTAGCCATGGCGATAATGGTGCACATGCTGCTGATGTTATTTTACCTGCATCGGCTTATACTGAAAAATCAGGGCTTTATGTGAATACAGAAGGGCGTGTTCAAATGACAAATCGGGCTGGTTTCGCGCCAGGTGAAGCAAAAGAAGATTGGGCTATTTTACGTGCCTTATCGGATGTTTTAGGACAAAGACTCCCTTTTGATTCTCTCTCTCAATTAAGACAATGCTTGTTTAATGATTATCCACATCTTGATGCGGTTGATGATATAATGCCTTCTGATATAAGTGATCTTAAGGCGCTTGGTTCAAAAGTGGTTTCCCTAGAGAGTCAAACATTTATTTCTATGGTTAAAGACTTTTATTTGACAAATCCGATAGCACGTGCTTCTGCCGTTATGGCTGAATGTTCATCTCTTGCAAAGAGCCGTGCTATGCAAGCTGTAGAGTAAGGGCAAAAGAAAAGGAATAATGATGTATGATTTCTTTATGACTTGGCTGTTGCCATTCCTTATTATCGTTGGAAAGACACTCCTTCTTTTGGTTGTTTTGTTGATTTTAGTTGCTTATCTTCTCTATGCAGATAGAAAGATTTGGGCTGCGGTACAATTGCGACGTGGTCCCAATGTTGTTGGTCCGTGGGGATTGCTACAGTCTTTTGCAGATTTAATTAAATTTGTTGTGAAAGAACCTATTATCCCAGCAGGTGCAAATAAGGGGGTTTTCCTTTTGGCACCTTTTGTTTCTGCGACACTTGCCTTATCAACTTGGGCTGTTATTCCTGTCAGTGAGGGGTGGGAAGTTGCGAAGATTAATGTTGGTTTGCTTTATATCTTAGCCATTTCATCTCTTGAAGTTTATGGTGTTATTATGGGGGGGTGGGCATCAAATTCAAAATATCCTTTCTTAGGAGCTCTTCGTTCAGCGGCACAAATGGTTTCTTATGAAGTTTCTATTGGTTTTGTGCTTGTGACCGTTATTTTAGTAAGCGGTTCGTTGGATCTTACAACAATTGTTCTTAAACAAACAAAAGGCTTTGGTACAACTCTAGGTCTGCCTTTTAACAGTTTTCTCGATTGGAATTGGTTGGTCCTTTTTCCAATGTTTATTATATTTTTTATTTCTGCGCTTGCAGAGACAAATCGTCCTCCATTCGATTTGGTGGAAGCGGAATCAGAGCTTGTTGCTGGTCATATGGTAGAATATTCTTCAACGCCTTATATGCTTTTCTTCCTTGGTGAATATGTTGCTATTGTTTTAATGTGCGCATTAACAACCATTTTATTTTTAGGCGGTTGGCTCCCTCCTTTAGATGTTTGGTGGCTTAATTGGATTCCTAGTGTTATTTGGTTTGTTTTAAAAGTCTGTTTTGTATTTTTTTGGTTTGCTATTGTTAAAGCATTTGTTCCACGTTATCGCTATGATCAGCTCATGCGGCTTGGTTGGAAGGTTTTTCTTCCTCTCTCATTAGCCATGGTTGTGATAACTGCAGCTTTTTTAAAGTTTACGAATTTCGTTTAAGAGGAGATTTTACGATGTCAGGTTTTATTCAGGCTGCAAAGTCACTCCTTCTATTAGAATTTGTGAGTGCTTTTTTCTTAGCCATGCGTCAATTTTTTTCACCAAAGCCTACGATTAATTATCCTTATGAAAAGGGGTTTGTATCCCAGCGTTTTCGTGGTGAACATGCGCTGCGTCGCTATCCGAATGGTGAAGAACGGTGTATTGCCTGTAAATTATGTGAAGCCATTTGCCCTGCACAAGCGATTACAATTGAAGCTGGACCGCGACGGAATGATGGTACACGGAGAACGGTTCGTTATGATATTGATATGGTTAAGTGTATTTACTGCGGTTTTTGTCAAGAAGCTTGTCCAGTAGAGGCTATTGTTGAAGGTCCAAATTTTGAATTTGCAACAGAAACGCGTGAAGAACTCTATTATGATAAAGAAAAACTTTTAATGAATGGGGATCGTTGGGAGCGAGAAATTGCTCGAAATATATTGATGGATGCACCTTATCGTTAAGTGTATCGCTAAATGAGGTGTCGGATAATTTTCCGATAGATTGTAATCTGGTATGAAAGTTTTGTACCAATTGTTTGGATAATTAAGGAGAAGCCTATGCTAACAGATCTAGCGGCGGCATTTTTCTATTTGTTTGCTTTTATTATGCTAACAAGTGCAGTGATTGTTATTACAGCACGCAATCCTGTGCATTCTGTTTTATTTTTAATCCTTGCATTTTTTAATGCAGCAGCTTTATTTTTGCTTGCAGGAGCAGAGTTTTTGGGGCTTATTCTGCTTGTTGTTTATGTTGGAGCTGTCGCTGTTTTATTTTTATTTGTCGTTATGATGCTTGACGTTGATTTTGCTGAGTTGAAAAGTGGCGCTCTTCGATATGCGCCTATTGGAGCTCTTATTGGCGTTATGATTGCTGTAGAATTGATTGTTGTTTTTGTGAGTAGCCATTTTTCTCCAGTTTTAAGAACACATGTTACGCACCCAATGCCAGATTTAGTGCAGCAAACAAATACACAGGCATTAGGGGATATTCTCTATACGGATTATGTTTTCTATTTTCAAATTGCTGGAATAATTTTATTGGTTGCAATGATTGGTGCTATTGTTTTAACACTTCGTCATAAATCAGGAGTCAAACGACAGTCTATTGCGGAGCAAGTTTCTAGAACGGTAGAAAGTGCCATTGAAATCAAGCAAGTTGAATCAGGCAAAGGTATTTAAGGGGGGCTATGGATATGTATATTGATATTACACATTATCTCACTGTTTCTGCTTTGATGTTTACAATTGGTATTGCTGGAATTTTTCTTAATAGAAAAAATGTGATTATTATCTTGATGTCTATAGAGCTTATATTACTCTCAGTTAATCTCAATTTTGTTGCATTTTCAGCATTTCTTCATGATCTCGTCGGTCAAATATTTGCTTTATTTGTTTTAACTGTCGCAGCGGCTGAAGCTGCCATTGGTTTAGCAATTCTTGTTGTTTTTTTTCGTAATCGTGGTTCCATTGCGGTTGAAGATGTTAACGTAATGAAAGGCTAAGCAGTGATGTATTATACGATTGTCTTTCTTCCACTTTTGGGTTTTCTCATTGCTGCGCTAGGTGGAAAAACGATAGGAGATCGTGCAAGTGAATTGATAACATGTAGCTTTATGGTGATTGTTGCCATATTGTCGTGGATAGCATTTTTCAATGTTGCACTTGGTCATACTCCAGTGATTGATGTATTAATATTACACTGGCTTGCTGTTGGTGATTTAAGCTTTAACTGGGCTCTCCATATTGATACATTAACAGCTGTCATGCTTATTGTTGTAAACAGTGTTTCGGCATTGGTGCATATTTATTCAATTGGTTATATGCACCATGATCCTTCAAGATCCCGTTTTTTTTCTTATCTTTCTTTGTTTACATTTATGATGCTTATGTTAGTGACCTCCAATAATTTGATCCAAATGTTTTTTGGATGGGAAGGTGTAGGGCTTGCTTCTTATTTGCTTATTGGTTTTTGGTTTCAGCGTGATTCTGCCAATAAGGCTGCAATGAAAGCTTTTGTGGTCAATCGTGTTGGAGATTTTGGGTTTCTCTTGGGAATATTTAGTATTTTCGTTTTATTCCAATCGGTCGATTTTTCCTCTATTTTTGCAAAAGCTGCAGACAATAGCTTTGTACAAAATATGACATTTTTAGGTTGGCAGCTTGATGGACAGGCGGCACTGACCATTACATGCCTTTTATTATTTATTGGTGCAATGGGAAAATCAGCACAATTTCTTTTACATACTTGGCTTCCTGATGCGATGGAGGGACCAACACCTGTATCAGCACTTATTCATGCCGCCACGATGGTAACGGCGGGTGTTTTTATGGTTGCGCGGATGTCGCCAATTTTTGAACTGTCTTCGATTGCTTTGACTGTGATTATTATTGTTGGCGCAACAACGGCGTTTTTTGCAGCAACTGTGGGGTTGGTGCAGAATGATATTAAGCGTGTTATTGCTTATTCTACCTGTTCTCAACTTGGGTATATGTTTGTGGCATTAGGTGTTGGAGCTTATGGTGCTGCTGTCTTTCATCTTTTTACCCATGCTTTTTTTAAAGCCTTATTGTTTCTTGGTGCGGGCTCTGTCATTCATGCTGTATCTGATGAACAAGATATGCGAAAAATGGGTGGATTACGTAAGCATATAAAGGTCACTTATTGGATGATGATGGTCGGGACCATTGCATTGACTGGTGTTGGAATTCCAGGAACGCTTTTCGGGACTGCGGGTTTTTTCTCAAAAGATGCGATTATAGAGTCTGCTTTTGCATCCCATAATATTGCTTCAGGATATGCTTTTTATCTTCTTGTTTTTGCTGCTTTATTGACAAGTTTTTATTCATGGCGGCTTATCTTTATGACATTCCATGGTAAACCACGGGCAACGGTTGATGTTATGCATCATGTTCATGAATCGCCTCCAGTGATGTTAATTCCACTCTTTATTTTATCGATCGGTGCAATATTTGCTGGTGTCGTTTTCCAACCTTACTTTTTTGGTGACTCTTATGATGCTTTTTGGAGGGGAGCGTTGTTTACAAGCAGCCACAATCATATTCTTCATGATGCTCACCATGTCTTTAATTGGGTAAAATGGTCGCCCTTTATAGCAATGGTTCTTGGGTTTGTGTTTGCCTATTTGTTCTATATTTCTTTTCCATCTCTTCCCAAGAAAATAGCTTGTATTATGCCAAGAGCGTACCAATTTCTTTATCAAAAATGGTATTTCGATCAATTGTATAACTTTTTATTTGTTCGTCCTATTTTTAGAGTTGGTTCTTTTCTTTGGAAAGTGGGAGACGGTAAAATTATTGATGGTCTAGGTCCTAATGGTATCGCAGCGCGTGTTGTTGATATTACAAATAGAGTTGTTCGGATGCAAACAGGCTATCTTTACCACTATGCGTTTGCAATGCTTATAGGTGTTGCGATGCTTATTACATGGATGATGATCGGGGGCGTAAACTAATGACCGATTGGCCTATTCTTTCTACGGTTACATTTTTGCCACTTGTTGGTGTTCTTCTGATTTTGTTTATCAAAGATGACAGTGAGGCTGCGCACCATAATATAAGGAATGTCGCATTTTTTACGACAATATTTGTTTTTATTATTTCTTTAATTATTTGGATAGGATTTGATTCTACCGATCCGAATTTTCAAATGGTTGAAAAATTCAGTTGGCTAGGAAATGGCATTAGCTATCATATGGGGGTTGATGGTATTTCTATTCTTTTTGTTGTTCTCTCCGCTTTTCTTTTGCCTTTCTGTATTTTAGCAAGTTGGGAGAATGTTAAAGAGAGATTAAAAGCTTACATGATTGCTTTTCTTCTTCTTGAAGTTGCAATTATTGGAGTCTTTTGTGCTCTTGACGCAATATTATTTTATGTTTTTTTTGAAGGCAGCCTCATTCCAATGTTTATCATTATAGGGGTGTGGGGTGGAGCACGTCGTGTTTATGCGAGTATCAAGTTTTTCTTATACACTTTACTTGGTTCAGTGCTTATGCTGGTTGCTCTTATGGCTATGTATTGGCAGGCAGGAACACTTGATATACCAACTTTACTCAATTATCCGTTTCCTGCGCATATGCAAATGTGGTTATGGCTTGCATTTTTTGCTTCTTTTGCTGTTAAAATGCCGATGTGGCCGGTTCATACTTGGCTTCCCGATGCGCACGTGGAAGCCCCCACTGCAGGTTCTGTTATTTTAGCCGGTGTCTTACTTAAATTAGGTGGGTATGGTTTTCTTCGTTTTTCTTTACCTATGTTTCCTATCGCTTCAGCAGATTTTGCGCCTTTTGTTTTTACATTATCGCTTATCGCTATTATTTATACATCACTGGTTGCACTTGTTCAAAGTGATATCAAAAAACTTATTGCATATTCCTCAATAGCGCATATGGGATATGTAACGATGGGTATTTTTGCTGCGAATGAACAGGGGATACAAGGGGCTATTTATCAGATGCTGTCACACGGAATTGTTTCGGCGGCTTTATTTCTTTGTGTTGGGGTGATCTATGATCGTTTGCATACGCGTGAAATTTCAGCGTTTGGTGGTTTAGTGAATAATATGCCCAAATATGCTGTTGTTTTCTTGATCTTTACGATGGCAAATGTCGGGCTCCCTGGAACTTCAGGATTTTTGGGTGAATTTTTAACTTTAATAGGTGTTTTTCAAGTGAATAAATTGGTTGTTGTTTTAGCGACAACAGGTGTTATCTTATCAGCAGCCTATGCCCTTTATCTTTATCGGCGTGTGGTTTTTGGTTCCTTGGATAAAGAAAATTTAAAAGTACTGATAGATCTTTCTTCAAGGGAAAAATTTATTCTTTATCCGATGGTTATCCTGACAATATTCTTTGGTATCTATCCAACGCCTATTCTTAAAGCGACGGCGTTTTCCGTAGAAGCCCTCATCAATAAACTACACTAGATAAGGGAAGAATTCTCATGCAAAGTGAAATAATAACACAACTAGTATTAATTCTTCCGGAGATTTTAATTGCATTAGGAGCAATCATGTTGCTGATGATTGGTGTTTATTCCAATGCACGCGCTTCTTTAACCGTGACAGGTTTAGCCATGGCTCTTCTTGTGGCAACCATTGTTATTCTCATAGTTTTTCCGAAAAGTGGTTCATTTCAAACCAATGCACTCATTATCGATTCTTTCGGTCGTTATATGAAAATATTAATGCTTATTGGTGCACTCTTTTCTCTCATCATGTCCGTTGGTTTTGCCAATGCGCAAAAGTTTAATATATTTGAATTTCCAGTGCTTGTTCTTTTAGCAACCCTTGGTATGATGTTTATGATTTCAGCAGGTAATATGCTGTCGCTTTACATGGGGTTAGAACTACAATCCTTAGCCTTATATGTTTTAGCAGCGATTAATCGTAATAATGTAAAATCTTCTGAAGCTGGTATAAAATATTTTGTTTTAGGAGCATTGTCTTCAGGCTTGCTGCTTTATGGTATTTCTTTGCTTTATGGTTTTACCGGTCAAATTGGTTTTCATGAAATTGCTCTTGCTTTAAAAGGTGAAAATTTACAATTGGGGGTTATTTTTGGAATTGTTTTTATTTTAGCTGGTTTGGCTTTCAAAATTTCTGCTGTTCCATTTCATATGTGGACACCTGATGTTTACGAAGGTGCGCCAACACCGATTACAGCATTTTTTGCTGGAGCGCCTAAAGTTGCTGCAATGGCTTTAATCATCCGTATTATTGTGATGACCTTCATTCCCTTAGGGCGTATTGATAGCGCGATGCCTGCATGGCAACAAATTTTGGTGTTCATGGCACTTGCATCAATGATACTTGGTGCGTTTGCTGCAATTGGTCAAAATAATATTAAGCGTTTAATGGCTTATTCTTCGATCAGTCATATGGGGTATGCACTTGTTGGTTTATCTGCTGGAGATATGCTTGGAGTAAAAAGTGTTATTCTTTATATGACCATTTATCTTGGTGTTACTCTTGGCTCATTTGCTTTTATTCTTGGAATGCGCTCGAAGAATGGCAATGTTGAAAATATTTATGATCTTTCAGGATTAGCAAAGATAAATCCGTTTATGGCGATTGTCATGACAATACAGCTTTTCTCTTTAGCCAGTATACCACCTATGGCTGGTTTTTTTGGGAAGTGGTATACATTTTCTGCTGCTGTTCATGCTGGTCTGACACCACTTGCTATTGTCGGTATGATAGCCTCCGTCGTTGGTGCTTTTTACTATTTACGGGTTATTAAAATTATGTGGTTTGATGATGCAAAAGCGCACTTTGTTATTTTATCAAAAGAGCTTCAGTTTTGTCTTGGTCTTTCTGCATTATTTATTTTATCTTACACCTTTTTTGGAATTTGGTTTGCTGAATTGGCAGAAAAAGCAGCCGCTGCATTATTTTAATGAATATGGTTTATATTTTGTCAGATTTTGCACAGAAACAAGGATACACTATTGAGTCTTATGAAAGTGTTGATTCCACAAATCTCATTGCACAACAAAAAGCGCAAACTGGTCATCAAGGCTATCTTTGGATTGTTGCACAAGAACAATTACAAGGAAGAGCAAGAAGAGGAAGGACTTGGTCTAGTCCAAAAGGGAACCTTTATTCTAGTCTATTGTTAATTGATGATATTGTTCATCAAACTGCTGCTCAGATTGGTTTTGTTGCTGGAGTGAGTGTGGCAGAGGCAATAAGACAATTTATAAAAGATGAAAAGAAAACAAACAATATTGTGAGTTTAAAATGGCCAAACGATATTTTGCTCAGAGGAGCGAAAAGCTCTGGAGTTTTGCTCGAGATTTTAAAACTGCCATCACAACAATATGCATTGGTTATTGGTATTGGAATAAATGTAAAACATCATTATGAAGATGCACCCTATCCCACTTCAAGTTTACAGAATATTGGTTTGTATATTGAGGCAAAACAATTATTTACGGTTTTGACGGAGTCTTTTTCTAGAAATTATCTTCTTTGGAAACAACCAAAAGGATGTGAAATAATCCGAAATAAATGGCTTTTATATTCTGCACATCTTGGAAAATATGTAAAAGTAGTGAATGATGAAAAAATCATTGAGGGTATTTTTGATGGTCTTGATCGCGATTTTAACGGCATCATAAAACAAAAAAATGGTCAGACAACCATTATAACAGCCGGAGATGTTCATTTTGGTTCGGCTGCTTCTGTTAATGCAGGACGTTATTAAAAAAATATTTTACCATCAGGTTATCTTAATGATTTAGGAGATGTTTATGGTTGCAACCAATAAATGTGAATTTGTTTTTTTACCTCTGGGAGGTGTGGGTGAAATAGGGATGAATTTGGCTGCTTATGGATTTGGCTCCCAAGATCTTCGTGAATGGTTGCTTGTTGATATGGGCGTTAGTTTTGCTGGTTCTGAATTACCTGGGGCCGATCTTATTCTCCCTGATATTCGTTTTCTAGAAAGTGAAAAACATAATATACGTGGTCTTGTTTTAACACATGCCCATGAAGATCATTATGGGGCTGTTCTTGATTTATGGCCAAAGTTACAAGTTCCACTTTACTGTACAGCTTTCACAGCAGGGTTATTGGAAAGTAAAAGGCAATTAGATTTTGAATCCCATAAAATGTCATTCAATATTTTTCAAGCAGGGGGTTGTTTTCAGGTTGGTCCTTTTTCCATAGAGGCTATTGCGGTCAACCATTCGATACCAGAGTCTGTATCTTTAGCCATTACAACCTCTTTAGGGACAGTCGTTCATACTGGTGATTGGAAAATTGATCATACCCCTTCTCTTGGGGCTGTAACGGATGAAAAAAGATTTCGAGCTTTAGGCGATAAAGGTGTTTTAGCATTGCTTTGTGATTCCACAAACGCGTGTCGGGATGGTATATCTCCATCAGAACTGCAGGTTCAAACCAGTCTTTCTGAGATTATTTCAAAAGCTGAAGGGCGTGTTGCAATAGCAACTTTTGCTTCTAATATTGGCCGGATATGTTCTATTGCTCTTGCCGCTGAAGCTGTTGGGCGTAAGGTGCTTGTCATTGGGCGTTCCCTTAAGCGAAGTATTATGGTCGCACAAGAGCTTGGTTATATGGATGGGTTAGCACCATTTGTAACAGAAGATGATTATGGTTATATCCCACGAAAAGAACTTGTTTTAATTGTCACAGGGAGCCAAGGCGAGTCATGTGCTGCTTTGGCTAAACTGTCACGTGAGGGAATGGGCAATATTGCGCTTTCCACTGGTGATACTGTTATTTATTCATCACGAAGTATTCCAGGAAACGAGAAGGCGATTCTTGAAATACAAAATCGTTTTATCGATTTGGGTATTAAAGTTATTACGAATGAAGATGCTCTTGTTCATGTTTCAGGCCATCCCCGTCGTTCAGAACTTTTACAGATGTATGATTGGATAAAACCACAGATACTTGTGCCTGTGCATGGTGAGGCAATACATCTTACTGCTCAAGCTTCTTTAGCACGTCAAGCAGGCATTAAAATTGTTAGAGATATTAGAAATGGTGATATGCTGCGTCTTGCACCAACGCCTGTAGAAGTTATTGACCAAGTGCCTGTTGGACGTATTTATAAGGATGGTTGTCTTCTTGGGGATGAGTATGAGCTAGGCATTCGTGAACGTAGAAAACTCAGTTACGCGGGGCATGTTGCTGTTTCTCTCCATATGAATAGCAAGCACGAGTTGTTAGACGATATCGGTCTAAGTATGTTTGGACTCCCCGAGAGTAATGGAGAGGGGGAAAAATTGAAAGATATTCTTTTAGAAGTTGTGGAAAATACAGTTTATAACATCCCACGCATGAAACGGAAAAATAATGAAGTTATTCGAGAGGCAACACGACGTGCAGTGAGAGCGGCTGTTCATGAAATTTGGCAAAAAAAACCTCTCTGTACAGTTTTTTTACATCGGTCAAAATAAAGCATTTCCATTACGTTATTTAAAAAGAGAAGGGTATTTTTGATTTTATTGCTCAATAAGAAAAATAGAGAATAAAGCACAACAAATTTTTAAACAATAAGATCGTTATATTTGCAAGTATTCATAATACGGCTATAGATGAATAGAGGGTATGTTAAATTGTTCCAATATGATAGATCTGAGTAGGAGTTAATTATTTCAATGCGTCTTTCTCAATATTTCCTTCCACTTTTAAAAGAGAATCCTAAAGAAGCAGAAATTGTTTCTCATCGCTTCATGTTGCGTGCTGGGATGATTCGACAACAAACATCAGGGATTTATTCTTGGCTTCCTTTGGGAAAAAAAGTGCTTGATAAAGTTTGTAAAATTATCCGTGAAGAGCAAGAACGTGCGGGTGCAATAGAAATATTGATGCCTACAATTCAAGCTGCTGATCTTTGGCGTGAAAGCGGTCGCTATGATGATTACGGTTTGGAAATGCTTCGCATTAAAGATCGTCAAAAGCGTGATTTACTGTATGGTCCGACCAATGAAGAGATGGTGACGGATATTTTTCGCTCTTATGTTCGTTCTTATAAAGATCTTCCGCTTAATTTGTACCATATTCAATGGAAATTTCGTGATGAAATTCGCCCACGTTTTGGTGTGATGCGGGCACGAGAATTTTTAATGAAAGATGCTTATTCTTTTGATCTTGATTATGAAGGCTCTAAAACATCTTATAACCGTATGTTTGTGGCTTATTTACGCACTTTTTCGCGCCTTGGCTTAAAAGCCATTCCCATGCGTGCAGATACAGGTCCAATAGGGGGGGAACTTAGTCATGAATTTATCGTTTTGGCTGAAACAGGAGAGAGCGCTATTTTTTGTGATAGACAATTTCTTGAACTTAGCGTTCCCAATAGTTCAATTGATTTTAGTGATAAAGCTGTTTTAGATGATACTGTTAAACAGTGGACATCTTTTTATGCAGCGACAGAAGAAATGCATAATGAAGAAGAGTGGGTTAAAATTTCTGAAGAAAATCGTCTTTCAGCGCGTGGTATTGAAGTTGGACATATTTTCCACTTTGGGACTAAATATTCTGCTCCAATGGGAGCAAAAGTTATGGGACAAGATGGAAAAGAGCATGTGGTCTCTATGGGATCTTATGGGATTGGACCTTCGCGTCTTGTTGCAGCTGCTATTGAGGCTTCTCATGATGAAAAGGGGATTATTTGGCCAAAGTCGATGGCACCGTTCGATTTTGGGATTATCAATATGAAACCTGATGATGAAAAATGTACAAAGGTATGTGAGTTTCTTTATCAGGGATTAAAGGATGCTGGTTTTGATCCATTATTAGATGATAGAAATGAACGTCCTGGATCAAAATTTGCGACAATGGATTTGATTGGCTTGCCAACGCAAATCATTATTGGTCCTAACAGCATTGCACAAAATGAGGTTGAAATTAAAGATCGAAAAACAGGCGCAAAAAAATCTCTAAAGGTTGAAGATGTCCTCAGCCAACTTTCTATACTTTAATAGGAAATGTTATGAAGAGGCTGAAAAATAAATGGTTTTCATCTTATGAATGGATGATTGCTTTTCGTTATATGATTCCCAATAAAAAGCATGTGGTTGCTTCTGTTATTTCAATTATTTCTCTTATTGGGATTATGTTGGGCGTATTCGCTTTGGTTGTTGTTATGGCGGTAATGAATGGCTTTCGGACAGAACTTCTCAATCGCATTCTTGGTATGAATGGGCATCTTATTGTTCAAACAGTTGATTCTGGTTTTTCTGATTATAAGACTCTTATTTCTTCTTTAGAAGCTACAAATGGTGTGAAGTTTGCTTTGCCTGTTATTGAAGGTCAAGCGCTTGTTCAAGGTGAAGTTCAAGGGGGCTCTGGCGCTTTAGTTCGTGGTATGCGCAAGCAAGATCTAGAAAAGCTTAAAACAGTCTCTCAGAATATTAAATTAGGATCGATTTCTCAATTTGATCAAGAAGAAGGTGTTGCAATTGGAAGTGGCTTAGCAGAAAAATTGGGGCTTACAGTTGGGAGAGATCTTCGTATTATTACCCCCGATGGTGATGAGACTCCTTTTGGCGTTACTCCACGTGTTAAGGCTTATAAAGTCGTTGCTATTTTTGAAGTTGGTATGTCTGAATATGATTCAATCTTTGTTTTTATGCCTCTCCATGAAGCGCAAATGTTTTTTAATTTGGGAGATAAGGTTCAGTCTTTAGAATTATTTCTAAACGATCCTGATGCTGTTGATCAAATAAAACCCGTTGTAGAAAAAGCAGTTGATCAACAAGTCTATTTAATTGATTGGCGTACACGCAATCAGGCTTTTTTTTCAGCCTTACAGATTGAACGGAATGTGATGTTTTTCATTCTTTCTCTAATTGTTCTCGTTGCTGCTTTAAATATTATTTCAGGCCTTATTATGCTTGTAAAAGATAAAAGTCATGATATTGCAATTTTACGCACGATGGGTGCTCAACAGAGTGCAATTTTGCGTATATTTATTATCACAGGAATGATGATTGGTTTTATTGGAACGATACTGGGTTTAATTTTAGGTGTTATTGCGACTGTAAATATTAATCATATCCAAGACTTTATATCTTGGTTATTTAATGTTGATGTTTTTAATCCTCAACTTTACTTTTTAACAAAATTGCCTGCACAAATTGAGTGGAAACAAACTGTTCTTGTTGCGATCATGGCTTTATTCTTGTCATTTCTTGCTGCTCTTATTCCAGCATGGCGTGCTGCTAAGCTAGATCCCGTACAAGCCTTGAGGTATGAATAATGACAGCCATTTTAGAGCTTGTAGAGATTGAAAGGCGCTTTTTCGAGAGCCATAAGCCGCTTATTGTTTTAGACAAAGCAAATTTTATCCTTAATCGTGGAGAACTTGTCGCCCTTGTTGCACCATCTGGTGCTGGAAAATCAACACTTCTTCATATTGCGGGGTTATTAGAAAAACCAACAGCTGGTGATGTGTTATTACGAGGTGTTTCTTGTGCAAAACGCTCTGATAGTGAGCGAACAGCTATCAGACGGAATGATATTGGTTTTGTTTATCAATTTCATCATTTACTTCCAGAATTTACGGCTTTAGAAAATGTCATGATACCGCAAATGATAGCAGGATTAAAAAAGTCCATAGCGGAAGATCGTGCGCGTAAATTATTGACGTATCTGCGTGTTTCGCATCGTGCTAACCATCGTCCCTCAGAGTTATCGGGAGGGGAACAACAACGTGTTGCTATTGCCCGTGCCGTAGCAAATGGTCCTTCGGTTCTTTTGGCTGATGAACCTACAGGAAATCTTGATCCCGTAACTTCAGCTTATGTCTTCCAAGCTTTATCTGTTTTGGTTCGTCAGTCTGGTCTTTCTGCTCTTATTGCAACACACAATTACGCTTTGGCTAAGCAAATGCATCGTCGAATTACACTTAAAGAACAAAAGATTATAGAACTTCCTTAAAGATAAGGTATAAATTTTATACAAAAATTGAATAGTTTATACCACTTTATTCAAGGAGATTTTTTTATGACAGTTTTTGTCAACGACAAAAATCAATTGGATGTGCGTCGCCGCCGATTGATTTTTCGTGCATGGCATCGCGGTATTCGTGAAATGGATCTTATTTTTGGACATTATGTCGATGCCCATATTACTGGGATGAATGACAAAATGCTCTCTGAACTTGAGTATATTATGTCTTTTGATGATCGCGACTTACTCACATGGATTACCGGAGAAATTTCACCACCCTCTGAAATTGATAATTCTCTTTTTCGTGATATTGCCAATTATCGTACTTGCTCAAGTTATTGATCCCGATGCCTATATTTAAAAAAATTGTTATTCCCCAAAACAGTCCTGTTCATATGATTTTTGATGGCGTTACTGATGGATTTGAAGCCTTTGCCCTTGCTCAATTAAGTTCAGAAATTGCACAAGGTAAACCGCTCATCTATGTTGTCCGAGATGGAACAAAAATTTCGCATTTACAACAAGTTTTAAATTTTATTGAGCCCAATTTGCCGGTACTTCAATTTCCTGCATGGGATTGTTTGCCTTATGATCGCGTGTCACCAGGAATTGCTATTATGGCACGTCGATTATCAGCATTGGCACGCATAGCCAATTTACGTAAAAATCCACATTCTGCCATTATATTAACGACAGCAAATGCAATTATGCAAAAGTTGCCTCCATGTGAAATGATAGAATCTCAGCTTATTCATTTACATGTTGGTCAGCGCCATAACATGGGAAATCTAATTCAATTCCTGGAAACCAATGGTTTTGAACGTGTCACGGTTGTTCGTGATGTTGGTGAGTTTGCTGTAAGAGGAGGAATACTTGATATCTTTTCTCCTATGGATGTTGAACCTTTACGTCTTGATTTTTTTGGAGATACCTTAGAAAGCATCCGCGTATTTGATCCAGAAAGTCAAAGGACAATACGCCAAAAAACTGAACTTTTATTACAAGCAATGAGTGAGGTTGTTCTCACACCGGAACGTATTAGCCGTTTTAAAAGCAATTATACCCGTACATTTGGTATATCTCAAAAAAATACCATGCTTTATGAAGCAATTGCTCAAGGTCGGCGTTTTGCTGGTATGGAACATTGGCTTCCATTTTTTTATGAAAACCTTGATACTTTTTTTGATCATTGTGGCAATTTACCACTTGTTTTTGAACATCTCGTAGAAGAAGTTTTCATTGAGCGTTATCGCCTTATCGAAGACTATTATAATGCACGTAAGGAGCGTGAAGATGATAAAGAAACTTCTACTTCTTATCATCCAATAGATCCTAGTCTTCTCTATTTAACGCCAAAGCGTGTTTTGGAATGTGTACACCAATTTTCACAGCGTATTGATTTTTCTCCTTTTAATATTCCACAAAGTTCGGAACAAACAGTTATTCACACCAATGTTAAACAAGGATATGATTTTGTAAAGGAGCGTAATGCGCAAGAAAAAAATGTTTTTTCAAGTGTTATTGATCATATCGCCTCTTTACGCGCTGCTGGCAAAAAAGTACTTTTAGCGTGTTGGAGTGAAGGATCTCTCAATCGTTTGATACAAGTTCTTGATGAGCATGGATTGAAAAAAATAGATATTGTAAAATCCTTGCAAACTGTCAAAGCAACACCACGAGATCGTATATTAGCAGCTGTTATCATGATAGAACATGGTTTTGAGGCTGAAGATTTAGCGATTATAGCAGAGCAAGATATCTTAGGTGATCGCTTCATCAGAACGCCAAAGCGGCGTAAGAATAATACAAATTTTATTTCTGAGATTTCTGCTTTAAATTCCGGTGATATTGTTGTGCATATCGATCACGGTATTGGCCAATTTGTTGGTTTAAAAACTATCACAACCACTGGAATTTTGCGAGATTGCCTTGAAATTAAATATGCTGGAGGTGATTTACTCTTTTTACCTGTTGAAAATATTGAGCTTCTCTCACGTTATGGCTCAGAAGGAACAGAAGTCACTTTAGATAAATTAGGGGGTGTTGCTTGGCAAGCACGTAAAGCTCGGCTTAAAAAACATTTATTGGAAATGGCAGGGCAATTAATCCGTATAGCTGCGGAGCGTGCGACACGTGCTGCGCCTTCTTTACTTCCACCAGTTGGATCATTTGATGAGTTTGTTGCTGGTTTTCCTTATGAAGAGACAGAAGATCAGATGAACGCCATTGATGCCGTTTTAGATGATTTAGCTTCAGGAAAGCCGATGGATCGCTTGATCTGCGGTGATGTTGGCTTTGGAAAAACCGAAGTGGCTATTCGAAGTGCTTTTGTTGCAGCATTAAATGGATATCAAGTTGCTGTTGTTGTCCCTACAACTTTACTTTCACGTCAACATTACAAGACGTTTATTTCTCGTTTTCAAGGATTACCGGTAAAAATTGGTCATGCTTCAAGGCTTGTGAAAGCGAAAGAGCTCGCACAAGTCAAAAAAGGAATTTCAGATGGTACGATTGATATCGTTATTGGAACTCATGCATTATTAAGTGGTGCAGTCAATTTTTTACGGTTGGGGCTTCTTATCGTTGATGAAGAGCAACATTTTGGTGTAAAACACAAAGAGCGTTTAAAAGAGCTTAAAAGTGATATTCACGTTCTTACGCTTTCAGCAACCCCCATACCACGAACTTTAGGATTGGCATTATCAGGAGTGCGTGAACTTTCATTAATTACCACTCCACCCATTGATAGAATGGCGGTTCGTACTTTTATTTCACCATTTGATGCACTTGTTGTACGCGAAACTTTGCTTCGAGAATATTATCGTGGTGGACAAAGTTTTTATGTCTGTCCTCGTATTTCTGATCTGGCTTTTGTAGAAGAATATCTCAAAACACATGTTCCAGAACTCAAGTTTGTTGTGGCTCATGGGCAAATGCCGGCTGGACAACTTGATGATATTATGAACGCATTTTACGATGGACAATATGATGTTTTGCTCTCAACAACCATTATTGAATCCGGTCTTGATATTCCAACAGCCAATACATTGATTGTACATCGCGCTGAAATGTTTGGTCTTTCTGCACTCTACCAGTTACGGGGAAGAGTAGGGCGCTCAAAACAGCGTGCTTATGCACTCTTTACATTTCCTTCTGGTAAAATTTTAACACCTGCGGCGGATCGTCGTCTTAAGGTGTTACAATCTCTTGATACATTAGGAGCAGGCTTTCAATTGGCAAGTCACGATATGGATATTCGTGGTTCAGGTAATTTTTTAGGTGAAGAACAATCAGGACATATCAAAGAAGTTGGATTTGAACTTTATCAAAAAATGCTTGAAGAAGCTGTTGCTGAATTAAAAGATGGAGAGCTAAGTGAGGACAAGCAATGGTCACCTCAAATCTCACTCGCTACAACCGTAATGATACCAGAAAGTTTTGTGCCTGACTTATCATTACGTATGGGGCTTTACCGACGCTTGACAGAACTTGAGGATTTAGAACAGATTAATGAGTTTGCAGCCGAGTTAATCGATCGTTTTGGTCCTTTACCCCTTGAAGTTCAATATATCCTTAAAGTTTTCCATATCAAAACCTTGTGTCGAAAAGCCCATGTAGAAAAATTGGATGTTGGACCAAAAGGTATTGTCATACAGTTTCGCAATAACTATTTCACCAATAGTATTGCTCTTGTTCAGTGGGTGGGGAAACAAGGTTCAATGGCAAAAATTCGTCCAGATCAAAGTATCGCTCTTGTTCGGGATTGGGCCACCGTTGATGAAAGACTTATTGGAGCAGCAACGACTATGACACAGCTTGTAGAAATGGCAGAACAACATTCTGTTTAAAGCAGTTTCTCTACTTTTTAGAACTATTCCTTAGTTTTATAAAATTATTCTATGAATAATAACCACTTATTGATTTATTTATAAGAATAAAATCTAACTTTATAATAAAAGAACCCCTTACATATTGATTTGGAGTTTTTATTATAACACGTATTGATATAATAAGCAAAAGTAGCTTAGATAGCATGACCACAATAATAGCATTTGCATAGGTATTTTTTATAAATTCTCTGAAAAGGATTTAGGTTAAGATAACGTGCTTTCTTCATTACAAAAGTTGCTAACGATAGTTTTTGTGTTACTTCCTTTAATATGTGGTGTAAAAAATTCTTATGCTGAGTTTAGCTTAACCGAGTTATCACTTTCTGGTTTAACGCTTAATGAGAAATATAAGCGTATTAAAGAAAGACTACAAATCATTAAAAAGAGGATGGAATTTATTGAAAAGACATTAGCTGATTTAACGCTTTCGCAAATACGCTTTCATAACATAGAACATGATAGGCTTATACGAGAACATAGTGATCTTAATGGAGAGGGTTATACACTTTTTTCAAAACTAGATGATTTAGCGAAAGAAATGGAGAAATTGGCATATAGAGCGCATAGGGCAAGAGAGTATAGAGTGGCAGAGTATGAAAGAAAATTAAGTAAAGTTAAAAAATATCTAAAGTCTCGAAGCCCTTCTGAATTAGGAATGACTGGAGATACAGCAAGTGTCGAAATCCTTAACGATAAAGAGATTGATGAAATGGTACGATTCTATCCCGTTTTGGTTCTTTCTTGTAAAATTGAATAAAATCTGTTGGACAGAGTGATATAGGGGATTTATTGCGGAGAGATTTTGGTTGGAAGCAAGAAGATTTTAGTTGGGCGAAAGATGCAATCAATTCAATAGATCCTGAATTAATCAGACACTTTGAAGAATGAATGGTGTTTAGTGTCTCAGATTTTGAAGAACGGATAATTACTGGTATAAAGGATATGGTGACGCGTAATCCTTCGGATGTAAAAGATGCTCTTTTATTATGTAGAAGCGCGAGAGAAATATATACTATAATGCTGCCAGAAAAGAGAAAGAGTATTATGGATTGTATGCGTTCTCATATTAAAGAGTGGTTTAATTAAAGGAGGGATTTTTTGTAATGTGTAAAAAATAAAAAAATATTTAATTATTTTACAACAATATATTTTATAATATTTTATAA
>NZ_NJGE01000021.1 GCF_002777915.1 Bartonella tribocorum | reverse complement strand
ATATATTATTCTTACTACATAAGCTACAATTTAATCATTTTAATGGCTATTTATTTTGTATCATAAATCTTATTTCATTAATACGATAAGAGAGATACTTTCTCTTGGTTATTTTATAGAGGGGAACACAGTAATACGTTAAAGTTTAAATCGTTAACCATTTATATCTTCGATATTATGAAAAATGGAGAAAGTTTTATCAGTATTTATTATTTTAAATAATTTTTTTATTCGAGAAATCGCTTAAAATAAATCGATAAAAGCTATTTTACGCACGTTACAAAGTTTAAAAATGATGTCCCTACAGTGGTGCAATATGTAGATATGTAATATACGATACGCATAGAGCGATCCATTGTTCAGGAAATTTAAAGCAATAACTCGCTAAAAGTTAAAAGCTTTGTTTAAGAAACGAGCTAATAATTAAGTTGATATCTAAATCTATATTGGAAACCGTTGTTATCATTGCTTCTATAGAAGGATCATCTGTTCCAAAAAAAATTAAAACTCCTTTTAAATTTTGAAGAAATCAAACCTTGATAGTTTATTTGTTCATTTTATACAGAATAAAATTTTTTCAATTTTTCTATAATTACATCGTCTTCAAACATAAAATGTTTTTGATTTGCTGATCATCGATGTTTCCTATTTCAATACGAATGCTCATGTTTCTCAGTACACCTAAACTTATTTGATGATGATGCTTGTGAATAATGCAATGTAAAATTTTCCATGAAGTGTATAAGATCTATTATCATCACTTTTGTTTAATACAAATATAAGGTGGCATTATCATACAATTGTTATTTCTCAACGTTGTAATAGTATTGGATAAGTGAAATTATTTCATAAGGGGTATTTTTATTTTTTGTTCAATAACTTTTATTTTATATAACCAACACCCTTTATGATGAGCAAGTAAGCAAATTTTATTGATTCAATACAAGAAAGGTTTGGGCTATTAGAGTTTCTATAATATATTGATTTATAAGAATTAATTTTAATATATGGAATGAAAAGCCCGAATAGTTTAAGATTCTCTCATTTCAAATCTGTTTACGTTAAATTAATCAAAATCATTCGCTTGCACATTACCACACTACGAGGGGAGAGAGCATCGAGACAAAAGCTATACAAGGCAGGAATAAAAATGCTTCTTACGAATCATTTAGAGTACCAAGAGCTATCACCGCACAATATTAGGAGCAGGGGTAAAATGTTATGCTACTGGTTTTCTCCTTCATATACCTAAAGATGGGGAGCTCAATGGTTTTATTGTTATACTATTTATGGATGAGTTTAGCTACCTTAAGAGATGTCTCTTAAAAAAGTGCATAAATATGTAATACAATGGTACGGTGTGATCCCATTTAAGCAATACGATAAACAAAGCATGAGGCAATGCATAACCTCCATTATGAAAAACGCTAAATTATTCTTATAGATTAATATGTTATTCTCGTTTAAAGGAAGTTTATTATAAAAATATTTACAACAGTTATAGATTCTTTTCTGAAAAAGTGTGTCGTCAAATTAAGAAAAATTAATTTCTTAGTCGCGTATTTTAAAATTCAGCTTTTTCAGCCAAAAGCTATAAATACAAAGCTACAGATTAGGAATGAATTTAGTTTATCAAATGTCCTTATAGATTAAGTTCATCCCTTTTATTTATACTAGGGGCATATAAGAAAAAGGTGTGAAATTGATCTGACATTTTGGAGCTTCAGGCATTGCAATATTTATTGCTAAGGTCCTACAGACTAACATGAAGAGTAATAAGTGTAAAAAGTTTAAATTCGTAAGATTTTTAGAATGGCACAGGAGTTTATTTTAATTGATATTGCAATATTGATTCGTTTGTGTAATCTTAGCGCAAACGCACAGAGGTGTTTTATGGATGAATTGCATCAAATACCGGTGTGATAAAGAGGGGAAAGCTATTATGGGTGTATAAAAGTTTAAATGGCTTTTTGTCATTTGTTCTTGAATTTGACTTTTTTTTTTATATTGAAGTAAAAATAAGAAAGTTTAAGTGTTATTTCATTATAATTTAATAAATTTAAGTTGAAATTATATTTAATATTTTTTGATGTTACTTAAGAGCGCGCTGAAAGGATTAATTTAATCATGTCGCATAAAAATGTTTATTCTGCTGTTTCAGTATTAGTTGGAGCCGCTGCCCTTTTTCTTATAGCTGGTATCTCTGCAAATGCGCAAACTTTATCGCAAGGTTGGTACAAAGTTTGTAGTAAGCAGCATGATGTCGATATTTGTAATACAATGAATACTGTATTATCGAATACGGGACAACCTTTAACGGCTTTTAATCTTGTTGAAATAAAAGGGAAGCAAAATGAAAAACGTATAGGTATTCAAGTGCCTACAGGTCGTTTTTTGCCAGAAGGTGTCCACATTCAAATAGGTGATGGCTTCTCTAAAAAAATTCCTTATATTATTTGTAATGGACCAAGTTGTATTGCCAATGATGTTTTAGATGATAAGCTTATCGCAGCTATGAAAAGTGGTACAAAAATGGTTGTAACCACAGTTAATTTCCGTGGTTCAGCTAATCCTATTGAATTTTCTCTTAATGGATTTACAGCTGCGTATACCGGTCCTGGTATGGAAGAAAAAGATTTTCAACAAGAGCAAATAAAGCTGCAGCAAGCCATCCAATCAAATCAAAAAGAAATTGAAGAGCGTATGCGGGCTGAGCAAGAAAAAGCAAAACAAAAATAATACACAATTGGCTGAAAATTTTTCTATAATTGTCTACTTAAACCGCCACAGTTTCCTGTGGCGGTTTTTTTATTGTTAACTTTTTGAAAGAGTTCTGCGTTTCCACCAACCAATACGCGCAGTTTTAGGAGCATCATTAGACGCTGATGAGATAACAACGGGTTGGTTAATGGTTTTTTCAATTTGGGAAGGAGAGGACTCGATAGCTTTTTTCATCTCCTTATCAGTTTCTTTCTCTAATGTTTTTTGTCTTTCTGTTGTCTCTTTAGAGGATGATTTTTTACGTGTTCTACGTATTGTTTTCTTAATATTTTCAGGAGCTTTATCCTCTACTTCAAGAACAGATTTGTCTGTTTTTTTTGTTTTAATTTTACGTGCGGAATTTCTTGTAGACTTTTCTTCAAGAGATTTTTGTTCTGCGACATTTTGATCACTCTCTAGAGAAAGATTATTTTCTACTGCCTTTGAAGAACGTGTTTTACGTTTAACACTTGTATCAACTTTTATTGCTTCATCTTGTTGATGTAGATCGAGAGCTTGTATATCATTTTTTATTTCTTCAAGTTTAGAAGATTTAACGGATGGAACACGACGTTTGCGGTGTGCTGCTTTGATTTCTGCTAAAGCCTGCTTTGCAAAATCTCCTACTGGTTCTGCGTAAGGAACGCGAATCTGATGAAAATTATTATCTTGATTGCGTCGACCACCACGACGTCCTCGACGACGTCCTCGACGAGAAGAATCATCACTCAACGTATCTTCTTTTTTATGAACGACGGAGAGAGAATGATCAGTAATTTCGTCCTGGCGATTTTTCCGTCGACGTTTTTGATTTGTTTCAATGGGAGGAGAACTTTCAATAGATTCACTTTTTATGAAAATAGAATCCTCAATTTCTTTCTTATTGCCATCTTCCAACGAAGATTGAGAAATGCTTTCTGCTATTGTACCTTTAGAAATAACAAGATGTTGTGTTCCAATACTATCATCTGCTTCAATACTAATATTAAGCTTAAAGCGTGTTTCTAAATTAACAAGAATATTACGTTTATGATTTAACACATAAAGCGCTGTTGCTACGGGTGTACGCACAATAATATTATATTGCGAGTTATGAAGAAGATATTCTTCAATTGAGCGCATGACATGTAGAGCAATTGATGATTCAGAACGTATACTTCCTGTTCCTGCACAATGCGGGCAGGGCTGTGTTGTGCTTTCTAAAACCGATATACGAATACGTTGACGGCTCATTTCTAAAAGGCCGAAGTGTGAAATATGGCCAACTTGAATACGAGCACGATCATTTTTTAAACAGTCTTTTAATTTTTTTTCGACCAGTCGCACATTACGTTCTTCAAGCATGTCAATAAAGTCAATCACAATTAAACCAGCAAGGTCACGTAAGCGTAATTGACGCGCTACTTCTTCTGCAGCTTCAAGGTTAGTTTGTAAAGCTGTCTTTTCGACAGAGAATTCTTTTGTAGAGCGTCCAGAATTCACGTCAATAGCAACAAGTGCTTCTGTTTGATTAATAACAAGATAACCACCAGATTTTAAAGAAACCTGTGGTTGCAGCATTTTATCAAGCTGAATTTCAATATTATTTCTTGCAAAAATAGGCGTAGGATCGCGATAAGGTTGCACAACTTTTGCATGACTTGGCATAAGCATACGCATAAAGTCTTTCGCTTCACGATATCCTTGATCCCCAGAGACCAGAATTTCACTAATATTTTTATTGTAAAGATCTCGTATAGAACGCTTTATGAGATTGCTTTCTTCATGAACAAGGCATGGAGCCGTTGATTCAAGTGTTAAAGTGCGAATAGTATCCCATAACCGCATAAGATATTCATAATCGCGTTTAATTTCAGCTTTTGTCCTATTGGCGCCAGCGGTTCGCAAAATAACGCCCATACCCTTTGGAACGGCTAATTCTTTTACGATTTCTTTAAGACGCTTACGGTCTTGCACATTCGTAATTTTTCGTGAAATACCACCACCACGTGCTGTGTTGGGCATGAGAACAGAATAACGCCCCGCTAGAGAGAGATATGTTGTGAGTGCAGCACCTTTATTTCCGCGTTCTTCCTTGATGACTTGCACCAACAAAATTTGACGTCGTTTAATCACCTCTTGAATTTTATACTGGCGCCCTTGTTTTCTTTGATATGTTGGGAGCTCTTCACGGATGTCCTCAGCACCGACCATTTCGATCTCATCATAAGAGACATCGGCATTTAATATTTCTCCTGTATGATCAAGTGTTACAGATTCGGATGTGATATCATTTTCAACATCGGCTGCTATGACATTGTTTTTCGCATTCTTTTTTGTCTTTCTGGGGCGTTTTTTATTTTTAGTTATTTCTTCCGTGAAAACATCTGCTAGATTTTCTCTTACAGCTGCTTTTTCCTCTTCTTCAAGAAGAGCAAGGCGATCAGCAATAGGAATTTGATAATAGTCAGGATGAATTTCAGAAAATGTTAAAAAACCATGTCGGTTTCCACCATATTCAACAAAAGCTGCTTGGAGAGATGGCTCTACACGCGTAATACGTGCAAGATAAATATTCCCCTTGAGCTGTTTTTTATGTTCTGATTCAAAATCAAGTTCTTCAATTTTGTTGCCGTGAACAACAACAACACGTGTTTCCTCCGGATGGGAGGCATCTATAAGCATTTTGTTTGACATAAGTTAATATCCTGAAGGCGACATGCACAATTTTATTCAAACGAACGGTATAATTATTCGTAGAGGTAAAGGGCTGTCTGCCGTAAAAGGGAGGTACCAGAAAAACAGGACGAAACACCATGTGTAGATGCATGATTGCATTTACACCATTTCTCATCATTATCTCTATCCGTTTTTTATGACTCATATTTCTTAAAAGTCTCTGGTAAAATAATCTTTAAAACAGTTCGGATATCCGAACCAACGAATCTTAAGTAATGCAATCCTAGTTCTATAACATAGAAAATCTTTATCCATAACAAAGTCTCAACGCATAATATGCAACATCCTCTTTAAAGACAACTTACTATGAGTTACAGATAATTAGATCTATTATCAGTTAGGAAGCACTCATATTCTTTTATGTTGATATCATGCGTTTGGCAAGTAACAATGATAAATCATGTATCATGATAATATTTTTATTACCGTAATTTTGTTTTTTAGTGTTTATAATGGAGAGATGCAGCATTTTTAAAAAAATAAATTAGTGTATTGTTTTTATATACCCAAGATAAATTCTTACAAATGTTGGTAGAGTACTTTACTTATAATAAGAGGGCTTATGATAAGAGTTTTTTTTACCCAAAAGCTGAAAACAGCCTATTTGGATGTTATTGTGCAATTCATATGCTTTTTATTATTTTTTTTAGTATGCCAAACCAATGTTCAAGCAGCTGATCCTTTGAGACTTATTAATTTTCGAACCATTGGTGATAGTGCTCATACGCGTATAATTGCGGTTTTCAATTCAAAACCAAATGTTCGTTTGCAGATTTTGGATAGGCCTGCACGTTTGGTTATCAATTTACCCACAATTGACTTTTCAATGCAAAATACGCCTTTCAACAAACAAAATACATTATCCGTTATGCTTTTAGATGTGCGTTATGCATTCTCTGACGTACAGACTTCACGCATTATTTTGACAAGCAAAACAGCATTTGTTGTTGAAAAAAGTATCGTAAAAAAATTAGACAATGGTTTATGGCAGTTGCTGGTTGATATTCGTAAAAGTACACAAGAAAAATTTGATAAGGTATTAAAGAGTCAGCAAAGGACCAATTTTGATACAAAACCACCGTTGATTCCGGCACAAAATTTTCGTGTTGTTCTCGATCCTGGTCATGGTGGTATTGATGGTGGGGCACGGGGGGTTACTGGAATTTTAGAAAAAGATGTGACTTTAGATTTTGCACGTGCATTGCGAGATGAATTACAAAAAGATCCTCATATTAGCGTTGCTTTAACGCGTGATTCTGATACTTTTTTAAGATTAAGTGAAAGAGTTAAAAAAGCGCAAGAGTTTGAAGCTGATCTTTTTATATCCATTCACGCGGATACAATTGGAGTGCATTCTCTTCGTGGTGCTACAGTGTATACCATATCAGATAAAGCCTCTGATGCCATTGCGAAATCTTTAGCTGAAAGTGAAAATAAAGTTGATTTGCTTGATGGTTTGCCTGCAGATGAAACGCTTGAAGTTACAGATATCTTGATGGATCTTACACGACGTGAAACGCATGCATTTTCGGTTGATTTTGCAAATAGTGTTATTTCAAGTTTATCAAAGAGCCATATCAACTTGATCAATAATCCTCATCGCTATGCTAATTTTCAAGTTTTAAGAGCTTCAGATATACCCTCTGTCTTGATAGAGGTCGGTTATTTATCCAATAGAGAGGATGAAAAGTTATTAAACGACCCTCATTGGAGAAAACAAATGGCCGTCTCTATTGCTCATTCTATTCGTCAATTTGCTGATTATAGACAGAAAATGGTACAGCCTCTTTAAATTTGTAAGAAAATAGAGTAATCAGTATGGGATGTTTATGTATCCTAGTATAAATAAAAGATAAAAAACAAATTTCTTTTATCTCAATCCTGTGGTGATATCCACGTGGTGCGATTGAGGTAACATATTTTTTCTTTGATCAATTCTTAAGAAAGCGATAGCCGTTTTTATGATGATTTTTTTAAGATATCCTCTTCGTTTTTTTATTGCTACTGGACTTTGTGGCGCACTAACATGGGGTGTTATGACGAGTGGTCGAGCAAATGCTCTTCCTGATTATGAAGTTCTTTCACTTTATGAACCACCGGTGATGACCCGTGTCCATGCTTCTGATGGCAGTCTTATGGCAGAGTTTGCAACAAAACATCGCCTCTATTTACCGATTCAATCAATCCCAAAGCTTGTTATAGATGCTTTTATTTCGGCTGAAGACAAAAACTTTTATCATCATTTTGGTTTGGATCCTGAAGGGCTTTCTCGAGCTTTGATCAATAATATTCGTAATATTGGCTCAGGAAGACGTCCAGAAGGCGCATCAACCATAACGCAACAGGTCGCTAAAAACTTTCTTTTAAGTTCAGAAACAACGTTAGAGCGTAAATTTAAGGAAGCTATTTTAGCAATGCGTATTGAGAAAACCTACTCAAAAGATCATATCTTGGAGCTTTATCTCAATGAAATTTATTTAGGTCGTGGTACCTACGGTATAGCCGCTGCTTCTTTGACGTATTTTAATAAATCCGTCAATGATCTGACGCTAGAACAATGTGCTTATTTGGCTTCTCTTCCAAAAGGACCTGCAAATTATGATCCATTTAAAAATACGCAGCGTGCTATTGATCGGCGCAATTGGGTTATAGACCGGATGGTTGCAAATGGGTATGTGACGCGTGAACAAGGCGAAAAAGCGAAAGCTAAGCCTTTGGGAGCGACGATACGTGGGAGTGATAGCTATGTTTTTGCGGCTGATTACTTTACTGAAGAAGTACGTCGTCGTTTAATGCATCGCTATGGAGCTAAAACACTTTACGAAGGTGGGCTTTCCATCCGTACAACGCTTGATCCGCATTTACAAATTCTTGCTCGGCGTGCTTTACACAATGGATTAATTAAATTTGATCATTCGCAAGGATGGCGCGGAGCTTATGCGCATATTGATAAAAAAGATGATTGGGGGGCTGAGCTTGCAAATATTACAGGGTTAAGTGATGTTCCTGAATGGCGTTTAGCTGTTGTTCTTTCTGCAAACCCTAATAAAGTAGAGATTGGTTTACAGCCACAGCGCGAAGCTTCGGGTATACTCTCAAAAAAACGCAAAATTGCTGTTTTGTCTGAAGCTGATTCAAAATGGGCTCTTCATGTTGTGAAAGAAAATGGTTATCGGGGAACTGTTCAGAGCTTGTCTCACGTTTTGCAAGTTGGAGATGTTGTTTTTGTTGAAAAGCTACCCAATACAAATAACACTTATCGGTTACAACAAATCCCCAAGGTTGAAGGGGCTATCGTTGCTATGGAACCTCATACGGGGCGCGTTCTTGCAATGGTGGGAGGTTTTTCTTTTGCTGCATCTGAGTTTAATCGTGCAACACAAGCCTATCGTCAACCTGGCTCTGCGTTTAAGCCCATTGTGTACTCAGCAGCACTTGATAACGGGTATACACCAGCATCCGTTATTTTAGATGGTCCCATTGAAGTTCGTCAATATAATGGTGAAGTTTGGCAACCCAAAAATTATGGTGGTACTTTTGCAGGGCCTTCAACGTTGCGATATGGTATTGAGCATTCTCGTAATCTTATGACAATACGGCTTGCCAATGATATGGGAATGCCTCTTGTCGCTGAATATGCAGAACGCTTTGGTGTGGTCGATAAATTACAGCCTTATCTTCCCATGGCTTTAGGAGCTGCTGAAACAACAGTGTTACGGATGGTTACAGCTTATTCCGTTATTGCCAATGGGGGACGCTCTATTAAACCTTCTCTGATAGATCGAATTCAAGATCGTTATGGGAAGACGATTTATCGTCATGATGATCGTATTTGTGAAAATTGTAATACGCATTCATGGAACAATCAAAGAGAACCCACATTGATTGATGAGAGAGATCAAGTTCTTGACCCTATGACGGCTTATCAAATTACATCGATGATGGAAGGGGTTGTTCAGCGAGGTACTGCAGCACGTTTACGTTATCTTAATCGACATATTGCGGCTAAAACAGGAACCACCAATGATTCTAAAGATGTCTGGTTTATGGGATTTACCCCTGATATCGTCGTTGGTATTTTTGTTGGCTATGATCAACCAGCTCCGTTAGGATATAACGGAACGGGAAGCTCATTAGCCGCACCTATTTTTGGTGAGTTTATAGCGGATGCTCTTGAAGGCAAGCCAGATGTTCCCTTTAAAATGCCAAAGGGTATGGTTTTAATGCCGATTAATCGGAAAACAGGAATGCTTGCGGAAAGAGGAGATCAAGATGTCATTATAGAAGCATTTAAACCAGGGACTGGTCCTGCTGATATATATCAAGTCATTGGGGGAACAAATTCTTTTCAAGAAGGTGTTCCTGCAGTAACCACTTCTCCACAAGTCAATAAAGCCCTTGAAAGTGGAACAGGTGGGCTGTATTAATCAACAAAATCTCCTTTGCTATGAATCTTAGTTTTTATCTGTTTTTATAGTGTTAGTCCTGCAAATAGAATGATGAATCCGTTCCATTTTCTGATAGAGGCTATTAAGTTTGTATAAAATACAAAGAGATATAACCAGAAAGAGTGTAAAAAATACGGTGTTAAATTATGCGAGCAGAAATAGAAACATTAGTTGATGAGATCCAGAAGGCAATTCAATTGCTAAGGGGGCATCTTTGACTGGGATCAATCACTAAAGCGTCTCGAATATCTTAATCAAAAAGCGGAAGATCCATCATTATGGAATGATGCGCAACGAGCACAGGATATGATGCGTGAGCGTCAACGTCTTGATGATTCAATCAATGGTCTTGTATCATTTACAAAAACACTTGAAGAATGCATTGAGCTTATCGCAATGGGCGAAGAAGAAAGTGATGTTGAAATTATCGCTGATGCAGAAAATTCAATACGCAATCTTAAAAGAGAGATCGATAAGAGACAAATTGATGTGCTTCTTTCAGGAGAGGCTGATCCCAATGATACCTATTTAGAAGTTCATGCTGGGGCGGGGGGAACAGAAAGTCAAGATTGGGCTTCTATGCTCTTACGCATGTATATGCGCTGGGCTGAACAGCATGAAATGAAGGTTGAGGTTTTAGAAATTCATGATGGAGAAGAAGCAGGAATAAAGTCAGCGACGATTCTTGTAAAAGGGCATAATGCTTATGGATTGTTAAAAACAGAATCAGGCGTTCATCGCTTGGTACGAATTTCCCCATTTGATTCAAATGCAAAGCGCCATACTTCTTTTGCAAGCATTTGGGTTTATCCGGTTATTGATGACAATATTGAAGTTGATGTTTCTGAAGCAGATGTGCGTATTGATACCTATCGTGCATCGGGAGCAGGAGGACAACATGTGAATACGACAGATTCTGCTGTTCGCATTACACATATAAAAACGGGGATTGTTGTTCAGTGTCAAACTGAGCGTTCTCAGCATAAAAACCGCGCTACGGCTTGGTCGATGTTACGTGCCCGTCTTTATGAAGAAGAGCTCAAAAAAAGAGAAGCAGAAACCAATGCTGTTGAATCTTCTAAAACAGAAATCGGATGGGGACATCAAATTAGATCTTATGTTCTTCAACCTTATCAACTCGTAAAAGACTTACGTACAGGGGTTGAAAATACTGATCCACAATCCGTCCTTAATGGGAACTTAGACGCATTTATAGAGGCCGCACTTTCTCAACGTATTTATGGAAAAGACAAAGAAGTTGAGGATATTCGTTAATGATATATTCCTCCTTCAAATCGTGCCAAATTTATTTCTTAAACTATTCGTTTTATTGATGTTGTTCTGTGCCGATAGTCCTTGATATGTGAAAGGTTTAAAGAAATATTTTTTATTCTTTTTTTTCAATAATTTCTTCTCATAAGCCATCCTGCTTATGACGAGCACAAGTGATCTTTTTAATTAATTCAAGATAAGAAGGAACTGAAATGAGAAAAGTTTATGATATTGTGAAGATTAATCTTAGTGGTAAATAATTAGTTATCCTTATAAACCAACATATTATAAAATTGAATCCCTTGAAAACATAAAATCAACTGGGGAGGAAATCTATTTCTATTTAAAGTATAATATACCCCTAGTTTATATGCTATCATGACGTTGTAAAAGCGTTGCAGCAGCTAAAACATTTTCAGCGTGTCCAGATACACTTACTTTGCGCCATTCTTCTGCAATTTTTCCATTCGCATCAATTAAAAAAGTGCTTCGTTCGACACCCATATATTTGCGTCCATACATGCTTTTTTCCACCCAAACACCATATGCTTCAAGGGTTGTTTTTTCTTCATCAGAAACCAAAATGACATCAAGTCCGTGTTTTAATTTAAATTTATCGTGTTTTTTTACATTATCTGGAGAGATTCCAATAACAGCAACACCGATTTCATCAAATTGCGTCTTTAATTGTGTGAAATCAAGAGCCTCGCTTGTGCATCCACTCGTATCATCTTTGGGATAAAAATATAAAATAACAGGTTTGCCTCTAAAGTCAGAAAGACAGATTGTCTCTCCTCCATCGCGTGGCAAATTAAAATCAGGAGCAAGAGTACCTTTCATTGATTTTGTCATTTTTTTATCTTTCTTTTTAAGTGAAAAGATCACTTACCAGCATACAGAGAAGGAATAAAGTTGCAACTCTCTAGAATACACTTATTTCAAAGATTTTCCGCTATTATATAAAAATTATTCTGTCATAAAACCTAAAAAAATGAGTAAAGAAGGTGTAAGAAACATCACTATCTTGGATATAAAATCTATAAATGAACAAGACATTTATAGACTATAGAGGTTTAATCAATACATGTTTTTTCTTCCCAAAAGAAAGTTTAATGACTCCTTCTGTTGAGACATCTTTTTCAAGAATAAGGTGTGTTTCATCCTTTATTGTTTGATCATTAACACGTATCCCTCCACCTTGAATATGACGACGTGCTTCACTGTTTGATTTTGCAAGTCCTGCTTTTACTAAAAGGGAGAGCAATCCAGTACCCGTTTTCAATTCTATTGCATTCATTTCAACCGTTGGAAGATTTTCTCCAAGTGTTTTTTCTTCAAATGTTTTGCGGGCAGTTTCTGCAGCTGCATCGGCAAGAGCACGCCCATGCAACATTGCTGTAATTTCTGTTGCAAGAACTTTTTTTGCTTCGTTAATTTCAGTTCCTTGTAATAGAGAAAGTTTAAGAATCTCATCCATTGGTAATGTGGTATAGAGCTTTAGAAATCGTGTTACATCAGCGTCTTCTGTATTGCGCCAATATTGCCAAAATTGATAAGGTGAAAGCATATCGGCATTAAGCCATACCGCGCCATTCAATGATTTACCCATTTTTGCACCGGAAGAGGTTGTCAGCAATGGTGATGTTAATGCATATAATTGCGGTGTTCCTAAACGATGCCCTAATTCGATTCCGTTAATAATGTTGCCCCATTGATCAGAGCCCCCCATTTGCATACGCAAGCCATAACGTTTATAAAGTTCAACAAAATCATAAGCTTGCAGAATCATATAATTAAACTCTAAGAAGGACAAAGAGTGTTCACGCTCAAGTCTCAATCTGACAGAATCAAATGATAACATACGGTTGACAGAAAAATGTTTTCCAATATCACGCAAAAATTCTAAGTAGTTTAAATTGCACAACCATTCAGCATTATTTACAATACAAGCATCAGTTTCTCGATCACCGAATGTCAAATAGTTAGCAAATACTTTTTTAATACCATCAATATTTGCCGCAATATCATCTTGTGTGAGAAGGCGTCGTGCTTCATCTTTAAAAGAAGGATCACCGATCAATCCTGTCCCTCCACCCATCAGAGCAATGGGGCGATGACCTGTTTTTTGTAACCAATAAAGCATCATAATCTGAAGAAGACTTCCAGCATGTAAGCTTGATGCTGTTGGATCAAATCCAGTATAAGCGCTTACAGTTTCCTTTAAAAAAAGATCATCTAAACCTTTTTCATCCGAAATTTGGTGGATAAAACCACGTTCACTCATAATATGTAAAAAATCAGATTTAAAGGCAAACACAGAGTCAATTTCCTAATTTTAAGAGGGCATTTCTTTTATTTATATAATAGATGATTATATAATGGATCATTAATGCCTTATCTACTATAAATGACACACATAGCACAAGAAAACCAGACATATTGATCATGAAGATAATTATACGGGTATTATTCTCTTTTTATGCTAAAAAATATACTTTTTTACTCTTATCTCTATCTTAAAATAAAATTTAGAAAAATCGCAAATACAATCTGAAAAGAAATTACCTCATTATGATTAGAAATGATCTTTGCTGATTTTTTATAAATTTTTCATGTTTTCTTAAGTGAGTGAAAGTATTTCAGGAGGAGGAGCGAGAAGTTCATTGGTGATATGGCTATCCAAATAATGGGCACATCGTTCGATAAGTTCTTCATGATGTCCACTAAAAAAGTGATTAGCCCCTTCCAGTATTTCTTGTGTGATGATGATCCCTTTTTGTGTTTTCAATTTATCGACAAGCAGTTGAACATCTTTTGGGGGGGCTACTTTATCGATACTACCATGAATGATAAGCCCAGAGGAGGGACAAGGTGCAAGAAATGAAAAGTCATAAACATTAGGCTGAGGGGCAACAGAGATAAATCCTTCAATTTCTGGTCGGCGCATTAAGAGCTGCATACCAATCCATGCTCCAAATGAATAGCCCGCTACCCAGCAATTTTTAGAGTCTGGATGTTGTGTTTGCACCCAATCAAGAGCCGCCGCAGCATCTGAAAGTTCTCCTATTCCATAGTCAAATTCCCCTTGACTGCGACCGATACCACGAAAATTAAACCGTAAAGTTGTAAAGCCACGCTGTTGAAACATATAAAAGAGATCATAGACAATTTTATGATTCATCGTTCCGCCAAATTGGGGATGAGGATGCAAAATAATCGCAATGGGCGCATTTTTTTGTTGTGAAGGTTGATAACGCCCTTCGAGCCGACCCGCGGGACCGTTAAAAATAATTTCTGGCATAAAATGCTCCTTAAATGCTATAAAAGCCTCTCATTGACCTAGTCGACTTTTACCATAGAATCTCTTAAATAATCATTAGATATTCTTTTTTAAGGGCACTTTTCAAGAAAATTGCGCTATTTTTTTTAATCAATTCATAAGATTAATGATTGCGATGTAAAATGGTTATTAAACGCCGATATTTTGATCATAACGCAACAACACCGCTCAAAAAAATGGCGCGGATGGCGTTACTGGAATCTTTAGAGATATTTGGTAATCCATCATCCATTCATAAGGAGGGGCGTGCTGCTAAAACTTTATTGCAAAAGGCGCGTCGACAAATCGCTGAAAATCTTAAAACAGATCCAGATAACGTTGTCTTTACCTCTGGAGCGAGTGAAGCAGCAATGACTCTGTTAACACCCTTTTACACGATGGGGAATGCAAAGGTTCAATTTTCTCATCTTTACCTTGGAGCGACGGAACATCCCTCTGTTGCAGAGGGAGGGCGTTTTTCTAGAGAATTGATAAGTGTCATTGCTGTTGATCAAGATGGGCTTATTCAACAAGATAAATTAACATCACTCTTAAAGGCTCACGATAAGACAAAAGGTTTACCTCTTGTTGCTATTCAAGCTGCAAATAGTGAAACTGGTGTTATTCAACCGTTAAAAGAAATAGCTGCTATTGTTCGGGATTTAGGCGGCACTCTTATTGTTGATTTGACTCAATATATCGATAAAAACTTTGTTGATATTAATCAGCTAGGAGGAGACTTTTTTATACTGTCTGCACATAAAGTTGGCGGTCCTAAAGGAGTTGGTGCATTTGTTTCATGTGGCAATCTTCTCATGCCATATCCTCTTATTATCGGAGGAGGACAAGAAAAAGGCTTTCGTGGAGGAACAGAAGCATTGCCCCTTATTGCTGCTTTTGGAGCAGCAATGGCTGATTGTTTCACACAGGAAGAAATAAAACAGTTAATATATTTACGTGATAAATTAGAAGATGGACTGCAAAAAATAAGTCAAAATATTGAAATATTTGGCAAAAGAGTTCAACGTTTGCCAAATACAACTTACTTTAGCGTACAAAATATAAAAGCTGAAACAATGCAAATTGCTTTTGATTTAGAAGGTTTTTCTGTATCGGCTGGTTCTGCTTGTTCTTCAGGAAAAGTAAAACAAAGCAAAGTTTTGGAAGCCATGGGGTATCATGTTCCAAATGGTGCTATTCGCATTTCGATAGGACGAGATACAACCTCTGAAGATATTGATGATTTTCTATCGTTTTTTTCTCAAATGATAAACAAGAAAAAAGGATAGAATTCATCATGAGAAAATTAGAATTATTTTAAAAATAAAATAACTTTGATTGAAATTTTCGCACTTTGCCTATAGCCTAGGAAATAACGTGCTTAACTTTAATCTTGTAAAAACAAGACTGTTAGTTACCGGTTTTTGATGCCAAAAAATGGAGAAGACTTATGCCGGCAGTACAAGAAACGATACGCCAAGTCCGTGAGATAGATGTTGACCAATATAAATATGGCTTTGAAACGAAAATTAAAACGGATAAAGCGCCGAAAGGTTTGAATGAAGATATTATCAGATTTATTTCTGCTAAAAAAAATGAGCCTGAATGGATGCTAACATGGCGCTTACAAGCTTACCGTCGTTGGCTAACAATGCAAGAACCACAGTGGGCGCGTCTTGAGTATCCTAAAATTGATTTTCAGGAACTTTATTATTATGCTGCCCCTAAAAATCATACAGGACCAAAATCTTTGGATGAAGTGGATCCTGAGTTATTAGCAACGTACGAAAAACTTGGCATTCCCCTTAAAGAACAAGAGATTTTGGCAGGGGTAAGAAAACAGTCTGATCCCTCTACGTTTGATGACAGTGTGTCTGTATCGGGGCAGGTGGCTGTTGATGCGGTCTTTGATTCTGTTTCTGTTGTGACAACATTTAAAAAAGAACTGGCACGTGCTGGTGTAATTTTTTGCTCTATTTCAGAGGCAATTACTGAACATTCTGAGCTTATTAAAGAATATTTGGGAACTGTTGTCCCTGTGGGGGATAATTATTATGCGGCCTTAAATGCAGCGGTCTTTACAGATGGCTCATTTGTTTATATTCCCAAAGGGGTTCGTTGTCCTATGGAGCTTTCAACCTATTTTAGGATTAATGAACGCAATACAGGGCAATTTGAGCGAACATTGATTATTGCCGCGGAAGATTCCTATGTTTCTTATCTTGAAGGGTGTACAGCTCCCCAGCGTGATGAAAATCAACTTCATGCTGCTGTTGTTGAGCTTATTGCCCTTGAAAATGCAGAGATTAAATATTCTACAGTACAAAATTGGTACCCTGGCGATAAAGATGGAAAGGGCGGTATTTATAATTTTGTGACGAAGCGCGGAGATTGTCGAGGTGATAACTCTAAAATTTCATGGACACAAGTTGAGACCGGTTCTGCGATTACTTGGAAATATCCATCCTGCTTACTCCGTGGTGATAATGCGCGTGGGGAATTTTATTCCATTGCTGTTGCAAACGGTCACCAACAAATTGATTCCGGTACAAAAATGATTCATTTAGGAAAAAATACTTCTAGCCGTATTATTTCCAAAGGCATTTCTGCTGGTTTTTCAAATAACACTTATCGAGGACAGGTCACAGCATATCGAAAAGCGCAAAATGCACGTAATTTTACGCAATGTGATAGTTTATTAATCGGAAATGATTGTGGGGCACATACAGTTCCTTATATTGAAGCAAAAAATGCAACAGCTCAGTTTGAACATGAAGCCACAACATCAAAAATTTCTGATGACCAACTTTTTTATGTTATGCAAAGAGGAATTCCCGAAGAAGAAGCTATCGCATTAATTGTCAATGGTTTTGTAAAAGAAGTTATTCAAAAGCTTCCCATGGAATTTGCTGTTGAAGCACAAAAGCTTATTGGCATTAGCCTTGAAGGAAGTGTTGGATAATTTTATTTAATAAGATAAATCGAAGACTTAATACAAATAAGACTGTAACAGTAGAAAATAATGTAAAAAAATAACTTCTATGGTGATTACAAAAGGAGCTAGATGCTACGGCAAAATATATGCATTGGTATCTGAAAAAACAGCCAGAACAGGATTAAATGATGTTAGAGATAAAAAATTTGCGCGCCCGTATTGCTGGGACCGATACAGAAGTTATTCGTGGTTTAAACTTGACGGTTCAAGATGGAGAAGTTGCCGCTATCATGGGACAAAATGGTGCTGGAAAATCAACTTTGTCTTATTTGCTTGCTGGTCGTGATGATTATGAAATAACAGAAGGTGATATTCTCTATAATGGACAATCACTTTTAGAAATGGATCCAGCAGAACGTGCTGCATATGGTATTTTTCTTGCATTTCAATATCCAATGGAAATACCAGGGGTGGCAACGATGGAATTTTTAAAAGTTGCGATGAATTCTCAACGCAAGGCGCGTGGTGATGAAGAGCTGAAAATTCCTGAATTTATAAAATATGTTAAAGAGGTATCAGCCAAGCTTGAAATAGATATGGACATGCTCAAACGTCCATTAAATGTAGGTTTTTCAGGAGGAGAAAAAAAACGTGCTGAAATTTTACAAATGGCACTTCTGGAACCTAAACTTTGCATTTTAGATGAAACGGATTCTGGTTTAGATATTGATGCACTCAAAATTGTTGCAGATGGTGTTAATAAACTTCGGGACTCAAAACGTTCATTTTTGGTGATTACCCATTATCAACGGCTGCTTAATTATATTATTCCTGATACGGTACATGTTCTTTATAAAGGACGAATTATCAAAAGCGGAGATAAATCCTTAGCGCTTTATTTAGAGCAAAATGGGTATGCTGATCTTATTAGGGAAGCGGTTTGAGGGTATTGAATATGAAGCTACAGCAAAACTTGTTAGCGGTTGAAGAAGATATACTCAAGAGTTTCAATCAGTCTATCAATAACTTACCGGGTGATAAAGCTGTGCGGGCAATCCGCAAGAAAGCTATTGAGCAGTTTCAAACGACGCGTCTTCCTTCCCGTAAAATCGAAAATTGGCATTATACCAATCTGCGCACGTTGCTGAAGTCTGTGAGCAATTTTTCAAAAGTTCAAGACAATCCATTGGTTGATCCATTGCTTGCAAAAAGTACTGTTTTTTCGATCAACAATGGAAAAACATCGACACAATCAAAAAAGCTAGACAGTATTACAATAAAACGCCTTTCAGATGCATTAGAAGACAATTCTATAAAGATAGATCAAAACATTTCTGATGAAGATTTTATTGGACAGTTAAATACAGCTTTCGTTACGGATGGTTGGCTTTTTCACATTCCTGAAAATACAAAGTTAAATATACCTATCGAATTACAAAATATACAAATGGGAGGACAATCCCATACTTTTTCAGACATAAAAGTTGATAAAAATAGTCAAGTTATGTTTGTTGAACATCAGATTGGCAATGATCAAGATACCTTTGTCAGTTCAATATTTTCATTAAATATTGCCACTAAGAGTGATGTTACATGGATTCTTATTCGCAACCGTGGTTTTAATTCTACACAGTTTGGCCGATTGCGTGCTGTTCTTGCTCAAGGAGCGAAGTTATCACTTTATGTCATTAATATAGGGAGTCAACTCAATCGTCAGGAAGTCGATATTGAGTTACAGGGAGAAGAATCTGATTTTCAATTACGCGTTATAAATTTATTATCAGGACAAACCCATAGTGATCTTACAATGACCGTTCGTCACGTGGAAGAAAAGTCGACATCAACCGAAATTATACGCAATGTGGTTACAGATAAGGCAGTGGGTGTTTTTCAAGGGATAATACGGGTTGCTCAAAAAGCGCAAAAAACAGATGCACGCATGGCTTGTAATAGTCTTATCCTTTCAGATGATGCAGAATTTAATGCAAAGCCTGAATTGGAGATTTTTGCTGATGATGTTGCCTGTGGTCATGGTGCAACAGTTGCGAATATTAATCACGATTATCTTTTCTATCTCATGGCGCGCGGTATTCCATTTAAAACGGCTCGTGCTCTTTTAATTAAAGGATTTATTGCTGAGCTCATTGATGACATTACGCAAGATAATATCCAGACTGTTTTGGAGAATATTATTGGTCAATGGCTTGAAAAAAATGTTTAAGAGAGAAAAAATGGAAAATGACATACAAACATCCAAGTATAATGTCGACGAAATTCGACGTGATTTTCCTCTTTTGCATCATAAAGTTTATGGAAAGCGATTAGCATATCTTGATAGTGGTGCTTCTGCTCAAAAGCCACAATCAGTACTCAATACAATGAATAATTATTATCACCATAGTTATGCTAATGTCCATAGGGGAATGTATTTTTTAGCCAATACAGCAACACAATCTTATGAAAATGCTCGTGAGACTGTTCGTATTTTTCTAAATGCTCAAAAAGCTGAGGAAATTGTTTTTACGAAAAATGCAACGGAAGCTATTAATACCGTTGCTTATGGTTGGGCTATGTCCAGACTCAAGGAAGGTGATGAGATTGTTCTAACGATCATGGAGCATCATGCAAATATTATCCCTTGGCATTTCCTGCGTGAACAAAAAGGGATTAAACTTATTTTTGTTCCTGTTGATGAAAATGGTATTCTGCATATTGAAGATTTTCAAAAGGCTTTAAGCGAAAAAACACGGCTTGTCGCTATAACGCATATGTCTAATATATTAGGCACTGTGCCTCCTGTTAAAGAGATGATTAAGCAAGCACATCAAAATTCTATTCCCGTTCTTATTGATGGTTCTCAAGGAGCAATACATTTAACCGTTGATGTACAAGATCTCGATTGTGATTGGTATGTCTTTACAGGACATAAGCTTTATGGTCCCACTGGTATTGGTGTTCTTTATGGTAAAGAACACCGGTTAGAGGAAATGCGTCCTTTTCAAGGGGGAGGTGAAATGATCGAGGAGGTAACAACCGATAAGGTTCTTTATAATGCTCCTCCTTATCGTTTTGAAGCAGGAACGCCTCCTATCGTTGAAGCTATTGGATTAGCTGCGGCTATTGATTATATACAAGAAAAAGGTCTCAGTACAATTCATGACCATGAAATGTCCCTTTCAGCTTATGCGCATGAAAAACTTAAAACGGTTGAGTCATTGCGCATTTATGGTCATTCTCCTAATAAAGGAGCTATTATATCATTTGCAATTGAAGGTATTCACGCTCATGATATTGCTATGTTTATTGATAGAAAAGGGGTTGCAATACGCGCAGGAACCCATTGTGCACAGCCTTTATTACAGCGCTTTGGTCTAACATCTATTTGTCGTGCATCGTTGGCTATGTATAATACTCAAGAAGATGTAGATCAATTAGTCGAAGCATTGAAAGAAACAAGGACATTTTTTAATGGGTGAGTTAATAGAAGAGCGTCATTCTAAAGAATCTGTTGAAACTGTAGACGAAAATGAAAAGTCTTACATATCAGCAATTCCAGCAGACGAAATTGATCGTATGACGAATGATATTATTGCTGCTCTTAAAACAGTTTATGATCCAGAGATTCCTGCTGATATTTATGAGCTAGGACTGATTTATCGTATTGATATTGAAGATGATCGTTCAGTAAAAATTGAAATGACTCTTACGGCGCCAGGCTGTCCTGTTGCTGGTGAAATGCCAGGATGGGTAGAAAATGCTGTCAGTGCTGTTGAAGGGGTTTCGCATGTTGAAGTCACGATGACTTTTGATCCACCATGGACACCTGAGTGTATGTCAGAAGAAGCGCAAATTGCTGTGGGATGGTACTAACAATACTGTTTGCAAATACATCGTTTTTTACAAACAGTTGGATTTAAAAATGATCACATGCATTATAATAAACAAAAATTAGAACTTACCTGGATTGGAAAAGAAGAACGTCCCAAACTAGAACCTCATGTCTTATTAGAAGATCTTGAAAAATCTTACCATGCTTCGCATCAGATATCATCGCAGGATATTTTTGATAATAAACTTATTTTTGGTGATAATTTGCTCGCACTCAAAGCACTTGAACAAGAATATACGGGCAAGGTAAAATGTATCTATATCGATCCACCTTATAATACAGGCAATGCCTTTGAACATTATGAAGATGGTTTGGAACACTCCATATGGCTTAGTCTTATGAGAGACAGGTTAGAATTGTTATATCATTTGCTTGCAGATGATGGAAGTATCTGGATATCAATTGATGATGATGAACAAGCCTATCTTAAAGTCATGATGGATAAAATTTTTGGTCGCCAAAATTTTATCAACAATATTATTTGGCAAAAGAAATATGCTCCACAAAATGATACAAAATGGTTTTCTGATAACCATGATTTTATAATGGTTTATGCCAAAGATAAAACGATTTGGCGTCCTCACTTGCTTCCTCGTTCAAGCACTATGGATGCACGCTATAAAAATCCTGATAATGATCCGCGTGGTCCTTGGAAATCTGGAGACTTATCCGTAAAAAGGGTGACGCTTAAGGATGTTTATGAAATCATCACACCTTCTGGACGAAAAGTTATGCCTCCTCATGGTAGAAGTTGGGCTATGAGTGAAAAAAAATTCTCTGAATTATTAGAAGATAATCGTATTTGGTTTGGTCCAACAGGAAGCAATGTTCCTTCTTTGAAGCGTTTTTTATCAGAAGTAAAAAATGGTATGGTTTCAATGACGATTTGGCCCTATACGGAAGTAGGGCACAATCAAGATGCAAAAAGAGAAGTCAAAGCCTTTAATTCTGATGATGTCTTTACAACTCCCAAACCTGAGCGTTTAATAGAACGCATCATTCAACTTGCAACGAATCCCGGTGATCTTATCCTGGATTCTTTTGCGGGTTCCGGCACGACTGGAGCTGTTGCTCATAAAATGGGCCGCAGGTGGATTATGGTTGAACTTGGTGAACATTGTCATACCCATATTATCCCTCGTTTAAAACAAGTGATTGATGGAACTGATCAAGGGGGAATTTCTAAAAGTGTCAATTGGCAAGGTGGCGGTGGATTTCGTTATTATCGCCTTGCACCTTCTCTGTTGCAAAAAGATCCATGGGGACAATGGGTTATTCGTCGTGAATATAATGCAGCAATGCTGTCAGAAGCGATGTGTAAACATATGGGGTTTACCTATGCGCCAGATGAAAATTATTATTGGATGCAAGGATATTCAACGGAAACAGATTATATTTATGTTACAACAAGTGCTATGACTCATGAACAACTGCGTATTATAAGCGAAGAGGTGGGGTCTCATCGCACGTTGCTGATTTGTTGTACAGCTTTTGATACAAAATCAGCCTCCTTTGAGAATCTTACACTGACCAAAATTCCTCGTGCAGTATTAGAAAAATGCGAATGGGGAAGGGATGATTACAGTTTAAATATCGCCAATCTTGAACCAATGGTTGACGTTAAAAAAAGTAACAAAGATAAAGATAATGCGCAAGCAGAATTAGATCTATTTGGATAATATATAAAAAGCGGAGTTTTTCATGAACACTGTTGAAAAAAGGATTTCTGCTCGCCTATCGTTGCGCGATCCTCAACGTGAATCTTTAAATATTTTGGTGAACATCTTAGAAAATATAGAGCTTTCTAAAAGTGCTGATTTGATTGCAGAATTAGAATCGGTAAAAAATCTCTATCCTTCTGTACAAGACTTTGAACGAAACTTTCCTTCTTTTTGTTTTGCCTTAGCAACGGGTGTTGGGAAAACACGACTTATGGGCGCTTTTATCAGTTATCTTTATTTAACTGGACGTAGTCGTCACTTTTTTGTTTTAGCGCCAAATTTGACTATTTATGAAAAATTAAAACAGGATTTTAGCCCCCAAAGTTCAAAATATGTTTTCAGTGGAATGAGTGAGTTTATTGCCAATAGACCAGTCATTATTACAGGTGAAGATTATGAAAGTGGTAAAGGTATTCGCGCTGATGAACACCACTTTCACAGACAAAAGCGTTTGTTTGAAAATAGGGATACAGCCTTTATCAATATTTTTAATATTTCTAAAATTAATACAATGGATAATAAAAAAGGTGCACTAAAATCTAGTATTCCGCGGATTAAACGCTTACAAGAGACGATTGGTGAAAGTTATTTTGATTATCTCGCAAATCTTCCTGATTTAGTTTTGTTAATGGACGAAGCACATCGTTATCGTGCTTCTGCTGGTGCGGCGGCAATTAATGAGTTAAAACCTATATTAGGAATAGAGCTTACAGCAACACCGAAAACAATAGGTGCAAAACCTGTAGATTTTAAAAATGTTGTTTACAGTTATTCACTTGCAGAGGCTATGAGGGATGGTTTTGTAAAAGAGCCTGCTGTTGCTACACGTAAAGACTTTCAACCGCAAAATTATACATCTGAGCAGTTAGAACATATTAAATTACAAGATGCAATTCTTGCACACGAAAACGTGAAAGCAGATTTAATCGCTTATGCCAAAGATTATAACAAAAAGTTCGTTAAGCCTTTTATTTTAGTTGTTGCTCAAGATACAAATCATGCACAGAGATTGCGTGATTTATTGGAGTCAGATGATTTTTTTGCAGGGGCTTATAAGGGAAAAGTTTTAGAGATTCATACAAAGCAGTCAAATATAGAAGAAGATCAAAATATTCAAAAGCTTATTGCGATTGAAGATCCTCATGAATCAACAGAAATTGTTATTCACGTTAATAAATTAAAGGAGGGGTGGGATGTTACCAATCTCTATACGATTGTACCGTTGCGTGCATCGGCTTCAGAAATTTTAACAGAGCAAACAATTGGGCGTGGATTGCGTTTGCCTTATGGATGTAGGACGGGTATAGAATCTATTGATCGTTTAACAATCATTGCACATGATCGTTTTCAGGATATTATTGATCGTGCAAACGATCCAAACTCAATTATAAAAAAGCATATTGAGATTGGAACAGGAGGTGATATATCCTCTGAAAAGTCGGATATAGTGACGGTTCCAAGTCAAGCAGAATCTTTATTTATAAAAACGATAGTAACACGTAATTCCGATATAAATGGAACATTTGATTTACAAGGTATCATGTTGCCTAATACGGATATACGGATTCACTCACATTAACGTCTGAAGAACAAGAAATTGCTGCCATTGCATGGGATATTATTAAAGAGAATGATAGTTTACCAAGTTCTCAAATGCTGTGTTCTGCACACATACAAGAAAAAATTAGTAATAAAATCATGAGTATTGCGCATTCATCACAAAATCCTCTTGTGTTAAAAGTGGTTACAATTTTGACAAAACAATTAGCAGAATTGATGATAGATATTCCCAATATTATCCTCATTCCTTCACGTGAGGTTACTTATGGTTTTTCTGATTTTGATTTGGAAAATCTAGAAAGCTTAAATTTGCAACCTGTTAGTAAAGAGCTTTTAATTCGAGAATTGCGTACCCACAAAAGCATTTTTCTTACTTCTAAGAATGAATATATCAAAGAGCCTCATCTTGAAAATTATATCATTCGTTGTTTAATTGATAATGATTTTATCGATTATGATAGCCATACGCTATTATTACGAAAATTAGCTGGTCAGATGGTAGAGCATTTCCGATCTTATTTACCTAATGACGCAGCCGTTGAGAACGTATTAATTCACTATCAGCATAAGCTGAGTGATTTTATTGTTGCACAATTGAGAGAGCATCAATGGGAAACGAAAAAAGATTATGAGATCAAAGTGACACGAAGTTTTACAACTTTAACACCTATCCATTATGTGTTGCCGCAAGGAACATCTCCTGTTGATTTTCGTAATATTCCCGCCATTAAAAGCGATATTAAAAAACTTGTATTCAGCGGCTTTAAAAAATGCTGTTATCCTTTGCAAAAGTTTGATTCAGTAGAAGGAGAATTACGATTTGCTCAGATATTAGAGGATGATTCACAAGTATTGAAATGGATGAAACCTGCTCGGGGCTTTTTCAAAATAGAATATGATAAAGGATCAACTTATGAACCGGACTTTGTTGTGGAAACGAAGGATGCCAAATATCTTTGTGAACCTAAAAAAGCCTCTGAAATACAAAGCTCTATTGTTTTAAAAAAGAGAGAAGCTGCAGTTCAATGGTGTTGTCATGCAACGCGCTATGCGGCTGCTTATGGTGGTAAAAAATGTTATTATGTTCTTATTCCCCATGATGCTATTAAAGCTAATAGTAGTTTTGAAGGTTTATGTGCAGAGTTTACTATTTCAGAATCTATACTTGAAAGCCCATAACTTTTCGCTTCAAAATAAAACACATAAGTTTTTTAATTGACGGATGTGAGGCTCGTCAAATATTTTTATTTTTTATGCACTATCGTATCATTAATTTAAAACTATTAGGGATTTCTTAAATAAGAAAGTTATTATTTTTTTCTAACACATTAAAATAAAATGAAAAATATATAGAAAAGTTATACAAGATTATGCTTTTTTCAAAAAAAATTAAACAGTTTGTTGTTTTTTCTTTTGGAACATCTGAATATAATGAAATATCCAGAGGATAAAAGCGGATTATTTTACATATGACTTTGAATTTAACAAATACTGTTTTTAATTTTTTAAAGAAAAACCCGACAAAAAAATTTACAGCTCGAGACATTGCTCAATGGATATTTGAAAATTACCCAGAAAAATGCCGACAAAAACAAAAGCGGTCAACGGCAACGGTCACTCCTCTTAAGAATGATACAGCTCTTATTCAGCAAATTGTCGCTGAAATAGGATCTCAGCGACCTCAGTTACAAAAGCGTTATCCAGAAATTAAGATCACTGAAGGACGACCACGGCAGTATTATTTTACAAGACAAACAGATAGCGCTGAAATTGATGCAGTAGAAGACAATACGAATTGTAGAAAAGAAGATGGTTCTGTTAAAGAGCATGACCTTTATCCGTTATTATCTAAATTTTTATGGTCAGAACTTGCAGTTTACAGCAAACGCATTAATGAGAAATGTTCTCATAATAAACATGGTTCGGGCGGGAACAAATGGCTTTATCCGGATCTCGTAGGAATACAAGATTTAAGTAAGGAATGGAATCGTGAAATCAAAGATTGCGTTTTGCAATATTTTGATAAAAAGACAAAGCTTTGGTCTTTTGAAGTTAAAGTTCTTATCAATCGTTCAAATTTACGAAAAGCATTTTTTCAAACGGTTAGCAATTCTTCATGGGCTAATTTTAGTTATTTAGTAGCTAGTGAAGTTGAAGGTGTTGATACATTAAAAGAGCTTCGAATGCTTTCAAGTTTGCATGGAATTGGATTTATAAGACTCAACAAGGAAAACGCTTCTGAAAGTGAGATCATAATTCCAGCGAAAGAACGGAGTGATATTGATTGGGATACTGCTAATAGATTAGTGGAGGAAAACAAAGACTTTCTTCATTATATCAAGCTCATTCGTCAATTTTATCAAACCGGTGAGATGCGTCCATCCGATTGGGATCATATGTATCCATGAGGGGTATTTAAAAAAAGACTCTATTTTTTAAGCTCCTTTGTTCAGAATGACAAAAAATTACTCTAACTATTTTATTTATTATATTTAGATAATATTATGATTCATAATGATAATTAGTCTTTTTTTACTTAAATTAGAGATTAAAATATTGTAGCATTCAATCGTTTCAAGACATCTTATATTGATAGTGAAACAATCAAAATTTTGTGTATGCATCAAGCGGAGGTGAGTAAAAATTCTGTTTTAAACCCGTTTTATTTTGTGTGCGGGGTGTGATTTCATTAGATACGAGATAATGATGATAATTTATTACAAATTTTCTATTGTAGAGAGTGAAAATAAAGTTTTTCTTTGTTTATATCAAGTATTTAAAAGATTGTTTTTTCATATTGAAGTCTTCTTTCGGAAAATTTATGTTGCTATTTCTTTATTTTTGTCTGCTATTCGTTTTGATTAGTTTTAACTGCTTTATCATATGCGTCAAAAATTCAAAAAGAAATATCAATTTTATCAAATATTCACATAGTTTACTTAATTTATTAAATTAAAATAGATAAAAAATAAATTTTTATCACGTCTTATATTATAATTAAAGAGAGTGCGCACTATCACAGTTTACTACAATATTTTCTTTATTTTTCAATAATGCCGCATGCCAAACGTGCACCACCTCCGCCAAGCGGTAATGGTTCATCTGATTGATTATCAGCTCCCAAATGAATTATTAGTGAGCGCCCCGTAATTTCAGAGATTTTTTTCAATCGTGGAGCAAGAACACTCATCGTAGCATTTCCTTGCTTATCAACATAAAGTGCTGGTAAATCACCAAGATGACCATTGACATTATAAGGCCCTAAATGTTTTCCGGTATGCTCAGGATCATAATGTCCGCCTGCGCTTCCACCAATTATGCCATCTTTTGTATCACATGAAGGATTTATATGTACATGAAAACCATGCATTCCTTCTGGTAAAGTAGATAAATGAGGGATAAAAATCAGACCGTATGTATTTTCTTCAATTTTAATGCTACCAATAGCCGTTTTAGAATTATTATTTTCTAGTTTATAAATGTTTACTTTTGTTGATAGTGCTAATGCAGAGTTTTTATACATTAAAAATGCTATAAAAACTAATAATAAAAATAATATTTTTTTCATAAAACACCTTTATACTTTAATTATAAACAAATTTTACTTATAAAAATAATTATTTTAATTTAAAGTTATTATTAATAAACTATATTATTAAATATAAATAAACATATTAAATTGAAATTTAAGAAAATAACTTTTATAGAAATATTAGTTCTTAAAAATAGGAATTAAATTAAAGTATATTTTAATATATTTTTGAACATAAAACTCGTTTTTTGATTTATAAAAAATGTAACTTTTATAAATGGATAATTATATCTCGCTTACATTTCTTCAAGAGATGCTCAAAAAAAATCTATTTTTTTAGGTGTAATAAGGAATTAATCAAGAAATTTTAATAACTTAGATACTATTTCATTTATAATATGATGATCTTTTCATAAAAAACAAAACATATAATTTGCTGATGATTTTCATGTTTTGTTCATAGAAAAAATGACGAGAACTTTCTATTCATTGTGAAATTTATAAAAGAAAGACCCATTATGATTCATATAAATTTCCCATAAAATACAGCATATACCGACACTTCCCCCCATTCCTGATCCTATCAGTGCTCCTATTATCATTCCGGAAAAAAGTGTTACTCCTATACCCATTGCGATAAGAGGACCAAATCCTGGAAGAGCAATATAACCATAAGTAGCAAGAGTTGCTGCGATTGCTCCTGATATGCTACCATTTAGACCGCCAATGAAAGCAAATTCTTTAATAGAATGACAGAGCTTTTTAAAAATTTTTTTCTTACAACGACGAACAGAAACGTTTCTGTAAGCTTTAAAATCAATCATCTCTTTTTCTTTCATTTTGAATGCTAATTGTTCCTGAATAGTCAACGGATACAAAAAAATAGGACTTTTTAAATTTTACTAATGCACGCCAGATGCCTTTATCATCTAAACGCAATCGTTTAATGTTCTCAAAACCATTTTGCATAAGACAATTTTTAACTTGTGAAGTAGTAAATGAATTCTGACCTATTTTAATGACATTTTGAGTAGAGCTATAGGTAAGAGTTTGGCAATAAGGAAGATGAAAAACTTCACTGATTGAAGTCGTGACGATCAATGAAACACATATAATAATCATAAAAAAAATATTTAATTTCAAAATGTTATTTAGTTTCATTTTGTCACTCTCTGTTGAAACAATACTTCATTAACTGTTGTATTACGAACAAGTTCCCAAGATGATTTTATTTTTAGTATTATACTTAACAAAAAATAGAAACTTATTGCTTAAATAACTTTATTTTTTTATTTATAATGAAAAATATAATTTAGAAAAATATATTCTATAATTAACTGAAGTATTATTCTTTTATTTATAAGTTTTATATTTCATATAAGCTTATAAGAAATATATATTATAGTTTTTAATTATTTCATAT
>NZ_NJGE01000020.1 GCF_002777915.1 Bartonella tribocorum | reverse complement strand
CCCATTTGTAAAATTACCAACAGTTTCCATGAGACTGTTGAGAGGAGGCAGGAGCACTTCACCAATGGTGATCCCTAAAGCCACAATACGGTTTTGCAACAGTTCAAATTGCCGCATGGCACCGGTTGCTTGTTTGTCGGCTTCTTGCTCTACCGAACCTTTAAAGACTTGAGGATCTTTCACATAATCTAAAGCTTGCCCTAACAATTGGGGGTTCCCCACCAATTTGGCAAAATCACCGGTAAAATCCCGCCCTGCAATAGCAATCAGAGAGCGCATTCCCTGTTCCGATTTGCCCAACACATTAAAAAAGCGCACCAAAGTACCGGTAGCATCTTTCTCCAGATCTTCCATAAATTTTTCGCGGGAAAGACCGATATTGGTAAAGGCATCTTCAATATGTTTGCCTCCTGCTTGAATGCGCGCACTCATCGTATTAAAACCACGCGCCGCACTCTCTGGTACAATCCCAGCAGAAATCATCGCTGTACCAAATGCCGCGGTTTCGCGCGCTGTCAGTTTAAACATAGTGGCTGCACCGGTGGCACGATTGGTAAAATCAGACACCTCACTGGCCTTTGCTGCCATGTGGTTAGAGAGATGGTTGATCGCATCCCCTAAATCTTCAATACCTGTTTGATTAAGCTTAAAGACATTGCGTAATTTGGCAAAGCGCTCCCCAATCTCATCCCCGCTCATATCAAAAGCAACGGCCGCTTTGGCCGCATAAATGCTAAAAGCCTCGAGATCTTGTTCACCAATGCCTGCTTGGCTAGCACTGGTCATCAATTCTAAGACTTCACGGGCTGCCAAAGGGATCTTTGTGGAGGTTTCCAAAGCAAAACGGCGCAATTCCTTTAAACGATCAAGGGGGGCATCTAGAACCTTTTCCAAGCCCTTCATCGATTGGTCAAATTGCATGGCTTTATAAAGAGGGGCAATTAGGGTTGCGGTTTGCGCAATCGCCCCCACCATGCGCCCACGCGCATGGATAAAAGCATTTTCTGCATTGGCTGTGGCTTCCTTAAGATGCTCAGGGTCAAACCACCCTTTAAAATGTTTTCGTGTCTGGTTTTGGAAATGCGCAACATCTAAACTAAAGGCTCTTAAGTCTCGCTTGGCAGAAGCGATCCCCTCTTGCAGATGATTAACAAAACGCACAACAAGAGAAACATCCATGATTGCATCTTATCCTAACATTTGGCTTTCATATTCTTGAGCTTTAAGGCGCGCGAGTTCTTCTCGATAAGCAATCACATCAAGCCAATCCATCTGGTTAATCTCTGAAGGCGCCCAGTGATAATAAAGGGCTAGTTCTGCTCCAAATTGTCTGGCAGAGAGGATTGGCGTGTGGGAAAAAAAGCAAAAAATGCCTTCAACACTGCCATAATATCGATAACATCAAGACGATTAATGAGTTCAACAGATTCATGAGACATATCGGCTAAAAGCACAGCTATTCCTTCCATMGCCTCATGGGTAAGCAATGCCTCACAAACTTTAAGAATGAGCACATCATTGCTCAATATTGTTTTATCCTCTTCTAAGCCAGGCAGAACAAGCTTTGCCAACTGCGGTCCAATCAACACGGCTAATTGGCGTGCTTGCTTGAAGTTTGGGCGATAAAAGGTCAATTTGTGTCGTGTCAATTCTTTGCCATCCTTGTCTTGATAAACAAGGGGAACCTGCAATTCCACCTCAACACTTGTTTGTAAACTTGTCATGATCAATTCCTATAAATTGAGAATAGAGCGGCGCCGTTCACCGATCTCTTGTCCATTGCGCACAAGCCAACCACCTCGTTTAAAGGAAAAGCGGTGCAAAACAGAACCATCCCAAAATTCCGTATAGTCCCAAATATTTTTGATCTCGCAATCATAGCCTGTGGCCTTTCCAGCCGTTAAGCCTTCGCTATCCACCTTAACCAAGCGCCCTGTCACATCAATGGAATGTTCATGCTCGCGTCCGTCTTCTTCAGACACCACATGTTTTTTGCCGGTAAATTTATGACGAAGACCAGGAGGACCACCAAAGATACCAATCACTTCAGGGGTGTGGCTGCGGATTTTCATTTGCAAATTTAATGCTTTGACACCAAGACCGCTCACATCAATTTGCATATCAGAGCCCCCTGGTTGATAGGTTTCGGTGATTTCTTCTAACGTAGGCAATTTGAGGGTTTCAAGATCAAGATGGAGATTGACATCATCATCAACAATCAGGGTATACCCGCGAACAATTCTTAAAGTCATATGTCACTCCTTGCTGCTTTGCGATAACCCTCTAGCGTATCACCAAAGGCATATGTCATTTTCTTTTGGATATCTTGCGCCAGCCGATTAAAGTAAGCACCATTGCGCCGGCTGCCAAAGCTTAAATCTTCTAGAGGGGGCACTTCTTCTGCATCAAATTCCACCCGCAACTTGCCCAGTTGTAAATTGCTGTTTGAATTTAAATCACGATCAAACCAAACCCGCCCACCAAGCAGTGCACCGCGCGCAATCATATCATCAAGAAAGCTGGTCAAAGAGCGGGTAATGGCAATAACATGTTGACCGGTGAGATTCTCGTCATTAGCCCAAGGGCGTAAATTGTTAATGATGGTTTTTTCCAGTGCTGCGCGGGTGCGTACCACATTGACAAAACGCCAGAGTGGATCACTGGAGGTGGTATGGTTGCCCCATAAAATACGTCCATTAGCAGCTATTTGTCCCTGCCCATTTTGACTAAGACGCGCGGGAATAAAGGTCGCAATATCGGCTTTATTGAGACGGTTTGCCTCATGATCAATTTCCCCATCAAAGTAGCTAATGGGGCGTGCTGTCCCTAAAATACCATGCACATCTTGGTTGGAGGGAGACCAAAAAACACCGCCCCTTTGCTTGTCACGTTTGATAAACATGGCGGCGGCAAAAGGACTTGCGGGTTTTATACTCACACCTCCCTCACGATTTGCCACCCGTACAAAGGGATCAATCAGATAACAAAAGCGTGAGGAAAAATCTGCACGATAGGCAAGGCTTTCTTGCGTATTTTTACCCCCCGTATCAAACACGGCAATGGCTTGTAGCTTTTCAGCAACCTGTTCTAAAGCGTCTGCTAGCGGGTTTTTGCCATTATCAAGGCGCCCTGCACTATAAGCCGGTGCTAAGAGAATCCCAGGTTCCACACCCAAATGTCCCCGTGCATGAGCCAAGGCATGCACACCCGTCAAGTGAGTATTGGATCCCACCATTTCAGCTTGTGTTTCAGCAATGGTTGACTTTTCCTCCACCCGCACAAGGATCACTTGTGCCTCAATCCCTTGCGCACGCACGGCATCAATCACATCAAGGGCTGTGCCCCGTGTCCCAAGCTTTTGGATTTTGTCTGTCTCATGGGTGAAGACCAACACGGGCTCGTTAAGGGGATAAATTTGTGCATCCGCATCAGGGGCTGTAACAACCGCCCCAAGGGCAGTTTGGCTAAACATCTCTAAGGGTCGAGATGCTTGACCATCCTCAATGAGGCGGATACCATGATTAAATTCTATTGCCATTTTGCTCTCCAAATCAATGAAGAGACCATAACAACAAGAGCTCCCTTTCATAAGTCTGACACTGTCAGTCAAAAAGCCCTTTAAAAGGGCTTTGAAAGATCTTCAAAGGGGACTTTAAAGAAAGAAAATCATACAAGCTCGCTTATACAACAAACAACCATTTGAATTGTGCTCTCTTTGGTTATGTAATTAATCTTTCCACAATCTTATAAGGACAGCACCATCAGCTCCAGCACCGCTGTAATACCCATCCAAGTTAGAACCAGCACCGCCACCCCCAAAACCACGCCCTGCTTTTCCTGAACCGTAGGAAGCTTGTCCCGTTTCTCCACCACCACCCTTTGATGTATCGCCCCCAGCATCACCTCCATTGCCACTCATTTCTCCATCAATTCCACTTGTCCCAGCATAACCATTTCCGCCTTTAGCAAGTCCTGGATGTTCGTCTGTTGCCCAACCAAAGTTTCCACCTGTACCTCCAGCACCACCAGAACCTGAGTAATGGTATGATGGGCCGGAATAATAAGCGTTACCACCACCCTTTCCTCCTGTAGCGGTAATAAAATTGTTGCCAACGGTTGTTGTTCCTCCAGAGTTTCCTGTCGCACCGCGCGATGCAACAGAAGTTCCTCCTTTACCAATGATGATATCCTCATGACCGTTTAAACTGGCTTTATAGCCATACCAAACGGAACAACCTCCTCCTCCTCCGCCGCCGCCTCTGCAATAAGACCAAGCAGAACCACCACTACCGCCGCCACCCCATGCTTGGATTTCAACTTTGGTTTTATTCGTCACCCAAGCTGGCCATTGAATTTTCCCGTCTTGCGTATAGAGCAATTCAGCATCAGCAATAATGAGTTTATTAAGCAAATTTTTTTTGATGTTTTTAATTTCCTGCTTGAGAATATCTATTTCTGATTTTGTATAAACAACATCACCATCGACCCTCAAAGGTCCTTTAAGAAAGCTTCCATTTGTGCTTAAACTTGTCACCGTTTCACCATTATGGATAAGATTAAACGGAGAATTTCCTAACAGTTCTAAGCCACCACTCATGGTGACTTTGTTGATAAATTTATTGTAATTTTTCCATTCATTTGGGCTGGCTAAGCGACCATAGCTGGTCAGATCTTGATTGATCTTGGCTCTAAAATCATCAAGCCCTACGATATCTTCGGTTTTATGTTGGTGCGCGCCTAACAGTGAGACAGCACTCCCAAAGGTAAAATTGTTGTTGCTTGATTTGTAGAGAACATAATTGTTGGCGGCATCTCTTGCCCCCTCGATATCGCTTAAATCAGCAAAAGTGAAGGTTTTATCTGCTGCCATTTTGCCATTGAGAGTGCTTTCTAGATCTGTGATTTCGCTTATGGTATGCGTGTGGTGTAAAGGCGCCTTTTCGTCTATTTTTTCCTCAACAGCTACAAGCGCTTGATCAAGTTTATTGAGGTTTTCACGCAAGATGGGGAATTCAGAACTGATAAAACGCCCCTCTTGTGGCAATTCCATGTCGAGTTTTTTGGTTTTTGTCATCTCTCATTTTCCCCTCATAATATGCCAGCGCCAAAATCTCTCACCATGGACCGCGCGGATGGTCCACCAGTAAGGGTCAATTTTAAGCGTGCTTGTTTGGCTGTTTTGTCACCACTGACAAATTTGCGCTCTGTCCAAAGTGGTTCAGCAAGTTGTTCTGTTTCATCGAGTTTTAAAGGGACAAACGCCCCATTATCCTGTTGCATCTCCAGTGAAAAGGTTGCACCACCCGGTAAAAAAGTTTTGATATAGCTGGTTAGTCTCGCCTTTTCCCCAAAGGCAAAAGCACGCGTAACATAGGTAGCTTCCTTATGGATCTTTCCTGCAATCAATTGAATGGGGGCAAATAACACCGGTGAGAGTTTCTCTGTGCCTTTCAGAATGGCGCGAAGCTTGACCTTTTCACGGATATATTCGGTCAGGCTTAACAATTGAAAGGGCAACAGTTGGTAAACCGTGCCATTGTTCCTTTCAATTTCAAAGATGACAGAACACTCACTTGAAGGCAGCTCAACCGCTGCACGCACTTGCAAATCAGAACAATCCACAAGGTCAAATTCACCTAAATCAACCGTCTTTTCTGTTTGCCTGTAGCGGGCAGCGAGCACCCGAAATGCCAAGGCTTCATCTTGATGGGCGCTCCAGCTCTTGGCATTGACCGAGGAAAAACGAGGACCCGTCACATAAGGGTGACTTGAGACATACCTTTGGTTCTCTTTATCAAAATCTCCAAGTTTGGCGAGAGAAACAGAATGATCAGCATCATCGGTTTTAAGCACAAAGGCAGTCAGACGATCATCGGGTACGAGCAAGGGAACATCATAGCATGCGCTAGCCCATCCTTCTTTTGCACCCTTCATGGAATAGGAGGTTTGGGCTTGAATATCAGCGGTAGGATAACCGTTTTCGGTGGTGACCAAATCAATAACAAGGTCATGGTTTTGATTGCCTATTTTACAAAGATGGAAATCCACCCCCGTGATTTGTCGTGTTTCATCGGGGGTAAAGACTTGGGCTTGCGGGTCATAGGCTGTCCATATTTTCACTGTGGTGGTCCGCCGCATCACCTTGACATCAATCACCCCTTGACCAGTAAAAAGCCCCGTGGCGATTGTGCCACCTTTCCCTCGTGCGATAACATTTTTTGTACCGGCGGGAATGTTTGGAGGAATCTTGAAACTCCCTTCAAGAGTGCCTTTGCTATCGGCAACAAGACGGCTGTTGGGCAAGACATTGACACCATCAAAGGTAAGGTTTTCTAAGATTTCGCCACTGCCAAAGCCTTCAATTTTAAAGTTTAGCTTCATTTGCCTTAAAAAATCGATTTGCTCTCGAGTCTCATTGATGAGGTCATCCCGTACTTCCGTGTTACGGATAGCTCTCCCACGGTTCCTGCCCATATTGAGTTGATTGGTCACACTTGAGAGCCAATCGGTGCGCTGTTCATGCCAAAAGTCTGTTGCGGGATTAAGGGTGACTGTTCCAGGCAAGGGCGCAAAATTTTGATAGGGGTTGATCTTTTCGCAAGCCGTTATCAATTCTTGCGCAATGATGACTTCGTTTGTCCAGTCAAGGGTGATGGGTGCGGTCAGGTGAGCGGTGTAAAAGGTTGGATCAATGGCAAGCTGTAAAATGCCATGACCAATAGCCCCTGTTTGGGGAAACCCTTCATCGCGATAACTGTCATCGAGAAAAGGGTCAACAAACATGCCTTTTTTGGCAACGGGCTCTTTAGAGTCAACATTGCTTTTAATACGTTCTAATTGCATGAGGCGATCAAGGGAGAGCACCCGTTGAAAATAACGCCACATCTCATCATAAGGAGCAACACGCGTGCCATCATTGACCACAAGGGGGGTGCTAAGCCAATTGTTGGTAATGGTAGCAAGGGAGAGCACATCATCCGGGACACTGGGTGCCATAGGTTGGTCTGAGGAAACCCCTTTGATATAGACGACATTGCCTTTTGTGTTGAGACCAATACGGTCAATGCGGGGGAGTTTGTAGGTGTAGCTTACAATGATATCACCTCCAATCGCGCCTCCTGAGACGGTGATCTCTTGTGCTGTGACTTTATCCGCTTTTATGCTAGCACGGTATCGATAGGTCACCGTATAGCTGCTTCCTGGTAAAGGTTCATCTCCCACCGGTGCCCAGTCAATAGTGTCTCCGGTTTTTTTGAAATCTGTGCCTTCTTTAAATTCTTTTCCACCTTGAACAATTTTGATAAAGGCGGTGATGCTTTTATCGGGAACACCATCACGCCCAGCAGCAACCGCACCACGGGTTATCGTCACGGTTTTTTCTTTTGTCAACAAAAGAGACTGAACAGCGGCAATGGGTGTGTAATAAGGTTTAAAGGTAAAGCTTGTTTTTCCCTTTGGAGGTATAAAAATATGGGTTTCACTAGGAACGGCACTTGTTGAAAAGTCTTCCACCTCTTCATGGCGCAAAGCAGCCAAGCGTTTGCGTTTGAAACCATTGATATTGGCTTCTCCCTCTTGAATACTGAACACTTGCTTTTGTCCCTCTTGCCCCAAAGCTGTGACACGGCATCCCCCCACGATATAATGTCCATGGGCGCGGTCGTATGTCGCAATGGCTTGCATAGCCGGTTCAAGCAGAGAGGGGGATTTTTGATCAATCAAAACACCATCTTGTAAGATATAGACCGGAAAAAACGTGCCTTGCTGGTCATCATCTTTGAGAGCCCACACAAGCTTTGCGACCTCGCGTGCCGCTCCGGGTTCTCCTTCTGCCAAGGAGCTTGGAACTTGTCCCAACAGTTCTGGATCATCCTCATAGGTCACCCATTTCTTTTGCAACTTGACACCGATTTCCATGCGCCCCATCATGGAAATATTCTCCAAGACAGCATTTGAGACCGGAAAGATATCGCCGGCGATATAAATCTTACCCTCTGTTAAAGTGACCGTTTTTGTGTCTTTGTTGACAAAAGCATCAGCCCGTTCAACGCGGTCCCCTTCTTGTGCCACAAGGCGCCCCAAACGGTCATGACGCCCCCTGATGATGGTTTGCATTTCATTGAGTTCACCACCTTGAAGAAAAGGGCGTCTGCCATAAAACACCACGCTTTGTTGTTCATCTTTGCCTACCGATCTATCAATTGCAAAGGGTAAACCGCTTTCATGTTTCATGTTAAAACCTCAATAAAATCTTGAATTGTTCGCGAACATCAGCACGCAAAGGAATGTTGATAGGGGTTTTGAGAATTTCCACACCACCACGCAGTTCACCAAATCCTAACCAAAGTTTGCCAGGGGGTGTCTGCTCTGCCACAGTGCCATGAACGAGGAGGGAAACAGAGGCGGCTTGTTTGTCCTCAACATCCTCAAAATCTGTGCGGGCTGCAAGAAACAACATTGTCCCTGTTGGAGAAGGATTAAATCTGTTGCCGCAATGGCTGTAGGCGCCCTCAATAGCTTGTTCAATAGGCTGGACAATGTTGCATCTGCGATAGCCAATCAGAGCATTGTTTGCGTCTCTTAAAGCCAAATAAAGTGTGCGGTTGCTAAACCACTCTGCCATAAGGATATCGCGTTCATGTTTTTTAACCGAACACCAAGGAAAATTCGCCAAATCCCAAGGGTAATCAATTTGGTTCCAGCTTAATTCCTCGTCTGTGTCATCAATCCAGTTGCCAATAAGCTTGCCTTCTTGTTTTGTGAGTGTGTGATTAATTTCTGTTGTGCGTCCAAAGGAAAACAGAGTGTCACGAGCTGTTAAGCGCACGCCACTTTCAAAATCCAGCATGCTGTCATCAAGGCGTGACATATCACCTTCTGTGGCCCCCACATCATAACTATAGGTGCTACGTCGAAAATCAGAGCGAAAGCTTTTGGAAAGGTCTACAATGGCTTCAATGGCTTCAAGGCTTCTTTGTTCAGGCAATTGGTTAAATTCAAGTTGAAAGGAATTCCACCATGCACGCTCAGACCATGCGGGTGTAAAGTGCGCAGAAAGTTCTAACCATTGAAGTCCCAACTCAATGGCTGCTACAGAGCCACGAATATTTTGCCAGGAAAGACCCTGGTCAATCAAATCATAAGAATTCGAGAAATAAGGCGTGAGTTCTTGTAAACCATATTCGTCAATTAAGAAAGGCAACCAAGATGGAGGGCGCGTGATGAATTTGGCACGCGAAATATCTTCGAGTGCCCTTTTAACTTGAAGATCAACAGCCATTGCATCAGCAAGGCAGCGTTCAAACAAGCTTGAATTTGGGGGCAATAACAACGAGACCATTAATAAGCGTGCCCCCGTAATGATAAGGCAATTTCCCCTAGTGCCACCGCTTCATGAGGGGCGACCAGAATATCCTTGCACGGTTGCTTTATCTCCACATGATGCACACCCTCAACCATTAAGCGACTGAGTATCCAACTTAAAGAGAGATCACGCCCTAGTCTCCATGTACGCGCCCACTCTTCTCTCAAATTCTGCTCTGCCTTTTCTAAAACAAAGGAGCCTTCATCCGGTAACAACCAAAGATCAGCCGAAATATCGATCACCCGCTGCACGGCACTTTTGACTAAGATGTGGTCATTGGTCATTTTAACATGGGGGCAATCAAGGGCTGCTTGTACCTTGGCAATCAAAGCCTCATCAGCCACCCCAGATGGGCTATCACTGAAAAGCGCCACATGAATAAGCGGGCTTTTGCCCACCCGATAAACAAAAGCATCTTTGACATGGGGATCACTGGAGAGGGCAAAATATTGGTAGCGGGGCACTGTGCCCCCTGTGGAATGCCCTTGCCTATTTAAGCGAATGCGGCGGCGAAACCGCGCATCATCTTCATCTAAAAGGCGCGTGACCCCATGAAAATCTCCCAAATGGTCTAAACTTGTTCCACGCGCAAATTCGAGCAAATTATCCCGTGCCACTTCATTAATCCGCTGGCGCAACAGCAACTCTTCATAAGCAGCCGCTTGTAATTGTATGACCACGGGGTCATAGGCGGTCTTTTCCACATTATAGGGGATATGATGGGCTGCAAAGACATCCACCAAACGCGCAATCTTTTGCTCTAAAATTGCTTCAACACAAAGCTCTTCAATCATTTGTGGCAGAGGGAGTTGTGAAAAGGCTAAATGTTCAAGCTCTGCCATAAAAAACCTCTAAAGGAAATTGCCTCTCTTGCCCATGGGACCAATCCCCCAAATGCCCATCGGGATAAAAAACACCTCTTAAAACAAAGTGGAATATTCCCTCACGCGTTGCTTTGTTAAGATCAATCCTTTGCAATGAGAACCCAGGCTCTCCGCATTCTGGATCATCGAGCGCGCAGGCAATGGCTTGATAAAGACACAAGATTGTTGCAGGATCAGCATTAGCGTCTTGGAACTCCCTAACATCACACCCATAATGGCGACGCAAAACCCGTGTTCCTATCCTTGTCATTAAACATTTATGGAGTGATTGTTGGCAATGGTCCCAATCATATAAGAGAGAGCCATCCTTTTCGCTTATCCCGCAACGCATGGCTTATGCCCCTTTGCTTGTCTTTGCGGAAGAAACCGTTGGAGCCGCAGAAACAACAGGGGTTGGTTTTTCAGCAATCTGACCAAGCAGCAAAGGATATTTTGCTGCCTCACCGCTTAAACGGATTTCTTCACCCTTGCCCGGTGAACGGTTGCCTGCAACAAAATCGGCATTGGTTAAAATAACATAAGTGTTCTCATGCATGATAAAACTCCTTTAAAGGGGGGAAGAGGTTGTGGAAGGACCGATTTTGACCCCGCCGTGTTTATGGCTTGCGCCAACAGAAATTTGATTGTGCTGTAAATCTTCTGCTTCAATCTGTACACTGCCCGTTAATGCAACACGGGTTGCTTGATGAGAAAGTATGAGACCTTGTGCACTCAAACGAATTTGGTTTTCTCCATGGGAGAGAATAAGTTCATCTTTTGTCATCCGCAAAGCGCCACCGGCATAACAGAGCGCAAGCTCTTGCGGCGAGCGTGCGGGGTTAGGCATATCCTCACTATAGCTATCGCGCACCACCAGAGAGGCAGAGCCAATTTCACCATGAGGGTTTAACAACCGCACCGGATCACCAATATTGAAAGGCATATTGCTGGAAACAGCCCCCGCCGCTTCTTGCGCTTGCAGCCAAGGCGATAAAACCGCTTGTCCATTGGCACTCTCAGAGAAAAGTTTCACCCGCACCCTATGACCATCAACTTGTACAACCCGCCCAATCATGTGCTGGTTGGCAAGACAGCGTTCAAGCGCATCAAGACGCTTCATGATTTGCCGAAAAGTATCACTTAAAAGATGTGCATCATTCATGCCCCCACCTCATTGTCCCGTGAGATCAACCCTGCCTTGAGTTGTCCCGCATCAGCAAAAATATCTTTTCCCAAATGATATAAATCTTGGTGCCATTCCACCACACTGATCGACACACCACGCTGCTTAATCGCCGCAGAGATAATGGGATCAATTGACACATCCCGCGGGGCACTCAAATGTGTCAATCCCCACAATTGCCCGCTATGGCATAAAACCGCAATAGCTTCTGCCAAAAGCCAACTTTGGATATCACGCTCTTTACCCGTGGTAATAATAAAAGCCCCTAAATGGAGATCCGCACTCTGCTGTCCAGACGCCACAGAAGTTAAGCGACTTTCTAAAACCGCAACACGCACAGCTGGTGCCACAAGCATCTGTGTTTCAAGCTCTTCTAAATTAAAACGTCCAAATTGACAGGCGCAATCGCGCAGATCCGGCAAAGCGCGTTTAAGGCTCTTTATCACCGCCTCACGAAAGGCATTAATACGCCCTGCTTGTGTGATCGTTTGACTCATGAAAACACCCTCTCAAGCCAATCCTCTGCTGCTTTGACAATTTCCACTTTATTTTGCTCTGAAAGCCCCAAATAAGGGCGCGCCGGCATGGTTACCTGATGTACACAAACAAAGCGGTGTGCTTTGCTGCTTTTCAGAAAAAAGCGCAGTGTCTTGCCATTTTTCGGGCGAATAACCCCACCCAATTGATGAATCCGCGCATAAACCAATCCACTCCCCACAATCACCTTTTCTGGTGAAGCTTTCATATCAATGGAGCGTGAGAGTGCCCCACTGGCAAAAAGAATAGAGGTACGGGCATGGTTGTTTTTCCACTTCTCTCCTTGGGGGGAGGTTTTTTCACTTTGAATCCGCCGCCTTGTGCTCTCTTGAATGAGGCGTCCAACCCCTTGTGCTAAAGTCCCCATCGAGGCATGAGCACTCTTTTGTAAAAAGGATAAGGCCGCTTCAAGCCCCGTCTCTTTAATCTCAATATGGGTTGAAACAGACATGTTATCTTCCCATCAAACGCGGTTTGGCATGAAAAAAAGCCCCATCACGAACCGGTCCATCTTCGCTCATAATTTTAGGCTCATCCACACCCAAACCCGCTTTGCCTTCTCCAATGCGTTTTAGCAAATCAACCGCTTGTTTGTAACGATCTTCAATGGTGGTGGTCAGTGCCGTATGGCGTATGGCTAAATTATAAACAGCAATATTGACACAAATCATGCTGAGAGCCGCCGGCTGTCCAGCAATGGGGACACAGTAGCGGTGAGACAAATGCACATCGATCTCACCACTTGCTTGGTTTAGCGCAAGATCAATAGCTTTTCTTAAAAGAACTGGATCAGAATGCTCATCCACCCCACATAAGTCGCTCAAGAAATCAGCACCCCAGAGCTCTTCAATCAATCTTTTGCTTGCATACGCCATTAAGTCTTTTCCTTAAACAACATCCTGCAGCAACACACCGGCATCTTTTGCGGCAACCAATTCACACACCCGTTCACCCACACGCACCCGTTTACCGCCCGATAAACCAATATCTGGATCAGAGATCACCCCAGAGATACGCTCACCCAATTGAGCACTAAAGCCCCAACTGATCACCGAACCATCCGCCTGTTGTTTGGTAGGGTCAATATAAAGCAGAGCAATCTTATTGCCCCAAACGCGCGCCAATTGCGCCGTACGCCCTTTGCGAGCTAAATTCACTTGCGATTCACCAATGAGTAAACGCTCAGGGTGTATTTCCATCAGATCTGCAAACTGTGCTTTGGTGACAAAACCATCAGCAGTCCCTCCCCCTTTAACGGCTTTGATGATTTTAGGGTGGCGTTTGAGTTTTGACCAAACAACTTTGCCCATCACAAGGGTGTTGGGCGTATAGATGAGACTTTTATCCATGGCCTCATCTAAAACAGCATAAGGGTCTGATTTTTCATAATCACTAAACTTATCCTCACCTTTAAGCGTTATCACCCGCTCTGGCGCATAATTTTTATTGTCTTGCACAAGCGCTGCCACCCGCACTTCACGCCCCAATTCCAGCAAATTGGCAAGCCCTTCCACAGCTGTCTTTTCGGGGTTATAACGAGAGCGCTTTTCTGCCCGTGCCCTTGCTGCTGCCTCAATATCGGAATTGGGGATGAGATCATCAAGCCCGTAATCTTTGACACTGGCTTCCCGTTCAAAGGCAGAAAATTCCACCACATTCGGGCGTCCTTTCCGCCCAACCTCAAGTTCCGGCACCGTAAAATTTTCCGCTAAGGGAAACTCACTATATTTAAACACCTCACTTAAAACACAAACACGGGGTAAAACTTTATCGCCAATAAGAGAGCCTGCTGGATTGCGATACCCAATAGCAATAGCGGTGAGTGTTGGATCAATGGGAAAAGGTCTGTTCATCATAAGCCTCGATTAATTAATTTTAAAAGAAATAACATCACCAGCAGAGCCATCACTCATGGCAATACCAATGGTGCGGTCTGCAGCTTCTGCCTTTATGGCGTGCCCTTTGGGGTCAGAGGTCAAAAAATCACCAAAGGAAACATTGCCCCCACAGATCACTTCGCCCCAGCCACATTGACCAACATCAAGCATCTCACCAGCCTTTGCACTCAAAGAGCCGGCAGTGCCTAATAATTTATCACCCTTTCCAGAAGCCGTTGCCACCATTCCCTCAGTTCGTGCTGCAACAATGCAATAAGGTGAAATTTCCCCAGCTGCGCGAAAAGATTTAATCAAAATCATCGTACTCATAATGGGCGCTCCTTTTGTTCACAAATATGATCGACCGCTTGGCTAATAGTGATGTCGAAGCCTTTTTTCTTCTGCTCTTCCTGATAATGACGTGCCGCAACAGCAACCTCTTCTGGAGCAAGCTTTGGTTCTTGTGCTAAGGCACACACTTCTAGAGGGCTTGTTGAGGCAAGCGCCGGCAATTTTTCTATCAAACTTTTAAAATGCTCCACGCCCCCTTCAAGGCGACAAAGCGCACGATATTCTGCGCGGGCAGCCGGCAAAATCTTGCCCTCTTCAATGGTTTTGTCTAAAAGGCTCTCAATGGTGGCATTTTTCTGCTCTTCTCGTAAAAGCGCTAAATCCTCTTGCGCCTTTGTTAATTGGGCACAAAGCTCAACACGTTCTTTTGCCCGCGTTGCAATACTTGCTAAAATTTCCGCAGGTTTTGCGTCTTCTGCCAACGATAGTGCACTGGCAATGGCTGTCAAATCCATCATTTTCTCCGTTAAGGTTATAGGGGGCTGTTCACGGCTTAAAGCCGTCATGACAAGGGCTGGACGGTTTACCAAACCAGCACCAGCTAAATTTAAAATTTCACCTTTCTTCGAATGGCGAAACTCAGGCGAAAGATAGCGATATTCCCGGGCAACAATCTTTTTAGCGGCCATATCGGTCCATTTAACCCGTCCCCAAATCGCACCATCCCGCTCTGCTAACTCTTCAATCCAACCGCTTGCCGGTGCTTCCAAGCCATTTCTCGCACGGTGATGTTGCCCATGCTCATAATCAATCACAAGCGGTCCTTTATTGGCTGCAAACGCTTTTAAAATGGTTTGCGGACGATAATGCCACTGCCGTCCATCACGCGCCTTCACATGGGGCGCTTTGGGCAACAACTCTACCCACTCAGGCGCTTGGCTAACGGTAACGTCTTGGCAAAGATCTATTAACGCGGCATAAAATGTCTCACCATGACATATCTCAACATGCCCATCTTCGCCATTTTCGTGAAATTCTTGCTCCATAAACATTGCCTATTGCTTTACAATTATCATTGGCAATACAATGCATGAAACCGCTTCACCTTATAAGTCTGACACTGTCAGTCAAAAGGGCGTTTCTTAAAAAAAACACCCGTTTAAAAAAGGATGCGTTTTAAAAAGTACCGGCACTCTTTTCTCCTCTTATGACTTGTAAAAGAAAATATCCGTTTCAAACTCTCTCATAAAATCGTTTTCAAAGGCACTTCAAAGGCGATAGAGCGCCGTTGTGAAGTTAAAGGTACAATTTATCACTCCACACAAAAAAGCCTCTCTCAAGCCGTTTTTTAAAGATTGCTTTTTGGCTTAAAAACATTATATCATTGAATGTAAGGCGTGAGCCAGTTTTGCCAGGACGGTTTTACCGTATCTGCGAGGAGTTGACCGCCCTCCACGCCTTCTCATTTTTCCTCACACACCAGTTTCTTCTCACAAACACCAACAGAGCTTTACGGTGTTCTCTTTACAACAACCGTTCGTCCTTCTTTTTCCTTTTAAAGAAAACACCCCCAAGTCAAACACTCTTAATAAAAGTCAAACACTCTTATAAAATTGTTTTCAAAGACACTTCAAAGGCGATAGAGCGCCATTTTTTTTAAAGATTGCTTTTGAACGTTGAAACTGTTACATTGCTCACGAGGCGTGAGCCAGTTATGCCAGGACGGTTTTACCGGATCTGCGAGGAGTTGACCGCCCTCCACGCCTTCTCGTTTTCCCCATCTCGACCCTTCTCTGCAAAGCCAACATGGTTTTTCTCAAAGTGTTTTTTGAGAGATTGCTTTTAAACTTTTAAACTGTTACATTATCCACGAGGCGTGAGCCAGTTATACCAGGACGGCTTTGCCGGATCTGCGAGGAGTTGACCGCCCTCCACGCCTTCTCATTTTTCCTCACACACCAGTTCCTTCTTTGCAAAGCCAACAGAGCTTTACGGTATTCTCTTTACAACAACCGTTCATCCTTCTTTTCAGCCGCGTTTAATAAACGTTGAATTTCGCGAAAGCTCTTTTTATGCATCGAGATAAGCCACCACTCTTGTTTGCTTGCTACCCATTTGACTGCAAAGCGCCACCATGCCCCACCACTTTCACCCAAAAACACAACACTCTGTGCATCTTTTCGTCTAATAACACCATGGGGTTTTATGAATGTTTGAATGGCGCCACGAAAATCATCCAAGCGAAGAGACCGCGCTTGATGCTCTAACAAAATATGTTTCACACTGTCTGAAGATAAGCGAATAAGAGAGTCCTCCGCTGCAAAAACATCACGCACCTTTTGGATCATGGGGGCAATAGGAATAAATCCACGCGGCATATGTCCTTCAAACATCGCTTCCAAAAGTGGTGAACCCACAATATCTTCAATGGCAATGCGTTTCTGATTGTCCCCCATGGCAGCAATTTTATCACTCAAAAAATTGCTTAAATTTTGCGCCCGATGTTTTCCAGGGTTCAAATGCCAACCAGGATCAATTCCCTTTGGTATCTTTTCAACTTGTCCCGTCCGCTTATTGTGCCAAACCTTCTGTTCCACTTGGAGAGGCGCTGCCCCCTCTTCATAGCCTAAATTGTCCGCCTCATAACGGCTTACTTGCCGCACACTACATTTACACCGCCAACCATTGGGCGGATAAAGCCAATCCCAAATGGGATCATCAACAGGCGCCGTAAACCCCACCCAACTTTCATGTTCTAAACGCTTATGCTCTGAACTTGATAAAGCATAGGTGAGATAGGGCAAAAACTCTTTATTATTTTGTGTGCGCTCCCATTCACCTGCCGCATGCGCACTCATGGTATTGGCCCAATAGACCGTTTCTAAACGTCGCGGGCTCCCCAATTGCACCACGCTCTTTTCACCCGTTTTCGGATCACGCGCTAATTTTTTCCCCCACCACCCTTTTTCCTGCAAAATCGGCATCAGATTTTTTTGAAACTCTTGAAACGGAACTTGATGCTTTATGGCGTCTCCAACCGCTTGCTTAAAATCCTCTAAAATGTCATAGCCTACCGATTTTGCCACCGTAAAGGAAAAGGCATGTTCTTCTGGTGCTATATCCCGCCAATCAAAACTTGGAACAAGCGCTTTGGCTTCAAAATAACGGGTCACCTCTTTAGGGGCCGTTTTAAAAAGTTCCTCATCCATGATACCCCAGCCCACGTGCAATCATCTGCACCTTTGCCAAGCGTGCTGCTAAGGCATGATGATCCATCTCGCCCAACAATTCATCTAAGCCTTTAAGGATATCCTCATAACTTTTAGCCTCTCTCACAAGCTTTTTAAAAGGCTCTAAAAGGGGTTCTAAATCCTCTTCCCAGTCGCTTAAAGCTTCTGCAGAAAGCCGGTCCAATTCGTCGTGATGTTTTCCACCCTGCTCTCTTTCGCCCTGCTTTCTTGTCACAGAAATATCAACAACACCCCCACAATCAGCACAAACATCTGCCTTTTGTTGCCCGGCATCATCAGGCGCAAGGGAAGGAGCCTTTAAAACATCCTCTCCCTTTTTGGGTTGCGAAAAGCCAATCTTATTGCGCACTTCTTGCGCCCCCACATGCAACCCCAAGGGAACAAGTTTTTCCAAAGCATCACTGATGGCTTTAATATCTTCATTTTCTGAAATCGGCCAATAGACAAGCGGAGGGCGCTCTTGGGGTCCAAAATTAATCTCAACAAAGGGCACAATTAAATCACGATTAGCTGTCAAGGCTAATTGGCGTGCATCAGCTCTTGCAATATCATGGCGTACATTTTCATGAATGCGGGCTTGCGAAAAAGACGAACCATCGTCTGTCGTCATGGTTTGCCCCAATACCCCTTTAGAAATCTGCCGATCTAAATATTCAGCCTTCGCAGCAAAAACCGCATTGCCACTGCCCCCTGCTGCTTCAATAAATTCAATCTCCATCTCTTTGGGAATAATCGCCGCCGCATCACTGGATAAATCACGTACCGCTTGAATGAGAACCCGCCGCTCCTCATGAGAAGAGCTTGCCCCATATTTACCAACACGCAAAGGCATGCCATAAACTTCTAAAAATGCCATCCAATCTTTCAACGTATAAGACTTGAAGAGAAAGGCCCAAGCCGCAAGACGTGCAAGTCCAGAACGGATAGGCAAACCGCTTTTAAGCTTGGGTCTGTGAATAGAAAATTTATAAGCAGGCAATTCACTTCCATGCAAAGACCCCTCTTCTTTTAAACGCAAATGAAAGCCATCCCGCCGATCCAATTGAAAAAACCGCTGGTCACGCCATTTCCAAGCAACCGGCCACCATTCCTTGGCACTCTTGTCCCACAAAGTTTCAACAACCGCATAGCCTTTTCCCAAAGCATCTAATAAATCCGTTACATAATCATCAACAAAAGTAGGCGCACTGATCACTTCCCGCACCGCATCGGCTATCTTTTTATCCAATGCACTGTTGCTTGCGGCAATCACCCCAGGCTCTACCCCTGTGAGAGCATTTTTACGCATGCCAAGCACAGCACGATAATGCAAATCACGCTCTTCCATATCATCGGCAAGTTGGAAAAACTGCTCTGGAGCCCCCCTTGCTGCCTGCTGCAAAATATCAGCAAGTTGCGCAGGGGTCAGACCACTCACAACAGTTTGTGACCACACATCACGAACACCCCCAACGGTAGGGCTTGCGACTTCCCGTTCCAATCCTTTGATATTGAGAGCCCTGCCCCATTGGTCTAAAAGTTTTACCATCTCATTATCCCATCAATAAATCTTTGATCGCATCGTTGAAAAATAAGCGGTTGAAAAGAGCGGACTTTCATCAAAACCATAAACCTCTCTCACAGGCGTATATTCGTAAATTTCAGGTGTCTGCCGGCTGGAAAAATAAGCCAAAGCGCAAGCAATAGCGCTATCCCCATGGCGCATAAAACCATCACTGCCTTTAAAGCGATGATTGTCTGGAATTTTGACAATGCCATTGACATAAGCAAGCGCTTGATGATCAGCAACAATATCGCTATCGCGCGGCAAAACAATCGTCCCATCCCCAAAGGCTTCTAAATAAGCCGGCATTTCCTTGCCATACCAACTTTGTGACAAGGACACTTCCTTGACAAGACCCCCATAACGCTGTGCCGCTTTTTCCGCTAAATAAGCCCCATTGCCCCGCGCATCTAACGCACCACCCAACAAACGTGGCAGTCCACCCACAACATAAAATAAAATCTCTCTTTGTTGATCAAACGGCATATTGCGCAATTCCACCATAAACCGCACACGGCGCACCAAATCTTGTCCCACTTCCATCACCACAATGGAGGTGGCATCACCAGACCTAGCAAAATCAACACCAAAAACATGTTGACGCCGCCGATCAAGCCTAGAATGCAAAGGCTTGATATGCTTCTCACACCAAGAAAAAGCAACTATACTTCGTTGATGTTCCGATTGGTTTTTAAAATCATCCACACAAGCAAAACGCAACACCGCAATATCTTTCGCACAACAATTTTCAATTTGCAAACGCGTTAAAGCCGCCCCTTCTTGATCCGCCGGTATGGCATCTAACTCTTGGCGCATAGCAGCCAAACGCACCCCATAAGAAGCACGAATTTGCTCTTCCCATTGTTGTTCTGCTCCCCTACTCCATACCGCCCCCTTCATCGCGCAAACCCGTTTAAACAAACCATTTTTAACAGCCTCACCAAAAGGGTAACGATGCAGAGAAAAAGGAACCTTGCCTGCTTTTGCCTCACGGATTAGCTCATTGAAAGGATTAAGCACACCATTATGGGTGGAGATCACACGGATTTTTCCCCCCCAAATAAGCAAAGCATTCACCGCATCCAAAACAGCGCGTACATCTTGATGAAACGCCGCCTCATCAATCACCACAATGCCCTGTAGTCCCCGAATATTTTCAGGGCGGCTTGAAAGCGCTTCAATACGAAACCCAGAAGCAAATCGTACCCGATACGCAGAGATATATTTCGTGGAACCATCCGCCCTTTGATCTGAGAATAAAAATTCCTCGACATCCCCACTGTGGCTTGTAATTGCCGAAGCAAAATTGCTCACATAGCCAATAAATTCACGCCCCTTGTCTTTGGTGTCACCAATATAAAAAACATGATCACCCCCCGCTTCACGCGCCGCTGCCGCAATCAGTGTATCATCCAAAGCTTCTGCAAAAGTAATGCCGGTCCGCCGCCCCTTTTCCACCAATTTTAACGCAGACTTATCCTCAATCCATGCCCGTTGATGCGCCATCAAAACCCCTTCCGCTAAGGGATCACTCTCTTTGGGAAAAGTACTCCTCTGCCAAATGTCAAAGTGTGCCTGATCTTCAACAGCAGGGCTTCCACCCATCTGCCTTTCAGCCATGTTTTACCCCCAACACCTGCGCACGAATAGCCCGCGCTGTTTCTTCTGAAAGCCCCGCCGCTGCTGCTGCAGCGTCAACCGCTTTGCTTGCTTTTTGGGTAAAATCCTTCTCTAATCTTTGCCGTCTGGTGGTCGACAAATGTTCAGCCGCCAACACGCCTTTAAGCGCATTGGCCAATTCTTGGGCTGCCTTTGGTGAAAGGCTTTTTCCACTGCTCAATGTCGAAAAAATAAGCTCTTTAATCGCGGCGGCTGTCAACAAAGTGATATTATCAGAAGCCTTCGCATCAAAGCGTTGCGAAAGGCTTGCGGCAATTTCACGGGTTTGCTCCAAGCGCCTTGACATTACAGCCAAACGCAAAGAATAACGATTAAAACTGGAAAAGGAGGGAATAGAAAAGTTGAGACCCATTTCTTTTTTTAAAGCCTTCAAAGCCGCTTTAAACTCGCCATAAATAGCCATTTGCGTCTTTTCACGACCATTTAAAGCCTCAGCCGCCTCTGCAATAATTTGATCACAAACTTGCGGTAATAAATCAATCGCCGTTAAGCGGCCACGCCCGACCTTGCGCATCTTTTACCTCGTCTTTTATTGATAAACGTTTAGGTCGCTTAATCCCCTCAATCGAAAAGCTCCGGTCTAAATGACGCGCGCCCCGTTCCGTTAACGCCGCAAGCAAAACAGAACCCACACATTTTAACGTAACAGCCCCTTGATCTTCCATAAAAGCCAATTCATTGCGGACAAAATCACCATCCCGCCGGATACCGTAACTGTATAAAAGCCGCTCAATCATTGCACTCGATAAGGTTTCGCTCCGCTCACAAGCAAGCCCTTTTAAAATAATCAACCGCGCTTCTTCACGGATGATTTTATCCATATCTGCTTTCATTTCTTGGCATTCTCCAGTAAAAATTCTTGCAAGCGCTCACCAATGGCTGCCACCGGTTGTAATTGCGCAGAAAGCGTATTGAGGCGACCATTCAATTTCTCCATATTCACTTCCAACCTTTGCAGCGCATCACGATCAGGCAAAAAATCTATCTCTGTCTCTAACTTTTGCACACGCTCTTTAAGCATCATCATGTCTTTCAACATTTCCCGCGCACCAGAAGAAAAATAAGCTTTTAAAACCCCGCAAATGGCAACAATGGATAACAACAAAGACAACCAACCATTGGCCACACTAATATCTAAATTCACGCCCCCCTCCTTGATTTCATTAAAATCGCTTTAACCGCAGCTTTTCTGCGCTGTTCGCAGACTAATAAAGCAGCCCGATCACGCCCCCAATAATGCACCACTTCGCGTGTGTTCAAAGCACGTTCCGGCAACAATGAAGGCCGCTTACACGCCATGCGAACAACAGGCGGCAATTCAGACGATAAAAACGAATAAGAAAAGCTATCTCTTAGCTTGGGTGTTGAGCAAGCGCACACGCTCAAGCCCAAGACAACCGCTAGGAACAGTTGGCAAAACTGCATTGACCTCCTCCATTTTTGTAAGCTGTTGTTCCAAACGAGAAATCACCGCTTGTGCTTGAAGCCCTGCTTTTTGCGCAGCCTCTCTTTGCCTCTCTTGTTCAAGCCGTGCTTGTAAAGAAATCTTGGCAATCTCCAAGCGCCAATAGGCATCACGCGCCTTTTCCGCCTTTAAAACTTGCGCTTTCATAAAGCCAAAAGCCGCCAACATCACACCGCCCCAAAAAAGCAATCCCAAAGACAGTTTTGAAAGTGGGCTAAACATGGCACTTATCACCTCGTCTATAAACCATCATTACACCCGTACTTTGTGCTCTTATAGCGATTGAACGGCTTGCTATTGGAAAAATCCACAGAACCAAAACCACGATGCACGCCCAAATTCCCAACGATAATCGCCACCATGGAAGGAATAGAAATCGCCGCCATATCAACAATATGCGGTGCCCCCCACAAACCACCAGAAACGAGCAAAAAAATAACTCCCCAAGCAAACCAAAAGGACCACCATAAATAACGTTTCGAACCACGATAAGAGGGTTTCATGCTATCACCTCGCATGAAAACCCTAAAAGCTTTTTGGCGCGGTTCAAATAGGTTAAGCGTTGCACAAGTCCATTTCTTCCCCCATTAATTGCCTTGGTAATCCCCACGACATCATCTCGATCAGCAAGCTTATTCAAGCCTTTCATCTGCCAAAACCAAACAGCAGACCAAAGGGCTGCGGGAAACTTTTCCAGCACTTCTGGAAATGCCTCACAATCAACCGCTTGCCTATCGACTGAGCACCAAAACTGTGTAAAGCGTTGATAATTCTTCCGCCCCGTCAACTGGATCAAACCACGTCCCTTAAAACGCACCCCATCCCCAGGCTTAACATTGCCTAAATCACGCCGCCCCTCATAAGCACGCCCTGAGGCATATTCACGCAAGGTAAAAAAGCCATCACTCTCATGCGCACATTGGCTTAAAAAATGCGCAATGCGTAAACGCGTCGTTATCCCGCCATAAGACAAAACTTCAGGAAGCCCCTTTGCCATTTCAACGATAATAAAATCTTGGCGTGCATGATGCGCTAATTTGGGCGCAAGTTGATGAAGAAAAGAGGCATCTATTGAAACCATAACAAACCACTCAATGAATAAAATCCATCCGTAGTTTATGAAATCTCACGCCCCCATATAAGTCTGACACTGTCAGTCATTGAGGTCATTACCCGTCTCATGACCCTATTTTACAGCATCACAAGACACCCTAAACACTATGGTGAAGCTTAAAATCATTCAAACTCTGGAGTCATAAAACTCTGGAAATAACGAACCTTGGGAATCTTGCAAAGATATTTTCTTCTTTAAGCGATAGGCTGTGCGCACATGCATACCAGAAACAGCCGCCGCACTATCCGCAGACCAGCCTTTTTGCAAGGCTTTTATCATTTTTTGCCGCCGTGAAACATAGCTACAAAGAGGAATAAGAATCCGCACCCCCGAACCATTCAAACAAAAATAACCAATGAGTTGCTCAGCTTCTTCAAACCCTACAATTTCAATCAACCAATCCGCATTCTCAAGACGCCCGGGGAGATAAACTTGTCGCCCTCCAAAAGCCCGCACCATATTCCATGCGGCTTCCATACCCGCAACATCAGCGATTTCACGTAATATAAGGGGAACATGGTGATAATCTTCATCGTCCATGGCTAGCCTACCCCTCGCTTTGAACACCTTTTCGGATTTTCCGCCCCCAAACATTCATAACACGCATAAAATCGCCCCCACTCATCTCACAAAAAGCTTTACCACTCACCGCCATCACACTTTGTTGAAAAGCTTGCTCATCAAACAAGCAACCCTGATGCAAACGCTTCCATTGGGCACACAAAATGGCAATGCTTGGGTGTCTTCCCCATGAATCTTGGCGGCTTTTTCCTCTCCAGTCAACCCCACCCTCACGCTGCAACCAGCTTTTCAACGCCTCAATGGCTTTTGCAGCATCATCGCTATCGCGTAAAAAACGAATATGATCAATCCCTGTCTGTCTTTTGACAAAGGCAAGCAATGCCCTATCACAACGCTCGCGGATAATGCCAAGATTCCAGCCTGCAATCCATAAGGCTTGAAGCTTTTTGGCATATTTGCCTCTCAAAAGCTTGCCATTGACCCCACCCCCATAGGCGCGCATTTCTTGCATCACCAAACGCTGTTCTGAAAAATCCAAATCTTTTGCCGATTGTTTGCCTGTCAACCGAAAAAGCAGGGCGCGATAGGTCTCATCATCAAGACCTAACGCGCGTTTGCCCATATGAATAGCCGCTAAAGACATGCTATCCCCTTATGTCTTCGCCAAATCAAGCGTCACAGCCCGCCAAGGGCTTTCCAACGTATCACGCTCATAAAAACGCACATATTCTTTAGATGTTGTCACACGAATGGCTTCGCGGATCGCCCGCATCGCCTCATTCCAGCGAGGATCATCAATATCCAAACGCAACAGCATAAAGATTTCGCCGCGATTCACCTTGCCTTCCTTATCCGTATTAAAAGCACGCGTAATAATCGCACGGATTTCAGGGCGTGCATCCGCAGACCATTCATTCAAGCATTCATCAAGAAGGCTTTTGGCAATTTGCAATTGCGGACCAAAATCAAAGCTCTCTTGTACCTGCACCTTAATACGCTGCAAACCATCAAAACTGGTGTACGTACAATTGCCCTTTTTACCACGCCGCTCCACACCATATTCTTGCGCAAGCAAGCCATCAAAATCACTCAAATCCGCAAGCGTATGGTTGTTAAAACGCGCAATCCTTGCCGATAATTCCTTCGCATATCCCATAACCTTACGCACCGTTTCATCCTCAAGCAAATCCGCAGGGCGGATCAGACTTACCGGTACCAAAGCCCCTTTTGCATCTCTCATATAATGCACACCTTCAAGCTCAATTTGTTTATTCATCGCAAAACTCCTCCTGTGTTTCTTGAAACCGGCGAAACGGCACAACTTCACCTCGATGAGGCACACATCCCGCTTTTAATTGCCAACGACACCGCAAAAGCTCATGACCTAAAATGTGGTTATAACCCGCTAAGCGGCGTAAATAATCATTCAATTCTCTCACATCTTGTCCATGCAAAAAAATGCCATTTGTTTCATACTTCAAAAAGCCAGAGCGCAAAGCAATCAAGCAATCTCTCACCATATAAGGGTTCCGTTCCATTATTTTTCTCCTCCAAAATCCATATGAATAACTCTTCCTCTCTCACCCTCATCACTCTTGGAATGAGAAACTTTACAACGAGGCAAAACTTCTACAGCCTCCCTTTCTAAAACCGCATCAGCTTCGCTTAAGCGGTGAATACTCAGTTCCAATTCAAGCGATAACGCCAAATCAACGCACAATTTAAGCGGCTCTCCAATATCCAAACCCCGTTGATAATCATCATAAAGACCAACAAGCGTATTCGATAATTCCTTATTGCTTATCGAGATCATGCCAATTCCTCCACATCGCGGTTTTTCCATGCTGCTTTGACATGTTTCAGCGTCACCTCACTCCCATCTCCAAGCGCTGCCATACGTGCTAACATCATCGTCTTGTCAATTTGGCGTAAAGCCCCAGCTTTCAAACCAATACCGGTCAAAAACTTTATTGCACCAGCATCTTCAATCCCCCAATCATGAATACGCGCAGCAATATCTTCGCTATAAGGCTTGCGACGTTTTAAATGCATTGCCAATCGGCTTTTAATTTGCGCATAAGAGGGACCATTTTGACGATGAACAAGGCGCCCTGAAATCTCATCATTGCCCACCAAAGCAAGCCCTGTACCATTGATATCAACAAAATGACGCAACTGATTAATCGCCTCATCTGTTAAATTTTGCGCTTCATCCACAATCAGCAGTGTCCCCCCACCAACACGCTCTAATCTCTTGCCAATCGCACGCGTTAAGCGGGTGGGATTATATTCCACCACTTCCAATTCCGCTGCCATATCATTCAAAATACCATGAACACTGCGCGTATGCGGGCTTGCTGTCACAAGGTAAACATGCGGGCGGGTCGCGCGGTAATGGCGACACGTTTCCGTCTTACCATTGCCGGCATCAAGCGTAATCATCACCATATCACCCGTGCTTTGCGCCAGCGTTAAAGTGTCAATGATCTCACCCGCTATACGATTCTTTTGAAAAGCTGGCTTTTCGGGGATCTTCTCCAAAAAACCCGCCGTTTCTTTTAAAGCCTCAACCCATTGGTGAACCTTCGCATTCTGCTTACCCAATTGCCCTGCATAACTGCCCGCATACCACTGCGAAAACGTCCCATCCGGCATGCCGATGCGCCGCGCCACTTCTGCTTTCGTCCAATCATTCATTTGTGCCAGAGCTCTTACCGAATCCACAAGCGTGTTCCATAAAGCAATATCATCACTATTGCGGTTTTGCGCTGCCCCATCAGGCTGTTTTTTGGGGCGTGCCCAAGGATTTTTTTCAATCGTTGCATTTATCGCGTTTTTCATCTATAATCTCCCTCTCGTATTGATCTAGATATCGAATGGGTAGCTCAAACCTACCCATTCATTTTACTCCTCAAGCCGTACGCGATACTAAAACGGCTTCCTATAAATCCCCCTCTCCCCTTGGGAAAGTTGAATCACTCCATGTTCCTCACCTGGTCAGGAAAAGGCATCTGAAGATTTGCCTAAAAATTTGCCTAAAAATTTGATTGTATTGATTAAGACTGTGAAATGGATAAGATTCCTCCCCCCCCTTTCTTTAATGAATGCTTCAAGCCGTACGCCATACAAAATCGGCTTTCTTGTCCCCCCTTTCCTTCCTTCTCCCCTTTTCTTGTGAGAATTCTTGCAAATCCCCCCTTGTCTTATCCTATCGTTTAGGAAACTTGATCACTTCACGCCCCTCATCAGAGGCGGAAAGCCGTCTTAATGCTTTGTGCAAATGTTGACTAAATTCTTGGGGTTCCAAAGCTTCTTCATCCCCTAAATCTTCACAACTATTGGCTTTCAAAGCTAAATTCCCCCCATGGTTTGGCATCAAGCGGCTAACCTTTGGCTTAACAACAAGCTTGGATTTTGAACCATCATCCTTTTTCTCAAGGCGCCCATAAACATCAGCCAAGTGATCAGGCGCAAGCTTTGCTGCCAACTGTTTTTCGGCTTTAACTGCTCTCACATATTCTTTACGCAAACGCCCATTCAAACGCGCTGCCTGCTGGTCATAAAAGCCAACATCCGCAAGACATTCTGCCATGCAAAGCAACCGATTGTTCAAATCATAAACCCGTAAATCTTGGTGCAAATGATCTGGATCAAAGCGTACAATAACCTTCTTCCCCGCATACTCATTCAATGCCCGCGCCCAATAACGATTGCCATAAAAATGAATCTCCCCCGTCCCCTTTTGTGTCCGCAATGCCTCTGAGGTCAAAAGCCATAAAGCACGTTATGCTGCCGTTGCCTGCCGAATAATCGTCCCCTCTGCTTGCAAACTTTCTGCAAAAGTCTCATCAAAACTGCGCCCCGCACAATTAACCGCCTTACGCCCTGCTTGTGCATTATGCGCCACAATCTGCGCACCAACATGGGCTTTAAACGCTTCAAATTCTATCGCGCGCTTGCCATAATCTTCAGGCTTGGCATCCGGTTTATTGCCCGTATAAGCTCCCGCACAAAAAGGATGCTTCGAAATCGCCTCTGCCAAATCACGCCATGCCCGCTCAATCGGTTTAGACTGTCCGCTATAAGGGGTGGTCCATTGCAATTGCACACCCAAACTCGTCAAAAGCCCTTGCGGATCATCCGGCTTAATCTTAAAACGAAAGCGGTTTTGCACACCTCCAGAAATCCATTTGCTGGTAAAGGCACGCCCATTATCCAAGGTCATACGCTCCGGTATGCCATAAGCTTCCACCATATCCCCAATCACCAAACGTACGATTTCCCAACTCTCCGCATCCGATAGGCGCCATGATAAAATCTTGCCTGAATAAAGATCTTGTATCGCTATCAAATAAAGCCGCACAGGCTTTAAGCTCCACGGAACACGCACAAAAACATCCAACTTATGCCCGTCCATATTCACCGCTTGCAAAGCATGCAAACTCGAGCGATCACGCCGTTGTGCCGGATAAAGCTTCTTGGCTTTCTCCTCTCCCTCACGCGCCAACACCACAACCGCCTTAGAAATTTGCGCCTTAAAACGGCGGCGTAACGCCCGCTCTGAAGGAATAGGCGCCCACCCTTTCTCACGCGCCACCAAAACCATGCGTCGATAACATGCCGAAAAAGCAGGGCGGGACGAACGCAAATAATCCGAACACAAAACCTCCCAAGCCCCTTCATGACACTCAGCCCATTGGGACAAACGCTCCTCACCATAACAAGGCGCTAAAGCTGCCAACCAATCAGGGCGCTCATACCCTTCCACCATCTGCCGCCAATTAAAAAGCGACATCCGGCTCACCCCAAATTGCACCGCGCACAAACTTGCCGCATCATGCACACCCATACCGGCTTGAAGCAAATCATCCATAGAACAAAGCACCTTCAAACGCTCTTCACAACGGCTTTTATGCGCCTTTGAAAGCCCTTCATAACGCCCCCAAACACTTGTCTTTTGATCGCTTTCTTTTACACACCCACCACCAGAGCGCACCAACAATGCCGCCCGCGCCACTTCCGGTAATAAGGAAATGTGAACCTCTACAACAGGACGAGAAACCCCTTTAACTTTACGTGTCAAACCACTTTGATGACGCCATGTGGTCGCCAAAATCTTACGCAATCCGCCCTCACTCTTAGGCAACCCTGGCAAAGCCGCCTCTGCCAATTCAGCAATACAAAACCATTCCTTCATGGCTGCCCCCGTTTAATTTGCACCGGCGTTGCACGCATGGCTTTCAAGCGCGCCGCAATCTCACGCTGTTCCTGCTGGAGCCGCGCAATCTCTGCTAACCGCGCCTCATCCCCTTGCAACAGCAACAATCCATCTTCACTCACAACCTCATCCCAAAGCCAATAGGCTTCTGTCGCCCGCACAAAGGCTTTAAAACGCGGCAAAGAAATATCAACCTGCTTACTTTCTGCCACATACGCATCCAAACTCGCCTTACTTAAACAAGCAATCCCTAAATAATGCGCCATGCGCTCTGCTATCTCACTGCGCTCATGCCGGCATTCACGCAAAGCCCGCGCCATAGCGCGCTTTATACGAGAACGAAACCGCCCCAAATCAATCTGCGCCACCGGTTCACGACAAGGAAAAATGGGCTTTTGAAAAAAATCAAGTTGATGAGAACCACGCGTCTTCATGCCTGCTCCTCCCCCCGTTCTCTTGCAAGATAAGCGCAAAACCGCGCCCGTGTCTGCGCATCTGCCCTTTGCCACACCCCTAACAATTGGGCAAAAATCCGTTCTTGTTCATTAACTTTAGGGCTTATATTAACCCCGTTGACCAAATCAACAGCCCGCCGTAAATCTCCCTCAACCTGTTGCAAAGCAATCGCCACCCGCCGTTGCGAAACCGGCTCCATCCTCGCAAGCTTCAACAACTGCGCTTGATTATCCGCCAATGCCGTCCCACGCAAAACAGACCGCAACTCCGGCTGTAAATGTTGGGAAATGCGATTGAGAAGTTTCACCGACTCCTTCGATAAACCAATACGATCTGCCACATGTTTGGCAAAGTGCAAACTTTGCACTTTACCATTTAAGTCACCTTCATTTGGCAAAGGGTAAACTTTACCCTTTGCCACTTTGTCCCCTTCACACCCAGTTTCATGATGCTCTGAAGAACTATCATTTGGCAAAGGGACAACTTGTCCCTTTGCCACTTTGTCCTTTGTATATTGATTACCGTGGTCACCACCAACCTTAATCTCCCCATACTTCTTTTCCCACAATTCACGGTAAGTCTGCACAAATAAAGCACGGTCAATCACTGATAATTCATTGCGAAACAAGTTTTCTGCCACTTCTAAAAGCGCAGCATTGTCCTTATCCGCTTGCACCACAACCGCATCAATTTTGCTATAACCTAAAAGCTCCGCAGCCCGAAGCCGGTGCGCACCAGCAATCAGCGTGTAATTGCCTTCCCTAGCATTGGGCGTATGGCGCACCGTAATCGGATTCATCAATCCCTCCCGCGCCATTGATTGTGCAAGCGCCTTGGCATGCTCATCATCCACAGGGCGTATACGTTCGGGAACAACAATCAAATCTAAAGAAATCTCTTGAAACTGTGCCATCACGCCGCTGCCTTTCTGATCTCTTTAAAGAACAAATCCATCGCACGTCCTGCCCATCTTCGATAAGCTTTCGCAAAAACGGGTTCTTCCAAACGCCGATTAATCACTTGCATAGACAGAGAAATAGAAGTCCGCTGCCGTGCCTGTATCGCAACAATACGCCGCCGCGGCACCTCAAACTGATAATGCAAAATATGAATAACAATCTGTCGTGCTAACGCCGCATCAAATAAGCCATGCGGAGGGTCAATAATATACCGGATCGGCAGATGCTTAAATCCACTACTCACTGCTTTTAAAGAACAGGAAAGCATAATTTGTAATCGTTCAACTTCTGAATAGGGATTAACGATATCGCTTCTGGCATCTTGCGTCCATAAATTATAAGCAGCAACCATAACCACCCCCGATAAAGAAAACTTGACCAGCTAATCCTAAAAAACAACCCATCCAATCGGCTGCTCCATGATGCAACTCTATGCAATTTATCTGGCCTATTTCGTATTGATCTTTAGACATTGATAAACCTTTTCATCTTATGGTAATAAATTCATGGCAAATGCGTATGACACACGCAAAGCCGTGTAACGAGGTTCAAGCAGCATTACCGCGCAAAGCAGAATGCGCACGCGAATCTGTGTTGGCATGTTTTGCTGCTTTAAAAATGCGACGACGACTTTTGGGGTAGCGGTCGTAGAACACTTGCTCAACGGGCAAGCCAATAAAATCGGCAATGGCACGTTCGGCTTTCTCATTGGGTCGTGTCCAGATGTGTTGAACACTGGATGAGGAGAGTTGATACGCTTTCGCGAGCTCCGCCAAGGTCATATTCCGGCGGCGTAGCTCGGCTAAAATACTATGGCGATCCCATGTTTGTGTGGTTGTCATAACTTTCGCTCCTGCTTCAAACGGATGCTCAAACCATCCGTTTTTTGTGGGGTTAAATGTACAATAAACGCCCTCAATAGCGGGCGGTAATATGAGTTATGATTTACATTTATAAATTTGTCAACCCTAAATGTAAATCTGGAGTGATTTTTTTTGGCAAAATCTGAAAAAAAACCTAAAACAGAACTTGCAAAACGGCTATGTGAAGTACGGCTCGCTCTTGGTTTTACGCAGCGCAAGCAGTTTGCTGATCATCTTACAGTACCAGAAAGTACTATGTATAATTATGAAACTGGCTTACGAGAGCCGCCTTCATCAATGCTAGTCATTTACAAAAATATTTGTGGTATAGATGTTAATTGGCTTCTTACTGGTGAAGGTGAGATGTTTAGTGACATGGCAAAAGCGAAAGCTGCTGGTTTTAAAGCGCCTACCATTCCTACTGGACTCATGAAAAAACTCGGTCGCATAGCTTATACAACTTATCGCGATGCAAATATAAAACTCCCCCCTGAAGATATAGCGGAATTAGCGGCAGAGCTTTATAAAAAGTTACAAGAGCTTGTTCAAAACATCAACGACCCAGAAGAAGTCGAACTTACTTTGCCTCTTTTAAAATTGCATTTAAAGCGTCAAATCGAGGCTGAAAGTTCACATCTAGAAGCCACACAAGATACGGCTTAATGCCTCTTTAAATATGAAAAATGAAAGTGGAAATCTTTTTACTTTAAAAAAATCGTATAATATATTGATAAATAATGTTTTATTATCTTATTTTTGAGATTTCCACGCATATATGGAAATCTTTTTTGCTTTTTTGGTCATTTTTGGTTGATTTTGGAGTCAATTGAACTTTTGGATTGATTTTTTTCAAAGGGTCTTCAAAGGCGGTTTTCTGGGCTTTCACAGACTTTTTAAAAATCTTCAAAGGATTTTCACAGACCTTTCAAAGCTTTCTCTCATTTTTATCATGAAAACGCACTTTTTTCTGATTTTTGGTAATTTCCGCAATTTTAGGTGTCAAAATCTATTTTGACAAAACGCGCATTTAATGCTAAATTTTATGCATAAAAACAACAAATTATCACCTATTCCTAACTAATCCCACCTCTTCCCACTTAGTACAAAACCTACTGTCAAACTACAAGCGGGTTTTGTATATTTTGCCACCAGGTTTTGTACCAATTTATTTTCTTTTAAGGGTTTTTAAGGTGTTTTCAAAGGGTCTTTAAAGGCCTTTCAAAGGGTGTTTTAAGATTCGTCATTTTTTGTGAGAATCTATGGGTTTTTGCTTCTCAAGCATCGGATCATTATTTTGAGCTCAAGCGGATATTTCTGGAAAGTTGTCGTTATCCGTTAGGTCACTAAAGCATGTAAAGTCAGATTGGAAAGCAA
>NZ_NJGE01000019.1 GCF_002777915.1 Bartonella tribocorum | reverse complement strand
GTTTTTCACAAATTATCGTCCACAGTTTTACTTCCGTACGACGGATGTTACAGGAATTGTTACGCTTCCAGAAGGAACAGAAATGGTTATGCCAGGTGATAATGTTGCGATGGATGTGTCTCTGATTGTTCCAATAGCGATGGAAGAGAAGCTTCGTTTTGCTATTCGTGAAGGTGGTCGTACTGTTGGTGCCGGTATCGTCTCTAAAATCATTGAATAAATAATGCTTGTTAAGCGCCTTGATTATTAAAGGCGCTTTATATGACAGGGAAATAAAGAGCATGAACAGTCAAAATATTCGCATTCGCTTGAAAGCGTTTGACCATAGAATTCTGGATACGTCGACGCGTGAAATTGTGTCGACAGCTAAGCGGACTGGTGCAAATGTCCGTGGTCCCGTTCCGCTTCCGACGCGGATTGAGAAATTTACAGTCAATCGTGGACCACATATCGATAAGAAGAGCCGTGAGCAGTTTGAGATGCGTACGCATAAGCGTCTTCTTGATATTGTTGATCCAACGCCGCAAACAGTGGATGCGCTTATGAAGCTCGATCTTTCTGCTGGTGTGGATGTAGAAATTAAGCTCTGAGGTTTGAGGACAGAAGGAACAGACCCGATGCGTTCAGGTGTAATAGCACAGAAGCTGGGCATGACCCGTATTTATAATGATGCTGGAGAGCATGTGCCGGTGACAGTACTTCGTTTGGAGAATTGTCAAGTCGTTGCTCAGCGTACAGTTGAAAAGAATGGTTATACTGCTGTTCAATTAGGTGTAGGCTTTGCTAAGGTTAAGAATACTTCACAAGCTCTTCGTGGACATTTTGCTAAGGCTTCTGTTGAGCCTAAGGCTAAAATAGCAGAATTTCGCGTGAGCCCCGATAATCTTCTTGATATCGGTACTGAGATTACAGTGGAGCATTTTGTTCCAGGACAGCGCGTTGATGTGACAGGAACCAGTATTGGTAAGGGATTTGCCGGTGTTATGAAACGGCATAACTTTGGCGGGCACCGTGCCTCCCATGGTAATTCGATTACACATCGTGCTCATGGTTCTACGGGGCAGTGCCAAGATCCTGGTAAAGTTTTTAAAGGGAAAAAAATGGCTGGCCATATGGGGCAGGTGCGTGTAACAACACAAAATATTGAAGTTATTTCCACTGATATTGAGCGTGGTTTAATTTTAGTGCGTGGTGCTGTTTCTGGTTCTAAGGGTTCTTGGATTTTGGTAAGAGATGCCGTGAAGAAACCGCTTCCTGATAATGCTCCAAAGCCTGCTGGTATTCGCCGTCTTGTGAAGGAGAAAACGGAAATGATTGCTCCGGTGACGGAAACCTCTGAAGTTGAGGGAGCCTAATAATGGATCTTGTAATTAAAACTCTTGATGGTAATGAAGCTGGTAAATTAAAGGTTTCTGAGTCTATCTTTGATCTTGTTCCGCGTGAGGATATTTTACAGCGTGTTGTTCGTTGGCAACTTGCACGTCGTCAACAGGGAACCCATCAATCACAAGGGCGCTCTGATGTGTCACGTACAGGGGCGAAGATGTTTAAACAAAAGGGAACTGGGCGTGCTCGACATTCATCTGCCCGTGCACCACAATTTCGAGGTGGAGGTAAGGCACATGGGCCGGTGACTCGTAGTCATGCGCATGATCTTCCTAAAAAAGTTCGCGCTCTTGGGTTACGTCTTGCTTTATCTGCAAAATTAAAAGCAAAAGATTTAATTGTTGTGGATGAGTTGACTGTTAAGGATGCTAAAACGAAAAAGCTTGTTTCTCATTTTTCTAAGCTTGGGTTTAATAATGCTCTCTTGATTGGTGGTAAAGAGATTGATATTAACTTTTTTCGTGCAGCATCGAATATCCCGAATATTGATATTTTGCCCATTCAGGGAATTAATGTTTATGATATTTTGCGTCGCAGCAAACTTGTTTTATCAAAGGCCGCTGTTGAGGCTCTTGAGGAGCGTTTTAAATGACAGATCTTCGCCATTATGATGTAATTATTAGTCCAGTTATTACTGAAAAGTCGACTATGATTTCTGAATATAATCAAGTTGCTTTTAATGTCGCGCCGAAAGCGACGAAACCTGAAATTAAGGCTGCTGTTGAGGCGCTTTTTAGCGTAAAAGTTAAAGCAGTTAACACGATAGTCCGTAAGGGTAAGGTGAAACGTTTCAAAGGTATTGTTGGTCGGCAGAGTGATGTCAAAAAAGCGATCGTAACTCTGGCCAGTGGTCAGACTATCGACGTTTCGACAGGTCTTTAAAGAGGCTCGGAGATAGGAATAATGGCACTTAAGCAATTTAATCCAACGACACCTGGGCAGCGTCAGCTTGTCATTGTGGAACGTTCTGGTCTTTATAAGGGAAAACCCGTAAAGATGTTGACTGAAGGTTTGTCTTCAAAGGGTGGACGAAATAACCGCGGTCGTGTTACTGCTCGTTTTCAGGGTGGTGGTCATAAACGAAGTTATCGCTTTGTCGACTTTAAGCGTCTTAAGCGTGATGTTTCAGCGAAAGTTGAGCGTTTAGAGTATGATCCTAATCGCACTGCTTTTATCGCTTTAATTCGCTATGAGGATGGACAATTAAGTTATATCCTTGCACCACAGCGTCTTGGTGTTGGTGATTCTATTATCGCTGGTTTAAATGTTGATGTTAAACCAGGAAATGCTATGCCCCTTGGCAGTATGCCGGTTGGTACAATTATTCATAATGTTGAAATGAAGCCAGGAAAAGGGGGGCAGATTGCGCGTTCAGCGGGTGCTTATGCGCAGTTGGTTGGACGAGATCATGGGATGGCTATTCTTCGTTTAAATTCTGGTGAGCAGCGTTTGGTCTCTAGCGGTTGTTTTGCAACTGTTGGTGCTGTTTCGAATCCTGATCATGGGAATATTAATGACGGTAAGGCAGGTCGGTCACGATGGCGTGGTAAACGTCCACATGTTCGGGGTGTTGCTATGAACCCCGTTGATCATCCGCACGGTGGCGGTGAAGGTCGTACATCGGGGGGGCGTCATCCAGTGTCTCCTTGGGGTAAACCTACAAAAGGTAAGCGTACGCGCTCCAATAAAGCCACTGATAAGTTTATTATGCGTACGCGTCATCAGCGCAAGAAATAAGAAAGGTAGTCTGAAGTGGTTCGTTCAGTTTGGAAAGGTCCGTTTGTTGACGGCTATCTTCTTGGTAAAGCAGAGAAGGTACGTGCAAGTGGGCGCAATGAAGTTATAAAAATATGGAGTCGTCGCTCTACTATTTTACCGCAGTTTGTTGGTTTAACTTTTGGTGTTTACAACGGCAATAAGCATATTCCTGTTTCTGTTTCTGAAGAGATGGTTGGACATAAGTTTGGTGAGTTCGCTCCTACCCGGACTTATTATGGTCATGGTGCCGATAAAAAAGCGAAGAGGAAGTAGGAATGGGAAAAGCTAAGGTTCCGCGCCAGCTTAAAGATAATGAAGCAAAGGCTGTCACACGAACGATTCGTGTTAGTCCGCAGAAGCTTAATTTAGTGGCTGCAATGATTCGTGGTAAAAGAGTTAATGTAGCGCTTGCTGATTTGATGTTTTCGCGTAAACGTATTGCTGCTACTGTGAAAAAAACGCTTGAGTCAGCGATTGCAAACGCAGAAAATAACCATGATCTTGACATTGATTCGCTTATTGTTGCAGAGGCTTATGTTGGTAAGTCGATCGTGATGAAGCGTTTTCATGTTCGTGGTCGCGGGCGTGCTAGTCGAATTGAGCGTCCATTCTCACATCTTACTATTATTGTTCGTGAAGTTAGCGAAAAAGTGGAGGCCGCGTAATGGGTCAGAAGATCAATCCAATAGGACTTCGTCTTGGTGTTAATCGGACTTGGGATTCTCGTTGGTATGCTGATAGTGGTGAATATGGACGTCTTCTTCATGAAGATTTGAAAATTCGTTCTTATGTGCTTGAAGAGCTTAAGCAGGCGGCTATTTCTAAGGTTGTTATTGAGCGTCCTCATAAAAAATGTCGTGTTACGATTCATTCTGCACGTCCTGGTTTGATTATCGGTAAAAAGGGTGCTGATATCGAAAAGCTTCGTCATAAGCTTTCAGAAATGACCAATGCTGAAACTTCATTGAATATTGTGGAGATTCGTAAGCCAGAGATTGATGCTACGATTATTGCGCAATCAATTGCTCAACAGTTAGAGCGTCGTGTTGCTTTCCGTCGTGCAATGAAGCGTGCTGTTCAGTCTGCTATGCGTCTTGGTGCGGAAGGTATTCGTATCAATTGTTCTGGTCGTCTTGGTGGTGCTGAAATTGCTCGTATGGAATGGTATCGTGAAGGTCGTGTTCCACTTCATACCTTGCGTTCTGATGTCGATTACGGTACAGCAGAAGCTAAGACCGCTTACGGTATTTGTGGTATTAAAGTTTGGGTCTTTAAGGGTGAGATTCTTGAACATGATCCGATGGCTTCAGAACGTCGTGCTACGGAAGCTGATCAGTCTGGTTCTTCATCGAATCGTCGCCGCGAAAATGCTTAGTTTTTAAGATTGAACTAAAATTTGGAGTAGAGAACAATGTTGCAGCCAAAGCGCACAAAGTTCCGTAAGCAGTTCAAGGGCCGTATTCACGGTGTTGCGAAGGGTGGTACGGATTTGAATTTCGGTGCCTACGGTTTGAAGGCTGTTGAGCCGGAGCGGGTTACTGCTCGTCAAATTGAAGCGGCGCGTCGTGCGATTACACGTTATATGAAACGTTCTGGTCGTGTATGGATTCGCATTTTTCCAGATCTTCCGGTTACATCTAAACCGACTGAAGTTCGTATGGGTAAGGGTAAGGGAAGTGTTGATTATTGGGCTGCACGTGTTGCTCCTGGGCGCGTCATGTTTGAGCTTGATGGGGTTCCTGAAGATGTTGCACGTGAAGCACTAAGGTTGGGTGCTGCAAAGTTGCCTATAAAAACGCGTTTCATCCAGCGTATTGCTGAATAAAGAGGTTAAGCGATGAGAGCCAGAGAATTACGGGCGCAAACGCTCGACCAAATGAAAGATGAATTGGCTAAATTAAAGAAAGAACAATTTAATTTGCGCTTTCAAAAAGCAACAGGTCAATTGGAAAAGACTGCGCGTGTTAGACAAGTTCGTCGTGATATTGCGCGCATTAAGACTTTTCTTCGTCAAAGATTAAGTGAAAGTAAGGTTTAAGGAAATAAGAGATGCCTAAACGCGTTTTGCAGGGTGTTGTTATTAGCGACAAAAGCGATAAGACTGTCGTTGTCAAAGTTGAGCGTCGTTATTCTCATCCGCTTCTTAAGAAGACTGTTCGGCAGTCTAAAAATTATAAAGCGCATGACGAAAACAACCAATTCAAGATTGGGGATCAAGTTTCTATTCAGGAATCTAGACCAATTTCGAAAGATAAATGTTGGATTGTTGTAAAAGACAATGTAGCGTAATGAGTTAAGTTTATTGTTTTAGAATTTAACAGTGGTTTTTCGTTGATAAATTTGAAGGCGATGACTTTATCGTTATTTGGCAGGCAAATCCGAGTGTATAAAAGATACAAGCGGATATAGATGTTAAGAAAAGGTGGCCAGTCATGATTCAGATGCAAACAAACCTCGACGTTGCTGATAATTCTGGTGCTCGTCGTGTCATGTGCATCAAGGTGTTAGGTGGTTCAAAGCGTAAATATGCTTCGGTCGGTGACATTATTGTTGTTTCGGTTAAGGATGCTATTCCTCGTGGCCGTGTTAAAAAGGGTGATGTTATGAAAGCTGTTGTGGTTCGTACTGCTAAGGATATTCGTCGCGCAGATGGTAGTGTCATTCGTTTTGATAGTAATGCTGCGGTTTTAGTGGATAACAAAAAAGAGCCGATTGGTACGCGTATCTTTGGACCTGTTCCCCGTGAATTGCGTGGGAGGAATCATATGAAAATCATCTCGCTTGCTCCTGAAGTGCTGTAAGGAGTTAATATTATGCAGAAGATTCGAAAAGGTGATAAAGTTGTTGTTTTATCCGGTAAGGATAAAGGATGTAGTGGTGAAGTAATTAAGGTTAGTCCGAAAGAGAATAAGGCTTTTGTTCGTGGGATTAATATGATTAAGCGTCATCAACGTCAAACGCAGAAGCAAGAAGCTGGAATTATTTCTAAAGAAGCTCCGATTCATCTGTCTAATTTGGCGATTGCTGATCCTAAAGATGGTAAGCCTACACGCGTAGGCTTTCGTATGAATGCAGATGGTAATAAGGTACGTTTTGCCAAGCGTTCGGGAGAGTTGATTAATGGCTGAAGAAAGACAAATACCGCGTATGAAAGCGTATTATTTTGAAGTGATACGTAAAGCACTTCAAGAGAAGTTTAATTACAAAAATGCGATGCAAATACCGCGGATTGATAAAATTGTGATTAATATGGGGATAGGTGAGGCAACTGCGGATTCGAAAAAGCCTTCCCTTGCTGCTGAGGATTTAGGACTCATAACAGGTCAAAAGGCGGTTGTTACCCGTGCGCGTAATTCTATTGCGACCTTTAAGGTTCGTGAAGGAATGCCTCTTGGGGCTAAAGTGACATTGCGTAAAGATCGTATGTTTGAGTTTTTAGATCGTCTTGTTACGATTGCTCTTCCGCGGGTTCGTGACTTTCGTGGTTTAAATCCAAAGAGTTTTGATGGTCGTGGCAATTTTGCTATGGGTATTAAAGAACACATTGTGTTTCCAGAAATCAACTATGATAAAGTTGATCAAATTTGGGGCATGGATATTATCGTTTGTACGACAGCAAAAACGGATGATGAAGCGCGTGAATTATTGCGTGCTTTTAATTTTCCGTTTCGTTCGTAACGGCAAACGTAGCGAGGTGAAATTATGGCCAAAGTAAGTGCCGTTGAAAAAAATAAGCGTCGTGAGGTGATGGTGAAGCGTTATGCTGCACGTCGTGCGCGTTTGAAAGCAATTGTTATGGATCAGAAGGTTTCTCTTGAGGAACGTTTTAAAGCTTCTGTTCAATTGGCAGAATTGCCGCGTAATTCTTCGAAAGTTCGTATTCGTAATCGTTGTGAAGTTTCAGGTCGTCCGAGGGCTTATTATCGTAAGTTAAAAATGTCACGGATTGCATTGCGTGAACTTGGCTCTATTGGCCATATTCCTGGTATTGTAAAGTCTAGTTGGTAAGAGGAGATTATTTAATGTCTATGTCAGATCCTCTTGGTGATATGTTAACACGTATTCGTAATGCACTTGGTCGTAAAAAAGGCAAGGTGATTACGCCAGCTTCGAAGCTTCGTGCGCATGTTCTTGATGTTCTTCAGTCGGAAGGTTATATTCGCGGGTATAATCAAGTTGATTTGGGTGATGGGAAAGCTGAGCTTGAAATCGAATTGAAGTATTTTGAAGGGATGGCTGCTATTCGTGAGATTTCACGTGTGTCGAAGCCTGGTCGTCGTGTGTATGTTTCTGCTAAGTCACTTCCACAGGTGGCAAATGGTTTAGGTATTTCGATTTTATCGACTCCTAAAGGTGTTATGGCTGATCATGAAGCGCGTGAACAGAATGTTGGTGGAGAACTCCTTTGTCGTGTTTTCTAAGGTATGTCAAGAAAACGGAAGAAAAAGTAGGTTAGAACAATGTCTCGTATTGGAAAAAAACCCATTTCAATTCCTTCTGGGGTTACTGCTACTGTTGAAGGTCAGCTGGTTAAGGCAAAAGGTCCAAAAGGTGAACTAAGTTACGTCGTTAATGATGAAGTCTTAGTTAAATTCGAGGAGAATGTCATATCAGTTATGCCGCGGGATCAGTCAAAAGATGCGCGCTCTAAATGGGGTATGTCACGCTCAATGATTGAAAACATTTTTTGTGGTGTAAAAGATGGTTTTGAAAAAAGATTAGAGATCAATGGTGTTGGTTATCGTGCTGCTTTGCAGGGAAAAGATATTCAACTCTCTCTAGGTTTTTCGCATGATGTGGTTTATAAAGTTCCATCGGGTGTTACTGTAACTGTTCCTAAGCCCACAGAGATTGTTATTTCTGGAATTGATAAACAGCAAGTTGGACAAGTTGCAGCGGAGATTCGTGAGTATCGGAGACCTGAGCCTTATAAAGGTAAAGGTGTTAAACATGCAGATGAACGTATCTTCCGTAAAGAAGGTAAAAAGAAATAAGGATTTTGTATTATGGTTTCATCTAAGGACATTATCCAGCGTCGTGCAAGGCGTGTTCGTCGTCGAATAAAGATGGTTTCTCATGATCGTCCTCGGCTTAGCGTTTATCGTTCAAATCAGAACATCTATGCGCAAGTTATTGATGATTTACGCGGATGTACACTTGTTTCAGCTTCTACTCTTGAAAGTGATTTGAAAAAATCATTAAAAAGTGGTGCTGATAAAGAAGCCGCTTTTGCTGTTGGTAAGTTAATTGCTGAGCGTGCGAAACAAGCTGGTGTTCATGAAGTGGTGTTTGATCGTGGAGCCTATGTATACCATGGTCGAGTCAAAGCATTGGCTGAAGCTGCTCGTGAGGGTGGTTTGAACTTTTAAAGTTTCTTAACTTATGGGTGAGTGAGGATACTTTAGAGTATTTCGTTTAAGTTCTTCTGATTTGATGAGGAACTTTGTTATCGTGCTTCCGGAAAAGAAAAAGGAATGAGGAATGGCACAAAAAGAACGTGGAGAAAGAGAAGAACGCGATAATGAGTTTGTGGACAGGCTCGTTCATATTAATCGTGTTGCTAAAGTTGTAAAGGGTGGGCGGCGTTTTGGTTTTGCTGCTCTTGTTGTTGTTGGAGATCAAAAAGGGCGTGTGGGTTTTGGACATGGTAAAGCCCGTGAAGTTCCAGAAGCTGTTCGTAAAGCAACGGAATCTGCAAAGCGTGGGATGATTTATGTTCCACTTCGGTCTGGACGTACACTGCATCATGATCTTGAAGGTCGTCACGGAGCTGGGCGTGTTTTGCTCCGTTCAGCGTCTGCTGGTACGGGTATTATTGCCGGTGGACCGATGCGCGCTATTTTTGAAGCTCTTGGTATGCAGGATGTTGTTGCAAAATCACTAGGATCATCAAATCCTTATAACATGGTTCGTGCGACATTTGATGCATTGAAACATCAAATGCATCCGAGAGATATTGCTGCTCAGCGTGGTATAAAATATTCGACTTTGCAGGCGCGTCGTCGCCATTTAGTCGACGTAGAAGGGTAGTTTCTGAGATTGTCAGAAAAGGAATTAGGAAATGGTTCAGAAAAAATCTCAGAGTGGTAAAACTGTGACGGTAGAGCAAATTGGAAGTCCTATTCGAAACTCACAGATTCAACGTGCAACCTTAAAGGGGCTTGGACTTAATAAAATGCATCGGCGACGCGTTTTAGAAGATACACTGTGTGTACGGGGTATGATTGCTCGGGTTCGGCATCTTGTTCGCGTTATAGATGAAGATTAAGGGTTGCAGGAGTATTAGATATGAAACTCAATGAACTACGTGATTGTGAAGGCGCAACAAAAAATCGTAAGCGTGTTGGGCGTGGTATTGGTTCGGGGACTGGTAAGACTGGTGGCCGTGGTGTGAAAGGGCAAAAATCCCGTTCTGGTGTTTCTCTTAATGGTTTTGAAGGTGGGCAAATGCCTATCTATCGTCGTTTACCAAAACGTGGATTTAAAAATTTCTTTTCTAAAACCTACAATGAAGTTTCACTGGGACGTATTCAGTTGGCTGTTGATGCTGGTAAGTTGAATATTGAAAAGCCTGTTGATATGATTTCTTTGAAAGAGGCAGGTATTATTCGTCGCGAGAAGGATGGGGTTCGTCTTCTTTCTGATGGAGATTTGAAAGCTAAGATTATCTTTCGTGTTTCTGGTGCTTCACAGGCTGCTCGTGTTAAGGTTGAAAAAGCGGGTGGTCAGGTTATTTTTCCCGAAGTTGCTGGATAATTTTTTGATATCAATCGTGTTTTAGAGAAGAGGTACATCTATTCTTTTGAATATTTTGTGAAGAATCGTTTAAGTTCTGCAATTATTTGTGTATAAAGATATAAATTTTAGGATACTTCTGTGATTTAAAGAACTGGAGTGTGAAGTGGAGACGTTTTATGGCATCAGCAGCAGAGCAATTTGCTTCCAATATAAACTTCGGTACCTTTTCGCGTGCAACTGAATTAAAGAAACGTATCTGGTTTACTCTGGCTGCGCTTCTTGTTTATCGTTTCGGCACTTATATTTCTCTTCCGGGTATTAATATTGATGCTTTACGGCAAACATTTGAACATCATGCATCAGGTGTTCTAGGACTCTTTAATATGTTTGCTGGAGGCGCTGTTGGGCGTATGGCAATTTTTGCCTTGGGTATTATGCCTTATATATCGGCATCTATTATTGTACAATTGCTCACGTCCGTTATTCCTTCTTTGGAGACTCTAAAAAAAGAAGGGGAAGTAGGTCGTAAGGTTATTAATCAATATACACGTTATGTAACAGTTATATTGGCTATTCTGCAGGCTTTTGGTATTGCGGTTGCGCTTGAAAGCGGTATAGGGACAGGGCTTCAAATTGTTGTAGAACCGGGTCTCATGTTTCGTATCTCTTCTGTTATTACACTTGTTGGCGGGACAATGTTTCTCATGTGGCTTGGTGAGCAAATTACTTCACGTGGTGTTGGTAATGGGGTTTCTTTGATCATTTTTACAGGGATTGTAGCCAATCTTCCTTCTACTTTTGCTCAGCTTTTGACTGCACATAGTCAGGCTGATTTATCAACTTTCCTTTTAGTAGCAATTGTTCTTATTGCTGTTTTGGTTATTGGACTTATTGTTTTTATAGAACGTGCGCAACGGCGAATTCTTATTCAGTACCCAAAACGTCAAGTTGGTAATCAAATATTTCAAGGTGATATGTCGCATCTTCCTTTAAAATTGAATACTGCTGGTGTTATTCCGCCTATTTTTGCTTCATCTTTATTGTTATTACCCGCCACTATTAATAATTTTTCTGATAAAATGCCCCAATGGATGCAAACCGTTTCTTATTCTCTTGGTCATGGGCAGCCGCTTTATATGATCATTTATGCATTTTTAATGGCGTTTTTTTGCTTTTTTTATACGGCTATTGTGTTTAATCCAAGTGATACTGCAGATCAGTTGAAAAAACATTCTGGTTTTATTCCAGGAATTCGTCCAGGTGAGCGTACAGCGGAATATATTGATTATGTTTTGACGCGTATTACTGTTGTGGGTGCACTTTATATTATCTTGGTTTGTTTACTTCCTGAATTTATGATATCCGCATTCCAAGTTCCTTTTTATCTTGGGGGGACGTCTTTGTTGATTGTTGTGACTGTTACTCTTGATACGGTTGCTCAAATTCAAGGGCATCTTGTTGCGCACCAATATGAAGGATTGATAAAAAAATCAAAACTTCGTGGAGGTCGAAGAAATCGATGAGGATTGTTCTTTTAGGTCCTCCCGGAGCGGGAAAAGGGACGCAAGCTAAAATGTTAACTGAGGAATATAATATTCCTCATTTATCAACAGGGGATATGTTGCGCGAGGTTATTGCTAAAGAAACGGAAATTGGTAAAAAAGCTAAAGCTATTATAAGTTCTGGTGCTTTGGTTCCTGATAGTATTGTTAATCAAATCGTATCAGATCGGATTGATGAAGCGGATTGTGTAAACGGTTTTATTTTGGATGGATATCCAAGGACTGTAGGACAGGCAGAAGCGTTACAACAGATACTTGAGTCAAAAAATATGCAGCTTGATGCTGTTATTGAGTTGTCTGTTGATGAAGACGCTTTGATGGAACGTATGAAAAAGCGTGTTCAGGAGACGGTGGCGGCTGGTGGACAGGTTCGTTTAGATGATAACCCTGTTGCTTTTGCAAAAAGATTAGTAGAATATCGTGAAAAAACATCTCCTTTATCAAAGTTTTATTCAGAGAGAGGAATGTTAAGGGTCATTGATGGAATGATTGGTATTGCTGAAGTGACGCGTATGATTAAAGGTTTTCTTTCATAAGATTTTTTTGAGAGATAAATGAAAAGAGTTGACTTTTGAGATAAAATCTATCACAAACAACTTTGTTTTATTTCGGTTGAATAGGCGGATTCGGAAGAGTTTTGTTCTGAGTCTATTTTTTTCTATAAGGTACATCAGGTATTTTATAATAATTTGTCAACATAACTAAGGAGAGTAGGCGTGGCTCGTATTGCTGGCGTCAATATCCCGACAAATAAGCGTGTGATTATCGCGCTTCAATATATCCACGGGATTGGACCAAAATTTGCTCAAGAAATTATTGAAAAGGTTGGTATTCCCACGGGGCGTCGTGTGCATGAGCTTTCAGATGCTGAGGTATTGCAGATTCGTGAGGCGATAGATCAGGGGTATCAAGTTGAAGGTGATCTTCGTCGTGAAGTTGCTATGAATGTTAAGCGTTTGATGGACCTTGGTTGTTATCGTGGATTGCGTCATCGTCGGTCTTTGCCTGTTCGAGGACAACGTACACATACGAATGCTCGTACACGTAAGGGGCCTGCTAAGGCAATCGCTGGTAAGAAAAAATAGGGATCTGTGCAAAGGGTTTTTATATATTCTGTTTCTTGTTGTAGTCGGTTTGACAAGAAAAAGAAGGTGGAGCTGCTGATATTACGGCAGTGGTGAGATCGTTGAAAGGAAAATTATGGCCAAGGAAGCCACACGAGTTCGTCGTCGCGAACGTAAGAATATTTCATCGGGTGTTGTGCATATCAATTCAACATTTAATAATACAATGATTACGATTACTGATGCTCAGGGGAATGCGATTGCGTGGTCGTCTGCAGGTGCTCAAGGGTTTAAAGGGGCGCGTAAATCTACGCCTTTTGCTGCTCAAGTTGCTGCGGAAGATTGTGCGAGAAAAGCGCAAGAACATGGTATGCGTTCTTTGGAAGTTGAAGTTTGTGGTCCTGGGGCAGGGCGTGAATCTGCTCTGCGTGCATTGCAATCTGTTGGTTTTGTCATTACTTCTATTCGTGATGTAACACCAATCCCTCATAATGGATGTCGTCCGCGGAAAAGGCGACGTGTTTAATTGGGTGTTGTTTTTTGTTGTCGGAGATTTCTCTGATGTTCACATTGGTCGTTACGATTGAATGGTAACGGAACTAAAGAACGGGAATAAAAATATGATCCAGAAAAACTGGCAGGAACTTATTAAACCCAATAAGGTTGAATCATGTGCGCATGATAATCCCAATATTACAAGCGTAATTGCTGAGCCGCTTGAGCGTGGGTTTGGCTTAACATTAGGAAATGCCCTTCGTCGTGTGTTGTTATCTTCGCTTCGTGGTGCTGCTATTACTGCTGTACAGATTGATGGCGTCTTACATGAATTTTCATCAATTCCAGGTGTTCGTGAGGATGTTACAGATATTATTCTGAATATAAAGGAAATTGCGCTTCGTATGGAAGAAGAAGGGCCTAAACGTCTCGTTGTTTATAAAGAAGGGCCTGGTGTTGTGAGGGCTGGGGATATCAATACCGTTGGGGATATGGAAATTCTCAATCCAGATCATGTTATCTGTACCCTTGATGAAGATGCTGAAATTCGTATGGAATTTATTGTTAACACAGGGAAGGGGTATGTTCCATCTGATCGTAATTGTGTTGATGATGGTCGTATAGGACTTATTCCAATTGATAGTCTTTATTCGCCAATTCGTAAAGTATCTTATAAAGTGGAAAATACGCGTGAAGGTCAAGTTCTCGATTATGATAAATTGACGTTAACGATTGAAACGAATGGTGCTGTTAATGGAGAGGATGCTGTTGCTTTTGCTGCACGTATTCTTCAGGATCAATTATCATTATTTATTAACTTTGAAGAGCCACAGAAGGAGCCTGTTGAAGAGGCTGATTCTGAGCTTGCCTTTAACCCTGCACTTCTCAAAAAAGTGGATGAGTTAGAGCTTTCCGTTCGTTCAGCAAATTGTCTTAAGAATGATAATATTGTCTATATTGGCGATCTTATTCAAAAAACAGAGTCCGAAATGCTTCGGACTCCAAATTTTGGTCGTAAGTCATTGAATGAGATTAAAGAAGTTTTGGCCTGTATGGGGTTACATCTTGGAATGGAAATTCCTGCATGGCCGCCTGAAAACATTGATGATCTTGCTAAACGCTATGAAGATCAGTATTAAAATTAGAATTTAAGGAGAGGGCTTATGCGCCATAGTAAGTCAGGCCGCAAGTTGAATCGGACTGCCAGTCACCGTAAAGCGATGTTTGCAAATATGGCAACTTCGTTGATCGAGCATGAGCAGATTGTGACAACACTTCCAAAGGCTAAAGAAATTCGTCCTATTGTTGAAAAACTTGTTACTCTTGGTAAGCGTGGAGGTTTGCATGCGCGTCGGCAAGCAATTGCAGCACTTCGTGATACAGGGAAAGTTGCAAAATTATTTGATACGCTTGCGCCGCGTTATGCATCACGCAATGGTGGATATTTGCGTATTATGAAAGCGGGGTTTCGTACCGGTGATAATGCGCCCATGGCTGTTATAGAATTTGTTGATCGTGATGTTGAAGCGAAGGGGGCTGGGGATCGTGCTCGTATCGAAGCTTTAGAGAATGAAAAGGGAACGGCCTCATAAGCTTTTTTTTCAATTGGATTTTTAAAAGCCGCCTTGTTTTAGGCGGTTTTTTTACGCGTATTTTTAAGTTTGTTTTACTTGAGAAATAGATACTAAGAGAAAATTATAGCATATTGAATTATTTGATTTTTATAATATTTATTGTTTAAATGGGTTGTTTTTGGTCTCTATTATGAAATATTAATAGAGATCCTTTATTTGCGGGATGTTTTTTAAGAATTCTATGAATCTTCAACAGAATGGGCTGGTTTTATAAGGAGTAGATGATGAGGTATTCTTTTTGGGTATGGCTTTTTTGTGCGATTATGATGCTGATATCGTTTGATCATATCTACGCTCATGTTCCTCAGACACAAAAAGAGATCACTCTTTCATTTGCTCCTTTGGTAAAAAAAACAGTGCCATCTGTCGTCAATATTTATGCCGCTCGACAAATTAGAGCGCGATCACCTTTTGAGGGTGATCCATTTTTTGAGCAATTTTTTGGTCGTTTGCAAAATAATTTTCCTGTCCGTAAACAATCATCATTAGGATCAGGCGTGATTGTTGATGCACGTGGTTTGATTGTTACAAATTATCATGTCATTAAAGATGCAAGCGAAATTAAAGTAGCTTTTTCTGATGGGCGAGAATTTGAGAGTAAGGTCGTGCTCAAAGATGAAGCAACGGATATTGCTATTCTTGAAGTTGATGTAAAGGATACTCAGTTTCCTGTTCTGCCTTTGGGAGATTCTGATACTGTTGAAGTTGGTGATCTGGTTTTGGCTATTGGTAATCCTTTTGGTGTTGGTCAAACGGTTACAAGTGGTATTGTTTCAGCGCAAGCGCGCACACGTGTTGGAATTTCCGACTTTGACTTTTTTATTCAAACAGATGCTGCCATTAATCCAGGAAACTCTGGTGGCGCTTTAATTGATATGAAAGGTCAATTAATCGGAATTAATACCGCTATTTATTCCCGTTCCGGTGGTTCTGTAGGGATTGGTTTTGCTATTCCAGTTAATCTTGTAAAAGTGATGCTTGGTACTGTTAAACGTGGTGGAAAATATTTTATGCCGCCTTATATTGGGGCATCTTTTCAAAATGTTACCCCTGATATTGCTGGTGGTTTAGGTTTAGAACGTCCCTATGGTGCTCTTATTATTGAAGTTATTAAAGACAGTCCTGCTGAAAAAGCCGGCTTGAAAGTAGGTGATGTTATTTTGAGTGTGCAGGGGATGCACGTTGATAATCCAGATAGTCTTGGGTATCGTTTGATGACAGCTGACGTTGGTCATAGTCTTGCTTTAGAATATTTACGAAGTGGCAAAACTTTAAAAACACAAATAACGGTTGCATCAATATCGGAAACTGCATTTTTAAAATCTGAAAAAATTACGGGTGATAGTCCTCTTGCTGGTGCCGAAGTGTTAGATTTAACACCGCAAAATAGTCGACGTTTTCACCTTCCTATATCGGCTAAAGGTGTTGTGATTACCAATCTTGATGAAATGAGCAATGCTGTTGGAATTTTTCGGCCTGGAGATATCTTACGTGCTGTAAATGGTCATAAGATTCAAACAGTTCATCAATTGAAAAAGGTTCTTATGCAAACGCGTTCGCGCACTTGGCAATTGGAATATGAACGTGATGGCATGTATATTCGTCAATTTATTCGTTGAGGTTTTTTTTGGAGAAAGATTTTTTTACTTCGTCGTTTGATCCTAAAATTAATAAAAAACAGCCACTTGCAGAAAGAATGCGTCCTTGTTCTCTCAATGAAGTTGTGGGACAAAAGCATTTAATTGGAGAAGATGGTTTGCTTTCACGGATGGTGGCTGCAGACTCAATTGGATCGATGATTTTTTGGGGACCTCCAGGAACAGGGAAAACAACAATTGCACGTTTGTTAGCACTTGAAACAAATTTTGCGTTTGAACAGGTTTCTGCTATTTTTACGGGCGTTGCTGAACTTAAAAAGATTTTTGAAGTTGCGCAGAGGCGTTTTTTGTCTGGGGATAAAACGCTTCTCTTTGTTGATGAAATTCATCGGTTTAATCGTGCACAGCAGGATAGTTTTCTTCCTGTGATGGAAGATGGTACGGTGGTACTTATCGGTGCAACAACGGAAAATCCTTCTTTTGAACTTAATGCAGCTCTTCTTTCGCGTGCGCGGGTTTTAACATTTCTTTCTCATGATCATGAAAGTTTGGATATGCTTTTGAAGCATGCAGAAGAGGTGGAAGGAAAGCTTCTTCCTTTGGATAATGGTGCCAGAGACGTTTTAATAGGAATGTCTGATGGTGATGCACGAGTAGCATTGACATTGGCAGAGGAAGTTTGGTCTGTTGTGCGTTCAGGAGAGATTCTTGATTCTGGTGCTTTGCAAAAAGTTATTCAGCGTCGTGCGCCCATTTATGATAAAGGACGAGATGGGCACTATAATCTTATTTCAGCGTTGCATAAATCTGTTCGTGGCTCTGATCCTGATGCGGCGCTTTATTATTTAGCACGTATGTTGGATGCGGGTGAAGATCCTCTCTATATTGGGCGAAGATTGGTTCGTATGGCTATTGAAGATGTTGGTTTGGCAGATCCTCAAGCTCTTGTCATTTGTAATGCGGCAAAAGATGCCTATGATTATTTGGGGTCACCAGAAGGAGAATTGGCTTTGGCGCAAGCATGTCTTTATGTTGCAACTGCACCAAAGTCAAATGCGACATATCTTGCATATAAAGCAGCTCTGCGTTGTGCGCGCAAAAATGGTTCTTTACCGCCTCCTAAGCATATCCTTAATGCACCGACGAAGCTGATGAAAGAAGAAGGGTATGGAGATGGTTATTGTTATGACCATGATGAACCAGATGCTTTCTCAGGACAAGAATATTTTCCTGAAAAACTTGGGCGTCAGAGTTATTATAAACCCGTTGAGCGGGGATTTGAGCGTGAAATTGTAAAACGTCTTGAATGGTGGAAACAATTGCGCCAAAAACGTAGAAATCAACAATAATATGTAAGTTAAAACACGTTTTTTTTTGATATCTTCAAAATGCATATCTTTTTATGGATCCAAATTTAAGAAGTCTGTCATTCAACTCTTAAAGCTGCTTTATTTTTTGTGGTTTTAATTGACTAAAATATTGATTATATTAATATTTTACTTTTTGTATATTGAACGAGAATTCCAAATGCCCTATGATTCTCTCATTTCAAACTTAATCAATCAAAACCATTTGCTTGTACGTTACAAACGGAATTAACGTGTGATAAAAACTGTACAAGAAAAAACTAAAAATGACACTTATAAATCTTCTCAAATGTAGAGAGCCGTCGCAACATGGAGAGCTGGAAAAGTGTGTCATGGTGTAATGATGGTGGGGCTGGGTTGTTTCAAGCGTAAAGATGTTGGTGCGCAATGGATTTACAGTATACCATTTACGGGCGTTATCACGAAAGGGGTGTAATGAGCGTTGAAAGATGTTTTTTTCAAACAAGCGCGTGAAGATGCAACACAAAGGCGTTCTGTTCTTTGATGTAATAGGATGTTGTTTTGATTGATAATGCGTTTTGTGTGATTAAGGGAAGCGTTTTTCTCTTAGAAACTTAACCAAAGGGGGAAGGAGAAAGGTTAAACATTGTGTTGAAATTTCAAATGTTGCTTTTCTAGAGAGAGATAAATGTGTTAACTTGCTCTCCGATAGAAGTATTATTTTATTTGAAATCTATGTTGTGTCATAAAATAAGGAGTGCCAATTCTTTATTTTGATGGTCATGATATGTTACAGAGATAATATGGGGATAGAGATGGAAATAGCCTTTGAAAACCTAAACTCAAGGCTTTAGTTAAATTAAAAGTACAGTATAAACTTTAAGTGTTAGATTATTATGAATCGGTCAAGGATATAATCGTGGATAAAACAAAAGCTCTCGATGCTGCTCTCTCACAAATTGAACGTTCTTTTGGTAAAGGCTCGATTATGCGTCTTGGGCAAAAAGAGCAAGTTGTTGAAATTGAAACAGTTCCAACAGGGTCATTATCCTTGGATATTGCTTTGGGGATTGGTGGGCTACCGAAAGGGCGTATTGTAGAGATCTATGGACCAGAAAGTTCTGGGAAGACAACATTGGCTCTGCATGCTATTGCAGAAGCACAGAAAGGGGGAGGAATTTGTGCTTTTATTGATGCTGAACATGCGCTTGATCCTATTTATGCGCGTAAGCTTGGGGTTGATTTAGAGAATTTGTTCATTTCTCAACCAGATACCGGTGAACAGGCATTGGAAATTACAGAGACGTTGGTTCGTTCTGGTGCCGTTGATGTGCTTGTGGTGGATTCTGTTGCAGCTTTAACACCGCGAGCAGAAATTGATGGTGAAATGGGCGATGCTTTACCAGGATTACAAGCGCGATTGATGAGCAAAGCTTTGCGAAAACTCACGGCTTCTATTTTTCGATCTAACTGTATGGTGATTTTTATTAATCAAATTCGCATGAAAATTGGTGTGATGTTTGGTTCACCTGAAACAACAACAGGGGGAAATGCTTTAAAGTTTTATGCTTCTGTTCGTTTGGATATTCGCCGTATTGGGTCTATTAAAGATCGGGATATGATTGTTGGCAATCAGACCCGTGTTAAAGTTGTGAAGAATAAGTTGGCTCCTCCTTTCAAACAGGTTGAGTTTGATATTATTTATGGAGAAGGTATTTCCAAGCTAGGTGAATTGATTGATTTGGGGGTCAAAGTGGGGATCGTGGAAAAATCTGGTTCGTGGTTTTCTTATAATTCTCAACGTTTAGGGCAGGGACGTGAAAATGCGAAGCAGTTTTTACGCGAACATGCAGAAATAGCGGCAGAAATTGAAACGGCTTTGCGCCAAAATGCTGGTTTGATTGCGATTGAATTATTAGAAAATGCAGGATCAGAGAATATAGAAAGTGATGAAGCTATTTGATAGAACGTTTTTTCGTCTATAATTTTTTCTGTTTTTATTTGTTTGAGTTTTTTTAATATACAGCCATTTTTTCTCAATTTTTTTGAACAAATAGTCCATTATTTGATTAAATTGACTCCGTGCGTGGCAAAGAGAATATTTAATGCGGGGGATTTTTCTTTTATGGTTTTATGCGGTATTCTGCAGGTGTATATATGAATAGTGTTAATAATATCCGGTCAACATTTTTGGATTATTTTCATCGTAATGGGCATCAAGTTCTTTCTTCTAGTCCACTTGTTCCGCGTAATGATCCTACACTTATGTTTACAAATGCAGGGATGGTGCAGTTTAAAAATGTTTTTACTGGACTTGAACAACCTCCTTATGAAAAGGCGACAACGGCACAAAAATGTGTTCGTGCGGGTGGAAAACATAATGATCTTGATAATGTTGGTTATACGGCGCGCCATCATACATTTTTTGAAATGCTGGGTAATTTTTCTTTCGGCGATTATTTCAAAGAAGAAGCCATTTTTTTATCATGGAATCTTTTAACAAAGGAATTTTGCCTCCCAAAAGATAAATTGTTGGTAACCGTTTATCAGAGTGATGATGTTGCTGCTGAATTGTGGCGTAAAATCTCAGGTCTTCCAGATGAAAAAATTGTTCGTATTGCGACAGCTGATAATTTTTGGGCAATGGGTGATACAGGTCCTTGTGGTCCTTGTTCGGAGATTTTTTATGATCATGGTGATGAAATTTGGGGTGGTCCTCCCGGAAGTACGGAAGAAGATGGTGATCGCTTTATTGAGATTTGGAACCTTGTTTTTATGCAGTATGAGCAGCTTTCTAAGGAAGAGCGTGTTGATTTGCCTCATCCTTCTATCGATACCGGTATGGGGTTAGAGCGTATTGCTGCTGTTTTACAGGGCGTTCATGATAATTATGACATTGACCTTTTTCGTGTATTAATTGGAGCATCAGAAGAAATTACAGGGATTAAGGCAACAGGTGATTTTATTGCCAGCCATCGTGTTATTGCTGATCATCTTCGTTCATCTGCATTTTTGATTGCGGATGGTGTTCTTCCTTCCAATGAGGGAAGGGGATATGTTTTACGTCGCATTATGCGTCGTGCTATGCGTCATGCGCATCTTCTTGGTGCTAAAGAGCCTTTGATGTGGCAGCTTTTGCCTGCTCTCATCCGCGAAATGGGGCAAGCCTATCCTGAATTGGTGCGGGCTGAATCTTTGATTTCGGAAACTTTAAAATTAGAAGAAATACGTTTTCGTAAAACGCTTGAACGAGGACTGGGTTTGTTAAATGAAGAAAGTGCTGAGCTTAAGGAAGGGGATCATTTAAATGGTGAAGTTGCTTTCAAGCTTTATGATACCTATGGTTTTCCACTGGATTTGACCCAGGATGTGCTTCGGCGTCGTGGAATATCTGTTGACGTTGATGCTTTTGATAAAGCGATGGAACGCCAGAAAGAGGAAGCCCGTGCTCATTGGTCTGGTTCAGGTGAAGCAGTGACAGAGACAATTTGGTTTTCTGTTCGTGATCAGGTAGGAGCTACAGAATTTTTAGGTTATGAAACAGAAAAAGCTGAAGGTATCCTCACAGCGCTTGTGTATGATGGTAAAATTGTTGACGAGGTTTCTGCAGGGCAGAAAGCTATTCTTGTTGTCAATCAAACACCTTTTTATGGTGAGTCTGGTGGGCAAATAGGTGATAGTGGTATCATTTCTGGTGAAAATTTTATTTTTGAGGTGCGTGATACTCAGAAGAAGGCTGATGGGGTTTTTATTCATCTTGGAGAAGTTAAGTCTGGTCATGCTAAGATCTCTGATTGTGTGCAATTAACTGTTGATGTTGTTCGTCGTAAAAAAATTCGTGCGAACCATTCTGCTACTCATTTGTTACACGAGGCTTTACGCCAAGTATTGGGATCTCATGTGACTCAAAAGGGCTCTCTTGTATCCCCAGATCGGTTGCGTTTTGATTTTTCGCATCCAAAATCTGTTTCTTTGGAAGAATTGAAAAAAATAGAAGATTTAACCAATGAGATTGTTTTGCAAAATAGTAAAGTGACAACGCGCATTATGGCTGTCGATGAGGCAATTTCTGAAGGAGCAATGGCACTCTTTGGGGAAAAATATGGGGATGAAGTTCGTGTTGTTTCTATGGGGGCACCACTTGAACAGGGCGGATCAAAAAAGCATTGGTCAATTGAGCTTTGTGGAGGAACACATGTGGAAAGAACAGGCGATATTGGTTTGATTCATATTGTTTCTGAAAGTTCTGTTTCAGCTGGAGTGCGACGTATTGAAGCTTTAACAGGTGCAGCTGCGCGTCTTTATCTTTGTCACCAAGATATACGTATCCGTGAAATTGCTGATCTTTTAAAAACCTCTTCTTCTGATTTAGAAGAACGGGTGAGGGTTTTGCTTGATGAGCGTCGTAAACTTGAAAAAGAATTGAATGATGTACGCAAGAAAATGGTGTTGAGTGGGGAAACAACAGAAAGTGGTCAAGGTGATATTACTATTATCAATGGACTTGCTTTTATGGGGCGTATTGTCAAAAATATTTTACCACGTGATCTTAAGGCACTCGTTGATGCTGGGAAAAGGAAAATTGGATCTGGAGTGGTTGCTTTTATTAGTGTTTCGGAAGATGGAAAAGGGAGTGCTGTTGTTGGCGTTACCGATGATTTAACGGGTAAGTTGAATGCTGTTGATCTCGTTCGTATTCTTTCAGCTGTGCTTGGTGGTCAAGGTGGAGGTGGCCGTTCTGATATGGCGCAGGCTGGTGGTCCTGAGGGAGAAAAGGCTGATGAAGCATTTGCCGCATTAAAAGATTTTTTGGAAAAAATTTAAAAAGTAAAAACTTTCCTTATCGGTATTTTTTACATTTTTATGTTGGATTGGCGTCTAGGAATCACAAATATCTGTTTGGTATGTTGCTGAAATGCAGAGATAGAATCCTTGAGAGAGATACAATCGTAAAGATAAAAAATCGTGTTCGTTAGCGAGATTGTGTGATGTTTCATTGCTTTTGTTTATGAAGTAGACAGATCATATCTTTCATGAAGAATAGTTTCTATTATACTGATTTAAAAATAAACATGTCTATTTTATTTCATAATAGGAATTGTAAAGAGGCTATAAAGGAAGATTTATTGTATAGCAGTCTCTTAAGTTTATGAAGTTATAAGCCTACCGTTTTTTTGCTTTCAAATTACTTGAATTATTGCTCACTCTTCATAAGAGGTTCATTTTTGAGAGTTGTTTTATTGATTTTTTTTTGTGGACTATGTGTAGGAAAACAGGTTTTTATTGCAAGTTTAAAATGTATATTAATGATATCAATCAATTAAATACTGAATAAAGCTAAAGATTTATATTAACTCAAGTTTTTTATGTGCTATTTATTGCCGCATTAAAAATAGATGAGGGCATTCTTAAAATTTTTTTCGTTTGTACGAACAAAGCATTTTTACAATATTTTGCATTGAGATATTTTTTTGCATGAGATTTGTGAAGCGTATTATTTTATGATGCTATAGCTTCATGTAAGGGGATGACGTTTTCATTTTCTCCTTCTCTTTCTGGTGGTGTGAGTGTTAAACCGCTTGCTTTTAAAAATTTAGAAAAACGGCCCTCTTTATCAATTAATTCTTGAAATTTTCCTTTTTCAATTAAGGAGCCATTTTCCAGAAAGAGGATCACATCAGCATTACGGACTGTTGAAAGGCGATGTGCTATAATAAAAGTGGTGCGGTTATGGCTTATGCAATCAAGAGCCTCTTTGACACGTGCTTCTGTTTCAACATCAAGAGCACTTGTTGCTTCATCTAGAATGAGAATGGGGGCATTTTTTAAAACTGCGCGTGCAATTGCTAAGCGTTGTTTTTCTCCACCTGATAATTGAGATCCTCGTTCGCCCACCATTGTGTTATAATAATCAGCTTTTTTTAGAATAAAATCGTGAGCTTCTGCTATTTTTGCTGCTTTATAAAGTTCTTCATTTGTTGCATTTTCTTTTCCTATTGAGATATTGTCACGAATACTACGGTTGAAAAGACCCGCATCTTGAAAAACTGTTGCTAGAGATTGGCGTAAAGATTCGCGATTGATTGAGCGTATATTTGTTTCATCAATGGAGATATGCCCAAAGGTAGGGTCATATACGCGCTGCAACAGATTGATTAATGTTGTCTTTCCAGCCCCTGTTGGCCCTACAATCGCAACCGTTTGTCCTGCTTTAACCTCAAAAGAAATATCAAAAACACCTTGAGAAGAATTTGGGAATTTATAGGTAACGTGATGAAATTTTATGGTGCCCTTAACATTTTGTAGGGAAGGGAGATTTTGTGGTTCGTTGATAGGAAAGGTTGAGTCTTCCATTTCAAAAAATTCTTGCAGTTTTGCTTGTGAGGATATCGCACAATGAATAAAATTGCTCATTTGGTCTAGACGGCCAATCATGAGTTGTGCAAATCCGACGAATGCAACGACTTCACCTACTCTTAATTGACCTTTTGCAACAAAAAAAGCTCCAAGGAGAAGAACACAAACGATTGAAACTGTTGACGCCATTCGATTTAAGCCACTGGCTAGTGCCCACCAATTGAGAACAGGATTTTGTGCTTTAAGTAGAGCATTTGTATGTTGATGCAGTATGGACGTTTCTTCTTTTATTCGGTTATAACTTTGTACAACAGAAACATTAGAGATTGAATCACTGACATGTTTAAAAAGGTCATGATGATAGCATTCTACAGCCGCTTGTCCGTCTTGTGTTTTTCGCATCACTAAGCGTGCAATTAAGACATAGATGACGGCCAGCACGACCAAGACTATTGAAAGACGCCAATTCATATTAAAGGCTATAGGGATGAGAACCAATAAGGCAACAAGCGTTGAGAGATGTTGGCGCATAAAATCAAGCCATATGGTTGACATGGAGTCTATTGCGCGCAAAAGTGTATGGAGTGCATTAGAAGTTCCGCGTTGTTGATGCCAAATTAAAGGCATGGCAATGATACGTTCAAAAGATTCTGTTAAAACCGTTAAACGACGTCTATGGGCTAAGCGGTCTGCACCACGAGCAACAAGGACATAAGCGATAATATGGGAAAGACCAAAACAAACCCAAATGGCAAGGGTAGGGAGAATTCCTGATTTTTCTGCAATGGAATCAATAACGTGTCCAAATAAAATAGGTTCTGCAATGGTAATAATGGCTAAGATAACATTGGCAGTACAGATTAAAAGGGATGCATTTTTCTCTCTGTTTAGGTAAGTGAGAACACGTGCATAGGTTTTGAATAAGGACACTGTTCATGACCTCCATTCGCTGTTAAGCGTAAAGGTTGTTGATTTTTATAACATTTGAATTTCTAGCTAATAAAATTTGAACGTTAAGAAAAGGCAATTTTGGATACTCATTGTAATATGGTGTGATAAAGCCAACGAGAATGTGAATTTTTATGTTTATAAGGGTGAAAAAATAGATCAATAAAATTATCAGGAAAAAAGATATTGGGTAGGGAAAATTATCAGGTAAGGGAACTTTCATGGCAGGCGTAGAAATAAAAAAGGTTGAGGCAGACGAGAATGGAATGCGTTTAGACCGTTGGTTTAAAGTGCATTATCCAGGACTTGGGTTTGGAGCTTTGCAAAAATTGTTGCGTTCTGGTCAGATACGGGTTGATGGTGGGCGTGTTAAAGCCGATATGCGTCTTTGTATGGGGCAGTCTGTTCGTGTTCCACCTCTTCCTCTTGATGATACGATACGTCTTCCAATAACGGATAAAACACTTCGTGGGCAGGATGATGGGGCCATTTTGAAAAAAATGCTGCTTTATGAAGATCCAAAGGTCTTTGTTTTTAACAAACCAGCAGGTCTCGCTGTGCAAGGAGGCTCTGGTTTAACACGTCATATAGACAGTATGCTTGAGATATGGCGCAATAAAAAAGGTGAAAAGCCGCGTTTGGTTCATCGTCTTGATCGTGAGACATCGGGTGTGCTTATTGTTGCACGGTCAAGGGGAGCTGCTCAGGCTTTAACAGCTGCTTTTAGAGAGCGGGAAACAAAAAAGACTTATTGGGCTTTGGTTCGGGGCGTACCTAAAAAAAAGCAGGATAAAATCTCAACGTGGATGGTTAAGGAGATGACTGCACAAGGTGACAAAATGCGTGTTTGTGACCATGGAGAGCCAGATTCGCATCATGCGGTTTCTTACTATCGCGTTTTAGATACGCGAGGGCGGGCTCTTTCGTGGCTTGAAATGGAACCTTATACGGGGAGAACACATCAGCTTCGTGTGCATGCTGCCCATATGGATCATCCTATCATCGGCGATGCAAAGTATTTTTTTTCTGATAGCAATTGGACATTACCAGGAGGAATTCAAAACCGCCTTCACCTTCATGCACGTCGTATTCGTATTCCTCACCCTTCAGGAGGAATATTAGATATTGTTGCACCTTTACCACCCCATATGGTCCAAAGTTTTAATCTTTTGTCTTTTAATGAGTGTGATGCTGAAACAGAGTAAAGGAACTTCATTTGTTCTTTTTGATTGGTAAAAATTTTGTCTATACATTTGATGAGATGAATAGGGCATCCTTTGAAGAAAGCTTTTGATCGTTAATCCCTATAAGAGGGGTGTGTTTTTGAGTGATGAATTTTCACATATCATAAGTTTTCTTTCTACAGTTTTTTTATTCATGTTGATTGCATTGTTATTTTTGGATATGGTGCGTTTTCAATATTCTAAGCTTATGAAGATATTCCTTTGAGTTATCTGCGGGATTCTATATTGGGGAGGTGCGTCTATTGAGGAAGATGAATGAGATGAGATTTGAAGAGCATTTACTGAAAGTGTAAAGGCAATTTTTAATTTTTCATGGGAGATAAGTGAGGCATTTTATAGGAATTTTCAGAGAGCGTAGCTTCTCAACAAATTCTTATTTCCAAGGAAGTTTGTTCTGTTATCATTGTGGTTTGATATACTTATTATAAACTTATTGTTTTTATTTTTGTTTAAACAATGGGAGTTTATTTGCAAAGCGCTCCTTTCAATTTCAAATTATGTTTCTGTACTTAGTTTATCTGAATTTATTCGAAAGATTATCTTTCACAACAGAAGAAACAAGTTTTTAGTAGTTTAATACTTCATTGAAGTAAACTCATCACATTGAAGAAATATGTCATACTAAAAATTGAAAATTAAAGTGTCAGGTGCATTTTATTGCTTTAAGGAGAGGGGGAAGCATGTTTGTTTTTTACCAGTGAACGAAAACAGGTATTTAGAGATTGTGGGAACGTTCCAAGAGGGGCTAAGTTGAAATGAGGAGCGACTGATGGGATCATTATTGATTGATCTTAACAATGTATCAAAAATATATCGCAACATAGACAGAGGGACTTCTTTCAAAAACAGAGTGCGTTCTTTTTTAAAGCCAGTGTATACGCATTATCATGTGCTGAAAGATATCAGTTTTACTCTGTTTTCAGGAAAATCTCTTGCTATCCTTGGGGCGAATGGGGCAGGTAAATCGACATTGATTAAAATACTTTCTGGTATACAAACCGTTGATATGGGAAGTGTTAAAGTCTTAGGATTTAATCCCTATAAAACTAAGAAAGATCTGTTTAGACAGTTGGGTGTGGTCTTTGGTCATAAGAGTTGTTTATGGTGGGATTTACCACTACGCCACAGTTTGGATATGGTTCAATCATTATATGGTCTTGAACGAACCTCTTTTATCCGTGATCTTAAAGAAATTACGGGGTTGCTAAGGATTGAGCCTATCATGGATAAGCCAGTGCGGATGCTGAGTTTGGGTGAGAGAGTCAAAAGTGAATTGGCTTTTAATTTATCGTTCAGACCTAAATTGTTGTTTTTAGATGAGCCTAGCATTGGTCTTGATATTACTTCTAAGCATGAAATCAGGGAACTGCTTACAAAACTCAAAAAAGAGCGAGGTATGGGATACATCATCACAAGTCATGATATGGGGGATATTGATGGCTACGTTGATGATATTCTTCTATTGCATAAAGGAACGAAACAATTTTACGGTGATCTTAATGCCTTTAAAAATATGCTTCCTTCTTTGGTGCGCGTGACATTTTTTTGTGAACATTTGCAAGCGCTTTCTGCTGTTGTAAAGAGAATGGATGAGCTTTCGTTAAAATTGTCTGCGCCTTTAAAAGATAAAAAATTGAACAATGAAGAATGTTCAATGGAAATTTCGTTGTCCCGTGGAGATTATTCACATTTCATACGGGAAATGACAACTCAATTCAACGGTACGTTCTCTGTGTCTACTCCCTCACTTGAAGAGATGCTTCGTGTTAAATTTAAAGAATTTACTTAATCATTGTTTTGGCATGTTTTTCTATGCAAGGAATGGATTACTCACCGTTCTAAGTGATAGAGCCATGTTCTTTACGGATATAGTCATTGGAACACTTTTGCCATTTATTATTCAACTTCTATTATGGAATGCACTGTTTTCTGATATGGGCAACAGCATAAATGGCTTTAGCTTTCATGATATGATGTATTATTACGCATTTGCTTTAGTCTTAGGACGCTTAAATAACGGTTATAATGTGATTAAGTTTTTTTCTCATCACGTTAAGGAAGGTCAATTAGAAGTATATCTCACAAAGCCATTCAAATATACGACACAAATGCTTTTTACTTTTTTGGGTGAGAGTGTATTATATAGTATCCCGTTGTTAGCTCTTTTTGTTGTAAAACTTGTTTTATCCTATGAAAATATTTGGGGATTGGTCATCACTTTTCTGTCCTTTTTTCTGGTTGTTATTTTATCACAATTGCTTTGTTTTTTACTTTCTTTCGGAATTGCCTTATTAAGTTTTTGGGTGATTGAGTACAATATATTACTTTCATTCAGTATTCTCAGTTCGGCGCTTCTTGGGGGTGTTCTTTTACCACCATCTTTTTGGCCGGTATGGCTTATTCCGCTCATGCAATTTAATCCTTATCGTTTTATGATATCAGCTCCTGCCGAATTTTTCTCGACACAAAATTTAGCGTTGTTTCAGCAGTTTATTTTCGGAAGTTTTGCTTATATTTTGTGTCTTTTATTCTTAATTCATATTGCTTGGAATAAAGGAATGAAAGCCTATAATGGAGCAGGTGGCTAAGATGAAAATTATCCTTCATTTTATCAGCCTGAATATCGGCAGACAAATTGTTTACGGTAAGAATTTGATTGGGGAGTTTATTCTTTCTCTGTGTTATTATTTTATTCAATTCATATTTATTGATAGAATATCTTCTTTTTCAGGAAGAATTGGTAACTATAGCAGAGATGAGATTCATCTTATTTTTGTTGTGTTTGTTTTACTTGGGATATTTTTGAATATTTTCACTCATTCTATTGAAACGTTTTTTGAAAAAGTAGCGGATGGTAAAATTGAACCCTACTTGATAAAGCCTGTTTCAATTTGGGTGTTGATGTTGTTTGGTTGGTGTAAACCACTTAATCTGATAAAGCTATTTATTCTTTATATTAGTGCCTATTTATTTGTATCATTACCGGATATGTCTGATCTTAAGCTTAGATGGATTTCTTTTATTGTTGCAATATTTTGTGTTTTTATCGTCAATATTTGTTTTTTCATGATGTTTAATTTTGTAACATTTGTTACCAGTCGTAAGATGCCTGTCGAATATTTTCATGAAATGATTTATGAGCTTTCATTTATACCAATAGGAATTTATCCTTCAAACATCGTAAAATGGCTTTTGTTTATGCTTCCCATGGCTTTTTCTGCTTCTTTACCTGTGTCCCTGTTGCTTGGTAAAGGCGAATGGAATATTGGATATTTTCTGTTGAGTGCTTTTCTTTTTATTGCCATGACTTTCATAAGCTATAAGAAAACAATTCGTCAATTTAATGGATTAGGGGGATGAGATGAATGTTAGCCTGATTATAAAAATAAAAAATTGAGTGAATAATTCTATTGTGCCATAACTTATCGTTATTTATGCCGGCGATATAAGGCATATGAAATTTGCACATGAGGCTTTTTGTTAGATATATTGATGCGTAAGATCAACTGTGTTTCCATAGCTATGAGCAAAGAAATTATAAAAGAAATCAGAGAGTTGAATTGCTTGGTTTTAGATCAATTTGGGTTTGAGTTTAGATGGCAGCTTGATGACAAAACCCAATGATAAGATGGTGTCAAGATTACTTCATAATATGAGCTGGATTTGTTTTTGTTGCGGTTATAGTACTAAAAATTGTTAAAGAGGAGTAATTTTTTCATGGGTAGAATGTGGTTACTCGGGCAGATTTTGTTCGTGCATTAATATATTATTATGTGGGTGAATTCTTGCTTAAACAATAAGAAAATTGACTTCTAAGTCGTCAGATCGAAAGCAAAGGGCTCTGCTAAACATCATGATAGTGATCATCAAGACAAATATGATCACAGAGAGATTTTCAGCCTGCTGAGCAGATAAAATTCAGTTATTCATTGCTTGAAAATAAAAGGATTTACTAAGTTAAATCGCTGTAAAATGATAGAAATAAGTTCAATAACGTTATAAATATATTTCTAGTGTTTTTTATAAATAAAGAGAAGGATACTCGTTTTTCTTGTGAATGACTCATTTGACTTTATGATTTTTTGTAAGAGAAAGAGAGATTAATGTGCTGTATTTTAACAGTATTATTATTCAATTAAAAAATACATTTTGTATAAATATAATACAAACATAATGTATTTATTGTTTATATAGTGTTTTTATTTTAATTTAAGTTAAAATTATATTTGATATTGCTCTAAAATACGTGATAATCACTTTAATTTTATTAATGTGATACATTATTTTTAATTAAGAGGAGAAGTAAAAGGGGAGTTTAAGCTCGTCATATGATTCAGGTGTTTCATGTAGTTCTGCAGGTTATTGGGATAAAATAAAAACGATAGGACAAATAGGAGCAGCGATAGTGGCGCCTGTTAGGGCAACTGGGGGTGCTATACTTGGAGGGTTAGTAGGAGCGGGTGCAACAGTTGCAACAGAGGGTGCAGCTGCGCGGTAATCTTAGGGGCTACAGCGGGTATGGCACTAGGTATGGCGGGTGTAAAATAAATGGCGCTTTAATAGGGGGAGTCGTTAGATCTGTGCATCATTTTTGTAATTATGTACGATAATTTATAGCATATCTGAAATATATCTCTGGAATCATAATAATTTTGTAGATATGTTAATAAAAAACATGTCTACAAATATTTCTAGGATGGTTTTCAATGATATGTTATTTATAATTCTCTATATTTTAATTCAGAAATTTTAAGTGTTATGGATATTTTAAATAATATTAATATTATTACTGAGTTGTTTTTATCGTTATGTTATATAAATATATTTATATCTTTATTTAAATTATATTATGGATCTAAAGTGAATAGTAAAAATAATATTGTAAAAAAATCATCAATAACCGTTATTTCATTTTTTATAGTATTCTTTTTATTATTTTGTTTTGTTAATTTTTATATAAAAAGTAATACTTTTATGTTTCTGTAGTATATTATTTATAATTAGCAATGCGTTTTGATGTTTTAAATGGAATTTATTTATGGATGATATCATTTTTTTTATTAAAAATGCATTGTTTGCAACAAATATTTTTGTACTTTTGAGTATATATTTTTATAAATTAAACTTTCCTACTTGGTTTCAGTCTATTAAATTAGGATTAATTGTCATTATTATTTATTTTATATTATATTTTTATATTTTTTACTTATTAAAGTAGTATATATAAATATATTATTATAATATTAACTTTAAAATAATTAAAATGATAAATTTATTCGTTAAAAATAAATTGTATTTATTGATATTATTTTAGCATTTTAATTTCTAATTGTTATGGTGGATATTATTGATGTGGATGGATTTTTTTAAATTTATTATAAAAGCATTGCATTCAATACTTATTGTTATTACCATCATATATTTATTTATATTGTACTATGAATCTAAAGGTTTCAGTAAAACAGAAACTAAGAAAAAGTTATTATCATTTGTAAAGCTATATTTTATATTTATGGGGATATTATATGTTATAGGATTGTTTATTATTATATTTTATCAATTTAAATTTACTTAATACTATATCATTTATAAAATAATATTTTACTTGTTTTATGTATATTAAATTTTTATTAATTATTTATGATTTTATTTAATGCTCTTTCTATAGAGCTGATGAGATATGTTATTAATAAAATTATGTTTTTAATTTTGGCTCAAGAAATAAAGAGAAAAATAAATTCAGGCAGCTTCTTTTCCCATAAACAAAAATAATGCTTTAATTAGATATTGTAAAATAAACTGATAACGATCATATGTTTTTGATTAACAGTGATAAAACAATATGATTTCTGATGTAGAGATTGAAAATATTGAAACCTCTTTTGTATATCATTTATATTTTCTTACCAAATTTTTTAAAAATTATATAAAGAAGAAAGAATCAATGCTGTAGCAATATTAGTATTTATAATGGGGCTTATTTCGCAGTGTTGTTATTGCTTTTGCATTTAACAATGCATTAATAGCATAGGTGATTCATTCTAAATTTTTATTTAAAATTTATAGGTAAGTTCTATTTTGATTTATTATTGCATCGCTCGTATTGATGCATAACAAAAGCGTTTGAGGCAATATAAGATCATAAAAAATGAATTTTTGATTGGGCATATAAACTACCGATTGTTTATAGATCAAAAAAAATCTATGCGTATCAAAGTTGCGTAAGTTTTTTTCTCTTCAAAATGCGCATTTAAGTTAAACTTTGTGATTGATAGCGTTTCTACGATGAAAATATGGATATCATTCGATATCCACGAATTTTGCATATTCATCTAAAAAATATACGATAAAAATTTTACGGCTATGGTGGATTTCATTTTTATAAACTGAAGAAATATAATGCTAGGCATTACAAATATTTTCGACAAAATAATTTTATTCGGTGTTGTTGAGATTTTTATGGTTTACATTTTTATTATTTTATCTTGTCTTAGGTAGAGAGAGAATGTGTATATTCATTATCTGTTTTTCTATTTTATCTTAAAAGCGTCGAGCTGTACTAATATCCAAAAGTCATGATCGTGGAAGAAAGATAATGAACTTAAACTGTAGTTATTCCACAATTCTGTAGAAACGAATGGCCATAAAATCATTGAAATGTGTAATGGCTTCTTTATAGATTAAAGTTGGCGCATTCATTAATATCATCTCTCATCTCACCTCGTTTAGTTTTTTTTAATCAAAGGTCTAAGCTTGTGCTTACGCTAATTTTTACTCGCTTAGCTATTTCTTCTCAATCTATAATAAAGAAAAACTATTTTGTTATAATATTTGAATAAAATATTGTTGTATTTTATGTAAATTAAAAAAATACTATTTTAATATATTATATAAAAATAAAAAACATTATGTGTAATAAAAATACAACAATCTAATATTTTTATATTAGAAAATTTATTAATTATATATAATTTTAAAGAAAAATTATAATAAAAACAATAATATATTTATATTTTATCACTTAATTAT
>NZ_NJGE01000018.1 GCF_002777915.1 Bartonella tribocorum | reverse complement strand
TAATCTGACCATTGACATGCAAAATCCTTCTCAATGGTTGATCCGTGTTGGTGGACGTTTAACGAAAACCGTTGCCAGTGAAAACAGCCGTCCTATGTCTTTTTATGGAAAAGTAAACTTGATCAAAACCTTTGGTGATGATCAGGCGCTCCATATTGATAAAGATTATAAACGTGACCCTATGGGTTCTTTCCTTGAAGGTGGCGTTGGCATCAATGCACAATTGTCTGCTAAGCTCTCCCTTCATGGTGATGTCAGCTATCAACAAAAACTGCAAAAAACGGGTATAAGTGGAGCAAATTTTTCAGGTGGAGTACGCTATCAGTTTTAAAGCAAAACTGTAAAAACAGCCTATTTAATGTGATAAAAAGGCAGCAATATGCTGCCTTTTTGACTTATTATTATAAGCTCTTTTTTAAAATAGAAAACATTAAAATATTTGAAGACTGTCATCGACCATTGGATATTTTTTACAAAAAATCTTCTTTTATAAAGAATAAAACTTAGAATTTTTCGCTAAATAATGCCTAAAATTGTAAAAAGAGAACAATCAAAAACAAAATGATACTGTAAAATAATGAGACGCCTTTCTAGAAAAGACAGTATTACTCTCTTTTGTTATTTCTCACAAATTTACTGCTTAAAATCCCAAAATAAAACTTTTGAACATAAAATGATACGCAAAAAATAGTGCAATATTATCACACAAAGGATATATGTTATAGGTCACTCGTATATTTCAAAATGGGCGTTCTCATAGGATTTAAAATATTATCGCTCAAACACTGCCCAGCAAATTCATGACTAAAAAAATCCTACTATGCTCTTCCCTTTTAACAATGCCGCCAAACATTTCTAGACACTTCAAAACACATAAAGTTGCATTTTCTCTTATATGAAATTGATCATGCTCTTTGCTCTCTATGAACAACAGGCTCAATACTGGCTTCAAAAAACTCCTTTGTATAATCGTGTTGCGCATGGAGATTACGCAATTCATCATTGCTAAGTTCTTCAAGAATAATCCCTTTATGCATAATGCCAACGCGTTCACAAATATGTGCAACAACAGCAAGATCATGGGATACCATCAAATAAGTAAGCTTTTTTCTCTCACGCAACGATTTTAACAAGTTTAAAATTTCAGCCTGTACAGACACATCCAATGCAGATGTTGGCTCATCAAGCAATAAAACTTCTGGCTCAATAATTAAAGCGCGTGCAAGAGCAATACGCTGACGCTGTCCTCCAGACAACTCATGAGGATAACGATAAAGAAATGAAGAATCTAAACCAACGGAATCTAAAGCATCCTCCACCCGCTCTCTTTTATTATCCATACCATGGATTTTGAGCGATTCAGAAAGAACCGTATGGACCATTTTTCGTGGATGCAGCGAAGCATAAGGATCTTGAAAAACCATTTGAATACAACGTAAAAAATCCTTATTTCTCTTTTTCTCGACTTCTTGTCCATCAAAAAGAAACTTTCCACTATACTCTGGAATAAGACCCACCAATGTATTCAAAATAGTTGATTTTCCGCATCCAGATTCACCAATCAAACCATAAGCTTCACCACGCTTAATATGAAAATTAACATTTTTAACAACGGTGACAGCCTTATGCCTATGCCCAAAAGTTACAGATAAATTAGAAACATCAACAATATTCTCACAATTTGTCATGAGGAGCCTCCTCAACACCATTAACAATCGTAGGATTATACAACCAATCAGGATCACGCTCCGGAACAGCCAAAACATCAACAGGATTATCCAGCCTTGGCAAACTCGCCAGCAAAGCCTTTGTATAAGGATGACAAGCGTGAGATAAATCAGAAGCAGGTAACTCTTCTAAAACACGCCCTGCATACATCACCAAAATACGATCACAAAAATCAGCAATCATATTTAAATCATGACTAATGAAGATAAGCCCCGTTCCAGACTTTGTCACAAGTTCATCTAATACGGATAAAACTTGTCGTCTGACCGTAATATCAAGCGCAGATGTCGGTTCATCGGCAATAATTAAGTCAGGTTTTGGAATGAGCATCATGGCAATCATCACGCGCTGCCCCATCCCCCCAGATATTTCATGAGGAAAAAGACGCATGACATGTTCAGGATCACGAATATGAACAGATTCTAACATAGATATGGTTCGCTCCCGCGCTTCAGCTTTTGAAACACGGTAATGAATACGATACGCCTCCATAATCTGTTCCCCAATCCGTATGAGTGGATTAAGTGAATATTTAGGATCTTGTAAAATCATTGAAATACGCTTACCGCGGATTTTTCTCATCTGAGGTTCACTTGCCGTCAATAAATCGACATCCTCAAAGCGCATTTTTTTAGCTTTAACAATGGCTGATTTTGGACTCAGCTTTAGTATTGCGCGTCCAGTCATCGATTTTCCAGATCCGGATTCACCAACAATGCCAATTTTTTCTTTTCCAACAGAAAAGCTAACACCGCGCACAACTTCTGCAACGCCGCGCGTTGTAGGAAAAGAAATACGTAAATTTTCTACTTCTAATAACTTATTACCCATTGCGTGGATCCAATACATCACGAAGACCATCACCTAAAAGATTGAAAGCAAGGCTTGCAAACAATATTGCACAGCCTGGTATTGCCGCCAACCACCAATTTGTCATCATAAATTCCCGCCCTGAGGAAAGCATCGCCCCCCATTCAGGACTTGGAAGTTGTGCTCCCAACCCCAAAAATCCAAGACCAGCAGCTGTTAAAATAATTCCAGACATATCTAAAGTTAATCGTACAATCACTGAAGGAATACACATGGGCGCAATATGAAACAAAATAATCCGCAAAGGAGAAGCCCCCTGCAAGCGAATCACAGAAACATAATCTGAAGAACGTATTGTCAAAGTTTCAGCGCGCGCCAAACGTGCGATTGGTGGCCATGCTGCAATTGAAATTGCAATAGAAGCATTTTCAATCCCTGGTCCCAACGCCGCTGAAAAGGCAAGAGCTAAAATTAACCCTGGAAAAGCAAGAAAAATATCGACAATGCGCATGAGCACAGTATCAACCCATCCCCCCATATAACCAGATACCGTTCCAACAATAAGCCCTATTGGGCCCACAATAATTGTTGTGAGAAAAACCACATAAAGAGTAATACGAGAACCAAAAACAAGACGACTAAAAATGTCACGTCCTAATTCATCTGTCCCAAAATAATGTTCCATAGAGGGGGGCTGCAACCGATGCCCTAGATCATTGCTCAAAAAATCGTGCGTCGCAATCCAAGGAGCAAAAAGCGCACATATGATAATAATACAAATAATAAACAGACCAAATACAGCTGAAAAGTTATGAAAAAACTTCACCAGTGCGTGATAAATTCTTTGTATGTTTGCTTGAATTATAGACCGTGGAACAGGGTCGTTTAACCAAGAGCTCAAAGAAGATGATGATTGCGATTTGTGATGATTACTGACTGTCATATTCAACGTGTCCTTGGATCAAAAATGCGATAAAGCAAATCAGAAAATAAATTAATGGCAACAAAGATAAATCCTACAAGTAAAGTACATCCTACAACTGCATTCATATCTCCAGCAAGAAGAGCATTTGTCAAATAATGCCCAAAACCAGGCCAAGCAAAAACGGTCTCCGTCAAAACAGCCCCTTCTAATAAAAAAGCATAAGAAAGTGCAACGACGGTAATAACTTGAACCGCAGCATTCCGAAAGGCATGTCCCCAAACGGTTCGCGCCCACGATAATCCCTTTACACGTGCAGTAATGATATATTCTTGATTAAGCTGCTCAATCATAAACCCACGGGTCATACGACTAATATAAGCCATAGCACCGAAAGCTAAGATCAAAGCAGGCATAATAATGTGACTAAAGACATTCCCAAAAGCCTCCCATTGTCCTTGGCTCGCGGTATCCCAAAGAAAAAATCCTGTTTTGGGTTCAAAAGAATATTCATAAAGAAAATCAAGTCGCCCTGGACCACCAACCCAGCCAAGCTTGGCATAAAATATTAACAACGCCATAAGCCCAAGCCAAAATGTCGGCGTAGAATAACTCAAGAGTGTAAAAACACGGACAACATAATCAATAAATGAATCGCGATACATTGCTGCAAAAACACCAAAGGGAATTCCAAGAGTTGTGCCGATAACAATAGCAACAGTTGCAAGCTCTAATGTTGCAGGAAATACGCGCATAATATCAGCTAAAACAGGACGCCCAGACGTTAAAGCATCTCCAAAGTCAAATAAAAATACATTATGAAGATATTTCCAATATTGAACAATCAATGGCTTATCAAGACCCAGCTTATAATACATGGCATCATAAGCTTCCTGACTGATATTATCACCAAGAATAGAAAGAACAGGATCAAGAGGAAGAAGATGACCAAGAAAAAAAGTAATCGTTACCAACCCAAGCAGTGTGATAAAAACTGAAATAAGGAGTTTTAATCCCTTGGACAAAAAATCCCATAAAAATAATTTTTTCTGCTTTTCTGATACAGCTCTTTCAGTCTCTGAAAGTGGCAAAACCATTATAAAAATCCCCTCTGTAGTGATAAAACATAAAGCGAATACCTTTTTTTATAGAATGAAACAACTTCTTATTAAGCATGTTATACAAGCCTTCTCCATAACATGCTTCTTTTTTATTTTTCTGCTTCATTGTAGTAAAGTCTGTAACTGTTCCAAACCCATTTTTTGACATCAGGTCCCATACCAACGGTATAATATGTCTGAAACAAATAAACCATAGGACCATGCTCTAGCACATAATGCTGTAAAGTACGATATTGCATAATGCGCTTATGAGGGTCTTGCTCAAACAAAGCATCCATCACCATTTTATTAATATTTTCATCATAATATCCAGCACGCCAAGCCAAATACATATTATGTTTTTTCGTAAATGTTGGATCAGGATTAAACACGTGATTTAATGAAGCCGGATGTCCATCAGGATCAGCACTCCCCCATCCCATAAGGGCCGTATCATAATTTCCGCCCCGGACACGACTTAACAATTGATTTTGTGCCATTTTTTCAATTGTAAGCTCAACACCAATTTTGCGCGCATTGGCTTGAATAGATTGTGCAACAGATGACATATAACTAAGGCTTCCAACGAGAAGGTTCGCTTTAAAACCGTTAGGATAACCAGCTTCAGTCATTAACTGTTTTGCTTTTTTAAAATCTAACTTAAAAGGTAGGCCTTCTTTTTCATCCAAAGCACCTGGAACACCCAAAGACATATACGTTGCCCGTGGAATAGCAATCCCCTTCAAAACAGTTTTTCCAAGACCTTCATAATCAACCAAATAACGAAGTGCTAACCTGACCTTTTCATTTGCAAAAATTGCGTTCTTATTGTTTAACGATAGATAAATAATCTGCGGACGCAAAACACGACTAATTTTGACCGGACCACCTTTTTTTTCAAGGTCTAAAATATCCTCTGAAGAAAGATCCCGCGCTATATCCACATCACCTTTTTCCAAAAGAAGTCTTTGACTTGCTGAATCCGCCACATGCCGCACAACAATCTGCTTAATTTTAGGCACCTTGCCCCAATAATGTTGTGTAGCCTCTAACACAACCTTATCCCCCGGAGACCAACTTGCTAATTTATAAGGTCCAACACAAGCCGAATGTGTTGCTAAATATTTATTTCCCATATCATCGTTGATACTCTGCGCTTCAATTGTTTTCCGATCAAGCAAAGCAGAAGCATAAGATTGTCCAATAACAGTCAAGATAAGCTGAATAGGATAGGGTTTATCTAATTTTAATTGTACAGTCTTATCATCAAGAGCCTGAATATTTGTTTCAATATTATCTTTTGTAAACCCATAATCCATTAAAGATTGAGCATAACTCAAACCTAATTTAATAATCCGCCGCATCGACCATACGAGATCTTGCGCCGTTGCTGTTCTTCCATCATCAAACTTTAAATCATCACGCAGATGAAAAACTATCCTTTTGCCATTATCTAAAACATCCCAAGATTGTGCCATAGCCGGACGAATTTTTGTAGGATCATGCTCATCATATTGCACGAGCGCACTGCAAATATTCGTCAATAACTCACTTGTCACAACCTCAACGGTTTGCGCTGGATCAAAACTGCTCATTGAATCGATATTCCATGCCATCACCAATATATCTTTAGATGAAGCACTAAATGCTGATACGATAGCCCCGTTAAAAAAACCCATTGTGCTTAATAAAACACAAATTCTTTTCAACATCCTTTTTTCCCCATTTTATCTCTTTCTTGTGTATTCTTATACCTTTTCACGTAAAGTGATGATGATTTTGCTTTTTCATCTTTTAAACAGCATGGCATCAAACTTCAACTTCATTTAATCAAACTAAGCATCTATAAAGTAATTTTCTCATAGATCAATTTATTATTCAGAATGAAGAAAATCTGTAACCACAAACAAAAACCCTCCCCAATATACTTCCTCTCTTCATCCCTCTTTATAGATGACCTCATGTCATATACGGCCCCCCCCCAATTTCATCCTTCTTAAAAAAACTGAAGAGTTCCTATGTAGGAGAATATTTTCATCATGCAATGATAATCAAGCTCTTTTTATCTTTGACGATACGAAAAGACACGCTTATTTTTCAATTTCATTATAAAAAATACGCGGCGTACTATTCCAAACCCATTTTTTAACATCAGGTGTCATCGCAACAACGCTATATTGTTGATAGACAAACGCATAAGGTCCCTTTTGCATCAATTCACGTTGTAAATCAACATAGAGTTTTGCCCGTTTTTGTGAATCTTTTTGAAATAACGCCTCTTCAACTTTTTCATTCATCTTGGCATCAAAATACCCATTTTTCCAACTAGGATAGGCTGTATTTTTTGCCTCAAACCGATTATCCGGATTATAAACAAGACGTGAAGCCATGGTATGAGGATCCATAGACCCGCTGTTCCACCCAATAAAACTCGTATCAAAAGCTCGAGCATCCACCTTTGAAAACAATTGCGTACCTGCCAAACGCTCAATTTTAAGACGCACCCCTGCCTGTGCTGCACTATCTTGAAGGGACTGAGCAAGAGCTGAAATAGCAGGGGTATTTGCAACAAGAAAATTTGCCTCAAAGCCATTCGGATAACCAGCCTCTGCTAAAAGTTGCTTAGCTTTTTGAATATCAAGCTTAAAGGGCTGCCCTTCTTTTTCATCTAAAGCTCCAAAATTGCCAAGAGGAATAAAACTTGCCCGTGGAACACCAACATCTTTGAGAATCTTGTTGCCAAGACCTTCATAGTCTATGAGATAGCGCATTGCCAAGCGTACTTTTTCCTTAGCAAAAATGGGATTTGTCATGTTGAATCCCCAATACATCATGGTTGGTACCAACACCTTTTCAACTTTAATATTTATTTTTTTTCGTAGATCTAAGAGATCTTCATGGGTCAAGTTACGCGCAACATCAATATCATGCTTTTGCAACAACAAACGTTGTGTTCCAGGCTCTGCAACATGGCGAATGAGAATCTGTTTCAGTTTCGGGGCTTTACCCCAATAATGGGCACTTGCACGCAACAAAAGAGCCTCTCCAGGGCGCCAACTTTTCAACTGATAAGGACCAACACAAGCAGCATGCGCTTTCAAATACTGATTTCCCAAATCGCCATCTTTTTCATGCTTCATAATTGTCTTACGATCAAGCAAAGCTGTCACACGCGTTGCAACAATATTATTCAGAAGAAGCTTTGCTGGATAAGGCTTATCAAATTTCATCACCACCGTTTTTTCATCGGGAGCTTGCAAAGCATCATCAACATTTTGCTCTGTAATTCCATATTCATTAAACGTTGTCGCATCGGCCATTTTTAATTGGACAACCCGCTTCATTCCCCAAACAAGATCATTGGCGTTAGCTGATCTTCCATCATTAAACTTCAAACCATCGCGCAAATGAAAGGTAATGACCGTACTATGGTCATCCCCTGAAACATCCCAATTTTCTGCTAATGCTGGAACTATTTTTGTTGGATCATCTTCAGCAGTACCGACCAAATTATCACAAATATTGTAAATAATTTCAGTTGAATAAATATCATTGCTTTGCGCAGGATCAAAGGTCCTAATAGCATCGAGGTTCCAAGCCATAACAAGAGTATCGGTAGGTGTTTTTGCTAAAGCCTGTTGTGCCACAACTCCAAGTGCCATAAGAACACAAATAAGAGAGCCACCCATTTTCAATGTTTTTTTCTTTAAGTTCATAAACTTTCCCCTTTATTTTTTTATCAATTAATGACACTGAAATGACTGGGAAAATTTATAATCATAAAGAGCAAATCTATAATCATAAAGATTGAACAAATACCTTCTCATCACCTATACAGAGTCATCGACTTTTAAATTCTATCCATTTTATCAATTCATTGACTGACCGTCTCAATCAAACCATAGCGAACAATAGAATATGTGTTTGCTAACCAGTATGATATTTTTTTCATAATATTTTTTTGTACACGATAATAAACCCTATCCCCCCAATTAATCATTAAAAAGACAAGCTTTGTAGCCGAGAAAAAAGCCAAACGTGCTAACAAAGATAAAGGAACAATGAGAAGAACTTTTCTTTCCAAACTTTATCTTCTGAAAGATAAAGTTTGTAATAAAAGAATACACACGAGCAGGTTCTTTCTCATTCATCAAAACAAAATTCACTATACGATTTCCCCAAAGACATAACCAATATAAATCCTTCTAAACTTTAGTTAGCATCATTGCTTTGCCGCTATAAAAATAAAATAGCAAACAACATGCTGTACAAAACGCTTAGTTCCAAACAGCAACATACAGAGATTTAATGAAGCAATGTAGTGAATACCCGTCTGTCTGAGCTGAATTATCCTCCCCCAAACTGGAGCTCACACACAGCAAAACCCCTCTCTAATAAAAGAAAGCTATCAGATAATAAAACCTAACACAAGCAGCTTAAATTATTTAACGTCAATTTTTCATCGCTACATGGTGTTTTGTATTGCCTCAGGCATGTCTTGAATAATAAACCACCACATAAATAAACCAACGATCATACAATCCAAGAAAAATATAACAATGCAACAACAGCCCCCATCTAAAAACCTCTTTGCATCCATCAATAAAATATCCATTCCTGAAATTATGACATTCATGTCATGAACGGAAATAAAAATATCTCTTCTAAACCATTTCAAACGCTAAGCGCTGTCGCAATATTTTAGAGCAGGCAAAGTGTCACATGATAGTACCAGCTCATTCCTTCATAAACGTAAAATGCTGATGCTCAACAACTTCCATCGTGATACCCATTCACAAGGATCAATACAAAATAGACTTAAGAGCACTAAGAAATGTTTTCTTTAAGAAAGCTCGTGAATTGGCAACTGGGGAGCGTCCTGTTTGACGTACAAGATAGCATCACTCTCTAACGTCAGACACATGATAGTTAATATATTACACTTTTTTTGCATTTGTTTTCCATTCTTAAAAGTATACTTTTGTTATTTTAATAGCCAACAACAATAAAAAAATCATCACTATTGTATCGTTTGTATGCTTCAATTGTCTTATACAATAGAGTTGTATAACCTGCATATTTATTATGATGATCTTATTGATCATTGCTCTTCTGACAGAAATTTTACCAATTTACCGACAAAAACACCCTTCAAGATGATCATTGACAATCCCTACAGACTGCATAAAAGCATAACAAATCGTGGGACCAACGAATGTCCAACCGCGTTTCTTTAAATCTTGAGAAAGACGAAGAGAAGCAGGAGTTATAGGATTTGCCAACAATGTTTGAAAATCTATCTTTTCATAACGCTCCGATAGTGGTGGCTGAAAAGACCAAAAATAGTGAGACAAGCTCCCCCTCTCTGTTATGATTTCCTGTGCTCTCAGTGCATTATTAAGCACTGATCGAATTTTCCCCTGATGACGAACAATACCTTTATTCTGCATCAATATTTGCACTTTCACTTCATCATAATGACTAATTTTTTTAAAGTCAAAATCATCAAATGCAACGCGAAAAGAAGAGCGTTTTTTTAAAATTGTAAACCAAGAAAGCCCAGCTTGGAAACCTTCAAGACAAATTTTTTCAAATAAAGGCATATCCTCAAAAACAGGTTTTCCCCATTCATTATCATGATAAGCACAATAAAGTGGATCCGTTCCTGCCCATGCACAACGAACTTTTCCATCCACTCCTTTAAGAAGGCCTTCAGCCAGCATAATCTTCACCGTATTAAAACAGAGTTCCTTGATCATCGCTTGGCGACTTTATCTTTTTGTGTTTTAAACGTGTCGTAGAAACAGGTTCTTGTGTTGCAACACGGATATCGCCATCAAAAAAGCGTAAATTTATTTGTCCACTTTCAGGAAACTGCATCAACCGTTTAATAGGTTTATGGTCTTGCCCCAAAGCCAAAACAAAACCGCGCTCTAAAATATTCTGATAAGAAGTGCTTTTTAAAAGCCGACATGCCAACTCTAAGGCCGCGCGTTGTTTTTCTACACTGCGCATAAAAGCACGATGAAGGCGTGCTGTATATTCCTTTGTATGGCGTTGTGCTTTTTCACTCTTTAACAAACGGGGCGAAAGACGCAGATGAAGAGCATGAAAAGAAAAACGTTTTTTATCGTAACTCACACAAAGAGCACGCTGTAATCGACTTGAAATTTCATCAAAACCACGCCGTGGTAGAGAAAAAAGTTGATCAGCAGTGGGAAGACCGCGTCTGGCTGCACGCAACTTTTGTTGATGAAAATCAAAAGAACGCGCAAGTCCTTTACGCAAACGTGCCCCAAGTGATGCGACACATACTTCAAGATCAAGCTTGACGGGAACAGCCTTTTCTGCAGCTCCTGTAGGGGTTGGAGCACGCCAATCAGCAACATAATCAATCAAAGTCCAGTCTGTTTCATGCCCAACAGCAGAAATAACGGGCAGATCAGAAGCATAAACAGCACGAACAACAGCTTCGTCATTAAACCCCCACAAGTCTTCTAAACTTCCCCCTCCCCGTGCCACAATAATAAGATCAGGTTTTGGAATGTGCCCTTCTAAAGCAAGAGCATTAAAGCCCTCAACAGCAGCAGCCACTTCACTGCCGCTTGTTTCCCCCTGAACACGGACAGGCCAAACCAAAATATGCAATGGAAAACGATCAGATATACGATGAATAATATCGCGAATAACGGCCCCCGTTGGGGATGTTACAACACCTATAATTCGAGGCATATAAGGCAAAGGCTTTTTCTTTGCTTCATCAAATAAGCCTTCTTCTGAAAACTTTTTCTTACGATTTTCAAGAAGTGTCATCAAAGCACCAACCCCTGTTGGTTCAAGAGCCTCAATGACAATTTGATATTTTGATGACCCTGGATAAGTCGTAAGCTTACCAACAGCAACCACTTCCATTCCCTCTTCAGGAGGAAATTTGAGCTTTTCCATCACGCCACGCCAAACAACAGCTTCCAACCGCGCCTTATCATCTTTTAAAGCAAAATAAGCATGTCCTGAAGCATGAGCCCCACGGTAACCAGAGATCTCTCCACGCACCCGTACATAGCCAAACTTTTCCTCAACAACACGCTTTAAAGCGCCTGCTATTTCGGAAACAGTAAATTCCGCAACATTCGTTCCACTTGTCTTTTCACTCAATAAATTGACCATTTTTCAATTCACAAAAGTTGAAATATTCAATCTTAACATTCACACATCTTTAATGAGAATAACAGATCTCTTTAAAAGAGAATATTTTAAAAGTACATTCTCTCTACAAGATATCCAGACATTATCCATGATATCCACTATCCATAACATCGAAACATTCCCCATATGCTTCAACCTATTGCAAAGGATTGAAAAACTTTGCAATAGGTTGAGGGTATCATGATTGCGCGCTTTTTGTATTTTACAAATAAGAAATTATTTTTCAATTTCACCATAAAAAACATGGGGCGCGCTATTCCAAACCCATTTTTTAACATCAGGTGTCATCGCTATCACATTATATTTTTGAAAGATAAACGCATAAGGTCCCTTTTGCATCAATTCACGTTGTAAATCAGCATAGAGCTCTGCCCGTTTTTGTGAATCTTTTTGAAACAATGCCTCTTCAACTTTTTCATTCATCTTGGCATCAAAATACCCATGCTGCCAACTAGGGTAAGCTGTATTTTTTGCCTCAAACCGATTATCCGGATTATAAACAAGACGTGAAGCCATGGTATGAGGATCCGTAGACCCACTATTCCACCCAATAAAAGTTGTATCAAAAGCTCGTGCATCCACCTTTGAAAATAGCTGTGTACCCGCCACACGTTCAATTTTAAGACGCACCCCTGCCTGTGCAGCATTATCTTGAAGGGACTGAGCAAGAGCTAAAGTAGAAGGGGAATTTGAGACAAGAAAACTCGCCTCAAAGCCATTCGGATAACCTGCCTCTGCTAAAAGTTGCTTGGCTTTTTGAATATCAAGCTTAAAAGGCTGCCCTTCTTTTTCATCTAAAGCTCCAAAATTGCCAAGAGGAATAAAACTTGCCCGTGGAACACCAACACCTTTGAGAAGTTTATTGCCAAAGCCTTCATAGTCTATGAGATAGCGCATTGCCAAGCGTACTTTTTCCTTAGCAAAAATGGGATTTGTCATATTAAATCCCCAATACATCATACTTGGCACCAACACCTTTTCAACTTTAACATCTGTTGTTTCTTGTAAGTCTGCAAGATCTTCAGAGGTTAAATTACGCGCAACATCAATATCGTGCTTTTGCAACAACAAACGTTGTGTTCCAGGCTCTGCAACATGGCGAATGAGAATCTGTTTCAGTTTCGGGGTTTCTCCCCAATAATGGTCGCTTGCACGCAACAAAAGAGCTTCTCCAGGGCGCCAACTTTTCAACTGATAAGGACCAACACAAGCAGCATGCGTTTTTAAATACTGATTTCCCAAATCGCCATTTTTTTCATGCTTCATAATTGTCTCACGATCAAGCAAAGCAGTGACATGATTTGCAACAATATTATTAAGGAGGAGCTCTGCTGGATAAGGCTTATCAAATTTCATCACCACCGTTTTTTCATCAACGGCTTGCAAAGCATCATCAACATTTTTCTCTGTAATTCCATATTCATTAAACGTTGTCGCATCGGCCATTTTTAATTTGACAACCCGCTTCATCCCCCAAACAAGATCATGAGCGTTGGCTGATCGACCATCATTAAATTTCAAGCCATCACGCAAATGAAAGGTAAGTACCGTACTGTGATCATCGCCTGATACATCCCAATGTGTTGCTAATGCCGGAACTATTTTTGTTGGATCTTCTTCAGCAGTACTGACCAAATTATCACAAACATTTTCAATAATTTCACTTGCATAAACATCATTGATTTGCGCAGGATCAAAAGTACTGACAGCATCGAGATTCCAAGCCATAACAAGGGTATCAGCGGGTGTTTTGGCTGAAGCCTGTTGTGCAACCATACCCAATGTCATAAGAGCAGAAACAAGAGAGCTGCTCCTTTTCAATATTTTTCTTTTTAAATTCATAGATTTCTCCCTCTAAAGTTTATTATGTAAATTTCTCATGCAGCAAAAATGTGCAAAATCATGAAACCAAGCCAATCCCAGGCTTTGAAAGATAAAGTTTTAAATTTTCAAGGACAGCATCATTTGCCACCCATTTCTTTTATCCCCCTATAGGCTACCCCCAAACATACAAAGCAAAATAATCTGATAGACAATGAATAATCACCAATAACAAAAGCCGTTTCATGATATCTTCATGTCTCTGACTGAAGACTATAGAAAAAGTTTCATCTCTGCTTTGTTGTTTTGTTGGACAAATTTATCTCTTCTTTTTTCTGACATTTTTTCTCTTCTAGCGTTTTTTAATGTCATCACACCACCCTCCCCTATTGGTTTAAGGACATTAATAATAAAGAGCCTTCATAAGAATTTGATGTTTCGATAAAGTAGAAAAATTCGTCAACTTCCCAAGTACAACAACCTTTATCCCTTCTTCAAGAAAGGATTTTAATTTTTTCATCACTCTGTGAAACAGCACCCTCCCATTGCACTCTATCATCTTTCAAGGCAAAAGGAAACATGGGCATAAGCCCCCTAAAAATCTGATATTCCTCATATCCCCCATAACAAAACTTTTCCTGCATAGTGCAAAATCTTTTCTGCTTTAGCAAGGCTCAATGATGCAACAGTTATTGCACTAATTTTTCAGCCAATAAATTGATCTCTTTTCCATTCAGAAAAGTTGAAATATTCAATCTTAACATCCATACAGACCCATCTTTAATGAGAAAGAAAAAACTCTTTAAACCAAAATGTCTTGAAAAAACATTCAACAACATCTCCCCTTTTATTTATAACCTTCGACGTATTGCAAAGCTTGAAAACTTATACAAAACGTCGAAGATATCATGAGAATACTCTTTATCTATTTGGCAGTATTGAAGACACTCTTATTTTTCAATTGCATGATAAAAAATACGTGGTGCACTATTCCAAACCCATTTTTTAACATCAGAGGTCATCGCTATCGTATGATATGTCTGATAAATAAAAGCATAAGGTCCTTTTTGCATGAATTCACGCTGCAAATCAGCATACCTTTGTGCTCGTTTTTGTGGATCTTTTTCAAACAACGCATCCTGAACCTTCTTGTTCATATCTTCATCCAAATAGCCATGGCACCAACTAGGATAGCCTGTGTTTTTAATCTCAAACCGATTATCCGGATTATAAATAAGGCGTGAAGCCATTGTATGAGGATCAGCAGAGTCATTATTCCAGCCGAAAAAAATCGTATCAAAGGCACGTGCAGACAGTTTTGAAAACAATTGTGTCCCTACAAAACGTTCAATTTTAAAACGCACCCCAATCTTTTTTGCATTATCCTGTATAGACTGAGCAATAGGCAAAGCAAAAGGATAAGGAGATGCCCCTGCAAAAATCCTAGCCTCAAAACCGTCTGGATAACCTGCTTCTGTTAAAAGCTGCTTGGCTTTTTGAAGATCAAGTTTAAAGGGTTGTCCTTCTTTTTCATCCAAAGCTCCAAGATTCCCAAGAGGAATAAAGCTTGCCCGTGGAACACCAACATCTTTGAGAAGGGTCTTACCAAGTCCTTCATAATCAATCAAATAGTGCATCGCTAAACGCACTTTTTCATTGGCAAAAATTGGATTTGTCACATTGAACCCCCATATGATTACGGATGGCTCTAACACTCTTTCAACTTTAATATTCGCTGTTGCTTGGAGATCAGCCAAATCCTCTGGCATCAAATTACGTGCAACATCGACATCATGTTTTTCCAATAACAAACGTTGTGTTCCAGGCTCCGCAACATGGCGAATGAGAATCTTCTTCAATTTAGGCGCCTCCCCCCAATAATGGGCGCTTGCACGCAACAAAATCCCTTCTCCAGGACGCCAACTCTCTAACTGATAAGGACCAACACAAGCAGAACGGCCTGCCAAATAGCGGTTCCCCATATCACCATTTTTTTCGTGTTTCATGAGTGTCTCACGATCCAGCAAAGCAAGAGTACGGCTAGTGGCAAAATGGCTAAGCAGAAGCTCTGCTGGATAAGGTTTATCAAATTTCATCACTACCGTTTTCTCATCGGGTGCTTGAAAAGCCTCATCAACATTCTGCTCTGTAATACCATATTCATTAAATGTCGCCGCAGTAGCCATCTTCAATTGAACAACCCGTTTCATGCTCCAAATAAGATCATTGGCATTCGCAGGACGACCATCATTAAACTTCAAACCATCACGCAAATGAAAAGTAATCACCGTATGCTGATCATCACCTGAAACATTCCAACTCTTTGCTAAAGAGGGAACAAGTTTAGCGGCATTATCTTTAGCAGGTTCCACTAAATTATCACAAACATTGACAAGAACTTCATTACCATAACGGTCATTAATTTGCGCAGGATCAAATGTACTTATTGAATCAAGATTCCAAGCCATTACAAGCGTATCGGCAGGTGTTTTTGCTGAAACTTGTTGCACAAAAATCCCCAGTGCAAAAACAGCAGAAACAAAAGAATTGCTCCCTTTCAATATTTTTCCTTTCAAGTTCATAGACTTTTCCTTTTAAAATTTATTGTATAAGTTCTCCATGCAACAATAACGTGCAAAAAATAATAAGGTCAGACTAAGAAAACATACCTCCTCGAAATAAAATAAAAAACGCAACAATCACCGCCGTTTACCAAACACTCAGTCCCTCTAAGCGAGGTATAGGCAAACCCCAAATAGGCAACAGAAAATGGTCTGATATAACATGAAGATATCAAGCATAACAGGACCTGTTGGCAATATCACAGCACTTACAATTTGGGACATATCAGTCAAAGCTTCCTTTTGCCTCATCAAACAAACTTTCTTCTTCCAATTTCTTTTTTCGACTTTCTCAAAAATATTGCTAAAACGCCAACTTCAGTTTTTTCAAGAGCCGCAATAAAAATTGGATATTTTGATGATCCTCAGAGAAACTGTAATTTTCCCAAAATTGATCATTGTCCCTCTTTTTCAAGAGGGAATTTGAATTTTTCATCACCCCCATAAAACAACACCACCCTCCAATTGCATTTCATCATCTTCCAAAGTAAAAGGAAACATGAGCTCTATAAAAACCTGATATTCCCCATATCCCCATAACAAGACTTTTCTTCCACATTGAAAATGTCTTTACTCCTTTAACAAAGCTAAATTCCACGACATTTATTGTCCTAATTTTTTCAGCAAATAAATTGATCCCCTTTCAATTCAGAGAAATTGAATTTTTCAGTCTTAAACATCCATGCAAATACAGCTTTAAAGAGAATAAAAACATATCCCCCTTTTATTCACGACCTTCGACGTATTGGAAAAGCTTAAAAACTTATACAAAACGTCGAAGATATCATGATGGTACCCTTTATTTATTTGACAGCATTGAAGACACACTTATTTTTCAATGTCAGCATAAAAAATACGTGGCGCTCCATTCCACACCCATTTTTTTACATCGGGTGTCATAGCAATAATATTATACGTCTGATAAATAAAAGCATAGGGACCTTTTTGCATCAATTCACGCTGTAAATCAGCATACATTTCTGCCCGTTTCTGTGGATCTTTTTGAAACAGAGCATCTTGCACCTTCTTATTCATATCTTCATCAAAATAACCGTGGCACCAACTAGGATAACCTGTGTTTTTAGCCTCAAACCGATTATCCGGATTTGAAATAAAACGTGCAGCCATGGTATGAGGATCCGAAGAAGAATTGTTCCATCCTATAAAAATTGTATCAAAGCCACGTGCATAAAGTTTTGAAAACAACTGCGTACCGATAAAATGTTCAATCTTAAAGCGCACACCTATTTTTTTTGCATTATCCTGTATAGACTGAGCAATAGGCAAAGCAAAAGGATAAGGAGATTTCCCTGCAAAAATATTGGCTTCAAAACCATCTGGATAACCTGCTTCCGTTAAAAGCTGCTTAGCTTTTTGAAGATCAAGTTTAAAGGGTTGTCCTTCTTTTTCATCCAAAGCCCCAAAATTACCAAGAGGAATAAAGCTTGCCCGTGGAATGCCAACATCTTTAAGAAGAGTCTTTCCCAAAGTGTCATAATCGATCAGATAGCGCATTGCCAAACGCACTTTTTCATTGGCAAAAATTGGATTTGTCACGTTAAATCCCCATACGATCAGAGATGGCGCCAACACTTTTTCAATCTTAATATCTGTTGTTGCTTGAAGATCTGCTATATTCTCTGGCGTTAAATTACGGGCGACATCAATATCGTGTTTTTCTAACAGCAAACGTTGTGTTCCAGGCTCTGCAATATGACGAATGAGAATCTTCTTTAATTTGGGTGCCTCTCCCCAATAATTGGTACTTGCACGCAACAAAATCCCTTCTCCAGGACGCCAACTTTCTAACTGATAAGGACCAACACAAGCAGCGTGACTTGCCAAATAGCGATTTCCCATATCACCATCTTGTTCGTGTTTCATAAGTGTTTCACGATCAAGCAGAGCAACCGTACGATTCCTAGAAATATTGCTTAGAATAAGGTCTGCTGGATAAGGTTTATCAAATTTCATCACCACTGTTTTCTCATCGGGTGCTTGAAAAGCCTCATCTACATTTTTCTCTGTAATCCCATATTCATTAAAAGTTGCCGCATTCGATAGCTTCAATTTGACAACCCGCTTCATCCCCCAAACAAGATCATGAGCACCAGCAGGCCGACCATCATTAAACTTCAAACCATCACGCAAATGAAAAGTAATCACCGTACTCTGGTCATCGCTTGCAACATCCCAATCCTTTGCCAACAAAGGAACGATTTTAGCGCCATCATTTTTAGCAGAATCAACCAAATTGTCGCAAACATTGATCACAATTTCAGCGCCATACCGATCATTAAGCTGTGCAGGATCAAAGTTACTGATCGCATCAAGATCCCAAGCCATCACAAGTGTATCGGCAGGCGTTTTGGCTGAGACTGGCTGCACAAACATCCCAAAAGCAATAAAAGCAGAAATAAAAGAACTGCTCCTCTTTAATATCTTTCTTTTTAAATTCATAGACTTATCTCTTTAAACTTTATTGTATAATTTTCCTTGCAACAGGAACGTGCAAAAATAAAAAAATTAAGTTTTTAAAACACACCCCCTAAAGATAAAATATCAAACCCTTTAAACAGTAGAAGCAGCCCCCTAGGCGATATCGGTCAGCTAAAGCAAAAGAGAAAACAAACAATGTTCTGATAAACTCTGATAAACAATGAGTGATACCACAAATGACAACGCCTGTTGGTGATGTCACAACACCTATAACTTTGACCCTACAAGCCAAAGATTTTCTTTATCGCATCAAATAGAACTTTTGCTTTAAAAGTCTTTCTGCGATTTTCTCAAAAAAGTTTCCAGAGCACCAACTTCGGTTGCTTTAAAAGCCTCAATCATCCTTTGATATTTTTACAATCCTCATACCTATAGTGCTCTAACCATAACCACTCCTCTCCTTTTTCACAAGGAAATTTGGGCTTTCTAGGACTCCACACGAAAGGACAATCCCAGCATTTCATCATTTTTTTAAGGAAAGGCGGTATAATTTGAAGCATCAGCTCCACAATAATTCCATATTCCCCCAACGCACCTGCATATAATTAAATTTTTTCTCAGTAGCACATTTTAAGGTCCCCCATTTTTACAAAATACTAAATTCCGCTTATATCCAGTGTGCCCGTTTCTTTAACCGACAATTTTATTACTTTTTTGACTTCACTTAAGATTGAAAGTGCCAATCTTAATATTCACGCAAACATCTCTTCAGTGAGAAAAATCCCTCGTAACAGAACATCTTTAAAAGACGTTCAACAACACACATACCCCTCCGCCATAAATTCGACGTATTGCAAAGCTTAAAAACTTATACAAAACGCCGAAGATACCATGGGCTTTTTATCTATTTTAAAGCATTGAAACCACGCTTATTTTTCAATTTGACTATAAAAAATTTGTGGCGCACTATTCCAAACCCATTTTTTGACATCAGGTGTCATCCCGATAACCGTATATTTCTGATAGATAAACGCATAAGGACCTTTTTGCATCAACTCACGTTGTAAGTCAGCATAGAGCTTTGCCCGTTTTTGTGAATCTTTTTGAAACAATGCCTCTTCAACTTTTTCATTCATCTTGGCATCAAAATACCCATGCTGCCAACTAGGGTAAGCTGTATTTTTTGCCTCAAACCGATTATCCGGATTATAAACAAGACGTGAAGCCATGGTATGAGGATCCGCAGAATCATTATTCCATCCAACAAAAATCGTATCAAAAGCCCGTGCATAAAGTTTAGAAAACAACTGTGTGCCTGCCAAACGCTCAATTTTAAGACGCACCCCTGCCTGTGCAGCATTATCTTGAATGGACTGAGCAAGCAACAAAGTATAGGGGGAAGAACTTGAGACAAGAAAATTCGCCTCAAATCCATTCGGATAACCAGCCTCTGCTAAAAGTTGCTTGGCTTTTTGAATATCAAGCTTAAAGGGTTGCCCTTCTTTTTCATCTAAAGCCCCAAGATTGCCAAGAGGAATAAAACTTGCCCGTGGAACACCAACACCTTTGAGAAGTTTATTGCCAAGACCTTCATAATCTATGAGATAGCGCATTGCCAAGCGGACTTTCTCCTTAGCAAAAATGGGGTTTGTCATGTTGAAGCCCCAATACATCATGGATGGCTCTAAGACTTCCTCGATTTTAACATCTGTTGTTTTTTTAAGATCCGCAAGATCTTCAGGGGTCAAATTACGCGCAACATCAATATCGTGCTTTTGCAACAACAAACGTTGTGTTCCAGGCTCTGCAACATGGCGAATGAGAATCTGTTTCAGTTTCGGGGCTTCTCCCCAATAATGGGCGCTTGCACGCAACAAAAGGGACTCTCCAGGGCGCCAACTTTTCAACTGATAAGGACCAACACAAGCAGCATGCGTTTTTAAATATTGATTTCCCAAATCGCCATTTTTTTCATGCTTCATAATTGTTTTACGATCAAGCAAAGCTGTTGCAGGACTTGCAACAATATTATTGAGAATAAGCTCTGCTGGATAAGGCTTATCAAATTTCATCACCACCGTTTTTTCATCAACGGCTTGCAAAGCATCATCAACATTTTTCTCTGTAATTCCATATTCATTAAAAATTGCGGCATTGCCCATTTTTAATTTGACAATTCGCTTCATCCCCCAAACAAGGTCATTGGCGTTAGCTGATCTTCCATCATTAAACTTCAAACCATCGCGCAAATGAAAAGTAATTACCGTACTGTGATCATCCCCTGAAACATCCCAATGCGTTGCCAAAGATGGAACCATTTTAGCAGGATTATCTGTAGCACCAATCACTAAATTATCACAAACATTGCGAACAATTTCACTTCCATACACATCCGTAAGCTGCGCGGGATCAAATGTAGCAATTCCATCAATATTCCAAGCCATGACAAGAGTATCAGCCGGTGTTTTTGCTGAAGCCTGTTGTGCCACAACTCCAAGTACCATAAGAACAGAAACAAGAGAGCCGCTACTTTTCAATATTTTTCTTTTCAAGTTCATAGACTTTTCCTTTTAACGTTTATTGTATAAATTCCCCACGCAACAAGAACGTGCAAAATAACAAGTTTAGATGAACCATAGGCTCCAAGAGACAAAGGTTTACAGCTTTTAAACAATACTCCTTACCAAACACTGCCCCTACCATACTTATAAGCCACCCTTCCAATATGCACCAAAAAACAATTTAATATATAATAAATGGTATAACCGATAACAAAATCTACGGATGATATCACAACGTCTATCATTGAAGACTATAGGACAAAGATTTTATCTCTCTTGTCGAGTAAGGCTATCCCTTCTTTCTTCTAGCATTTTTTACATTATCAAAGGCCCCCGTTAGCACAAGCGCCTTAATAACCCTTAAAAACAAAAAGCCTCAACAACGGTTTGAGCTTTCAATAAAACAGGAAAATTCATCCATTTTCAACTTCAACCACCTCTCCTCCTTCTGCAAGAAGAATTTTAAATTTTTCCATACTTCCCCGCTAAATAATAAGCTTCCCATTATATATATTTCAAAACAAAAAGAGCATGAGCACCACGCACCCTTGATATTTGCTCACGTACGCGTACAGAATAAAACTTTTTGCAACATCCTATTTTAATATCTTTGCCCCTTTAACAATACTCAATTCATTGCTTGCATGTTTCAGCAAAAAACATCTTTTCAATTCACTAAGGTTGAAATATCTCAATATAATACCTATATAAGCACACCCTGATCAGAATAGATAGTCTTTTTTAAGTAAACTGCCTTGAAATATTATTTCTATACACAAAACAATAATAAGTCCGTTACAAAACTTTCAACGGACGAGAACATTTACCCTGATGAAAAATATTCAAAGCGTTATAAAAATCCCCTTACAAATTCTTAGAAACAAAAGGAATTTTCTTCACTTAAATAAAAAGAACTGCCATGAAAACATCGCGAAAAATACAATAAAATACGCGTGTATTTCAACAACCAATACTAATATTACACCAGTACTAAAGTGGTGAAAAATAAGAAAAAAATAAAAAATATTTTTCCTTTATGATAATAACAATCACTCTACGATGATAATACTATTTGAAAGTATATTAAAATGAACCGAAAGCAAAAATTGTCAAATTCTTTTCATGCATTTCTTGGCGGAACATTCAGCCGTGTCAGTCTAAAATTACTGATCCTTTCATTCTTCATTGGCATCGTAATGAATTTTTTTGGATGGACACCTCAAAAATTCATACAGAAAATAATAAATTTTCTTCAATCTTTATGGGCAACAGGATTTATAACGCTTACAAACTTCTTCCATATAACCATGATGGGCGCTATTGTTGTTGTACCTATTTTTCTCATCTTACGCATTTTTCATAAGAAATGAACGCTTTAAAGATTTTTCTTGTACTAGTCTTTTCGAAAAATCAAACGACATAAAAACCCTGTGCTCACAGCGATCATCACCGCAACAATACCATATAGGAAACGATACTTATGTGCTATATCGAAAATTGTATAAGCGATATGTGCTTTAACAATTTCAAGAGTCGTTGTTGCACTATCAATAAACTGCCCATCACGAAAAAGGTAAGCACGCGCCTTATAATGCCCAACAGGAATATTGGCGGGTAAAMGAAAAWGCGCTGTGAAAAGTTTATCAGAACCAAAACGAACACCGCCTACTTCTTCATAATAAAGGCTTTTAGCTTTTTGCAGCTTTATAAGTTCATCACGAAAGATTTGTATTTTTTTCTGATCTCTCTCATCTGTCTGCAATGGCAAATAGCGTACCCCTAACCCCAAACGTTTATAATCTTCAATGCTGGTAATATCATCGATTTCACGCGTTGTAACCATAGAGTAAAAAAGAGGAGCATTTTTAAAAATAAGGGAATCTGTATTAACCCATACACCGGCATTGCGTTTTTTTTCCCGCATGACCATTGACCGGGTTTGTCCTTCCAAGCTAACAACAACATCATAACGGTTCTGTCGAGAATATAATGGATCGATATTTTCCAAGACACCAGCAATATAAAGATCACGACCAGCAAAATTTGCATCCACAGTAATCGTATTCGTTGTGACGATAATTTGGACAGTTTCGTGATCAACGTGATCAATGAATGTTGCTGTCGTCCCAACATGTGACCATGTAGAAAAAGAAACAAAACAAAAGCAACCTGCAATGATGCATAAAGAAAATAATCGACCCATTTTTATCTCATAAGAATATCCAGAGAGAAAAGATTATCAGGGCGTACAAATAATTGAAAAGCAAGGCGCATACACACAATCAACACCAAACATGCAAGTGCCATACGCAATTGTTCAGCCTTTAACTTCCGTCCAGCTCGTGTTCCATATTGTGCGCCAATACTTCCTCCAAGCATTAACAAAAAAGCCAAGACAATATCAACGGACTGATGAGTCATACTTTGCAAAACTGTTGTAAAAGAAGACACAAATGTAATCTGAAAAAGTGAAGTCCCTATCACGACATTGGTTGGAACACGCAGCAGATAAATCAATGCGGGGATCATAAAGAACCCCCCACCAATCCCCATAATAGAAGACAACAACCCCACAATAAGGCCAATCCCCAACACTGGAATAATGCTGACATAGATCATCGATGCTCGGAAGCGCATTTTTAACGGTAAGCGATGAATCCAGTTATGTCGATGTCGGCCTGCAAGATGTACATGAGCTTTTTCTACCTTACGCTTGCGCATCATGTCATACCAGCTTTCAACAATCATCAAGCTTCCTATACTTCCAAGAAGAATCACATAAAGAAGCGAAATCATTAGGTCTAATTGGCCTAACCTTTTAAAAACAGAAAAAATCTGAATCCCGATTAACGAACCAACCCCTCCTCCAATCGCCAAAAGAATACCAAGTTTGATATCAAGCGTACGTCGTCTAAAATGTGTAATCGCCCCTGTTACAGATGATGCAATCATCTGGTTAGCACCTGTTCCAACAGCAATAGCAGGAGGAATATTATAAAAAATCAATAAAGGCGTGATGAGAAAACCACCACCAATACCAAAAAGACCTGAAAAAAAACCAGCAACGACTCCCATACCAATCAAGATCAGCATATTAAGTGACATTTCAGCAATTGGTAAATAAATACTCACTGACAGAACCTTTAAGATAATTTGAGGCTTTTAAACAATTGGAGAATCTTTCTCCAACTTATCCTCTTTGTCCAATAATCTATCTCTGTTGCGTGTTTAAAAGAACAATTTTAATTACTACCGCTTTCGCACAATGACGAATGCGCAAGACATTTCACATCTATTAACATCAACATCATAAAAACTAAAAAAAACGCGCTCCTTTTAAAAAGCTATAAAAACATAACGTTATCGCAACCATAAATGCAACGGTTAAAAAACAAAGAAGACTTTTTTTTACGAAATAAGATAAAAACGAGACATGTCGCCGAGACTGCCCCTTTAAGGCAGAAGAAAAATCATCCTCAATGCAATGATGAGATGCTGAGCCATGGTGAGATGCTATTCCCCCCATACCCGTTTCTTCTATCACCGTACGCTCCACTGCTCCTTCTCTCTTTTTAAAAGAAGACTTCAAAGCATCATCCCTAGGCAAAAGTGTATCCTTGGGCAAAGAGCTTTTATTTTCTTGCTGCAACGCATCTTCAACATTTGTTTGGAGTGGGGTTATATTGTTTTGTCTTGAAAAGTTTTGCACCTTTTGAAGGAATAAGCGTTCTTGATTTCCCTCACCACATTCCATATGAGCAAGTTTTTGCACAACGGAATCAGATAATTTTGAATGCGACACCCGTCGTGTTGCCTCTGCTTCTTTTAAGCTTCTTTTTTCATTCTGCAAACTTTGAATAAGTATTTTAATCTGCTCTAAAGACTCAAAAAGCCTTTTTTCCCTTTGACGACGGATATAATGTTCAGCCAAAATGGCCCGACTAATATCATCTAAATAAGATTTAAAATGCTCTTCGACGCCCCCCTGCTGATTCAAAGAATGGGGCAAATGCTTCATTTTCATTTGAGCATAAACAGTGCGTAAATTTTGAGCAATGTCTGACATTGTTACTTCCACAGGCGCCTCTATTCTCTCCTTTTGCTCAATAAAAGAAGAAAATTGATCACCTCGAACCTGATTGGTTGCCTGGTCGATCGTATGACCCTTCGTATTCACAAACGCCTACCCCTCATTAACCTTTTTGAAAAGAATCGTAAGAAATGATAAGAAAGTGTACTCTATTTTAGTAAATAGAGCTTTAAGAACGCCCAAAAACTTTCTTGTTAGAAATATTTTCCCACTATTTTTCTAAAATATTGGCCTAATATTCATCTTGAGTATTTGAAAGAAAGATTTTTAATTTTTCTCTCCTCACGATTTGAAGGATAAAATCATTCCCCCATTTTTATTTTTTTCACCTAATTTTTCAGTGCATAAAGCTCCTCTTGCACCATCATAAACAGAGCCCATAAAATGAAAAAAGAATATTCTCATAAGACAGATTGATTTTTTTACTTTTTATTCAAGCAAATAAGGCAATTATGGCAATGAACGAAGAAATGAAGATTGAAAATGACGACAAGAAAGTACAAGTAAACATGAAAAAAGCGTATATGAAAGAAAACACAAGTTATAAATAAGACTTCATTTTAAACAATTTGGTTTCTTGCGCGTATTGCTATAAACTTGTAACCATACAAACAAAGAGGATCATCATGAAGATAATTGTCGCTGTCAAACGTGTTGTTGATTATAACATCAAGATACGCGTCAAACCTGATAGCACAGGCGTTGATCTGTCTCACGTAAAAATGTCTATGAATCCTTTTGACGAGATAGCCGTTGAAGAGGCAATTCGCCAGAAAGAATCTGGTAAAATTTCAGAAGTTGTTCTTGTTTCGATTGGACCAGAAGCCGCCCAAGAAACTTTACGAACAGGACTTGCCATGGGGGCTGATCGCGCCCTTCTTGTCACAACGGATCAAACACTTGAACCCTTAAGCATCGCTAAAGTTCTCAAAGCCATTGTTGATGAAGAAAAACCCGATATGGTCTTTTTAGGAAAACAAGCGATTGATGACGATAATAATCAAACAGGACAAATGCTCGCCGCTCTTCTTGGTTGGGGGCAAGCAACTTTTGCCTCACATCTTAACATAGAAAATGGACATGCTACAGTTACCCGTGAGGTCGATAATGGAACACAAACCCTTCGTCTTCCCCTTCCCATGGTTATGACTGCCGATCTCCGGCTCAATGAACCGCGTTATACTTCTCTGCCCAATATCATGAAAGCAAAAAAGAAAATCATTGAACAAAAAGCTCTAGCTGATCTTGGCATTGATACGAAAGCACGGCTCACAATTTTAAGTGTTGAAGAGCCCACCCCCCGTCAATCTGGAATCAAAGTTGCTAATGTAGCAGAGCTTGTCGGTGCACTAAAACAAAAAAACTGCATTTAATATTCTCTAGAGTACTAGAGTAAAAGCAATACGCATATAAAAGGGTAAAAATTTATGGCAATTCTTTTATTAGCCGAACATCAGACAGAAGAAACCGCAAAAGCGCTCACCGCAGCACACGCACTCAAGAGCGATATCGATATTTTGGTTTGCGGAGAAGACATTCAAACGATAGCAGAAAAGAGTGCTAAATTTAATGGTGTGCGGCAAGTTCTTATTGCTGAGGCAGACTATTTAGCCCATCAACTCGCAGAACCTATCGCCGATACAATCATCTCACTCGCAAATGATTATGATGTGATCATGGCCCCATCCAGCAGCACTGGAAAAAATGTAATGCCGCGCGTAGCGGCTCTTCTTGATCTTATGCAAATTTCAGATATTACCGCCGTTCTTTCTCCCGATACCTTTAAACGACCCATTTATGCAGGCAATGCCCTTGAAACTGTCCGCAGCAATGACCCCAAAAAGATTATAACCGTTCGCACAGCTTCTTTCACACCAACGCCTTCCCAAAATAATTCTGCGCCCATTAAAACACTAACACCAGCACCCAATCCCAATCTTTCTTCTTTTGTAAAAGCAGAAACCAACAAAAATGATCGTCCTGATCTTACCTCTGCACGTGTTATTATATCAGGCGGGCGTGGTCTTGGTTCACAAGAACAATTTATGGCCCTTCTTCTTCCTCTTGCAAACAAATTAAATGCGGCTTTAGGGGCTAGCCGCGCAGCAGTTGACGCAGGCTATGCGCCCAATGATTGGCAAATTGGACAAACAGGAAAAGTCGTTGCCCCTAAACTCTATATCGCCGTTGGCATTTCCGGTGCAATCCAACATTTAGCCGGTATAATGGATTCTCAAATTATTGTTGCCATTAATAAAGATGAAGAAGCACCCATCATGCAAATTGCCGATTACGCCCTTGTCGGTGATCTCCATCAAATTATTCCAGAATTGGAGAAAGCTTTATAAGCGATGAATACCCCTCTGCATCTTCAACACGAAAAGATAGAGTTTAATAAAGTCATTGTTAAAACAGAACCAACACCAAGAGAACTTTTTGCCATGCAAACCGTTGTTTCATCTCTTGTGGGCAATCCACACCAAATTGTTCCAGAATTGGAGAAAGCTTTATAAGCCATGAAAGCAGCTCTGCATGATCAGCGTGAAAGTATGGCGTTTGACATCGTCATTGTTGGAGCAGGACCCGCAGGACTTTCTGCTGCCATTCGTCTAAAACAAATTAATCCCGATCTTTCTGTCACAATTGTTGAAAAAGGAACCGAAGTTGGGGCTCATATTCTCTCTGGCGCCGTTGTTGACCCCATCGGTATCGATACACTCTTACCGGAATGGAGAAGTGACCACGACCACCCCTTTAAAACCCCTGTTACCCGTGACCAGTTTTTTTTTCTAAAGCCTCACAAAGCGACACGGTTGCCCAATATCTTGCACCCAAAAATCTTATCTAATGACGGGTGTTATATCGTTTCACTTGGAAGCGTTTGCCGCTGGCTAAGCAAAAAAGCCGAGGCGCTCGGTGTTGAAATTTATCCCGGTTTTGCCGCAACAGAACCCATCCAGAATGAGAATGGAGCCATCATTGGTGTTCTCACCAGTGATATGGGACTTAACAAAGATGGAACCCCTGGAAAAAATTATATACCTGGTATAGCATTATTGGCAAAATATACTCTGATTGCGGAAGGAGCACGCGGCTCAATTGCAAAACAACTGATACAAACTTTCAACCTTAGTAAAAATCGTGAACCCCAAAAATTTGGCCTAGGTCTTAAAGAACTCTGGGAAATTGAACCACAAAAACACCAACGCGGTTTAGTGCAACATTTTGCCGGTTGGCCCTTAGACAATAATACCGGCGGTGGTGGTTTTCTTTATCATCAAGAAAACAATGTCATTTCTGTCGGTTTTGTTGTACACTTAGATTACAAAAATCCTTATCTTTCTCCTTTTGAAGAATTTCAACGTTTTAAAACACATCCAAAACTCTATGAAACCTTCAAAGGTGCAAAGCGTCTTTCCTATGGTGCCCGTGTTATCAGTGAAGGAGGGTGGCAATCTGTACCAAAGCTCACCTTTCCTGGTGGCGCGCTTATTGGCTGTTCTGCTGGCTTTGTTAATATTCCTCGCATCAAAGGATCACACAATGCCATCTTATCTGGCATCTTAGCCGCCGATAAAATTGCTACCGCTCTTGCGCAAGGACGTACCCATGATGAGGTCAAAGAAATCGAAGAACAATGGCGAAAAGGACCCATTGGCAAAGATCTTTATAAAGTGCGAAATGCCAAACCGCTTTGGGAAAAATATGGGACAAAATATGGAATTAAACTTGCCGGTTTTGATATGTGGTGGCAACAACTGTTCGGATTTTCCTTATTTAAAACACTCCCCCATGGCAAGGAAGATTATGCTTGTCTTGAACCAGCAGAAAAATTTCAACCCATAGCTTATCCAAAACCCGATGGTGTTGTAACGTTTGACCGCCTTACAAGTGTTGCCCTTTCCAATACGCACCATGAAGAAAATCAACCTTGTCATTTAAAAATAACCTCATTAGAAAAGCAAAAGGACTCCGAATATGCCGTCTATGGAGGACCTTCCACACGCTATTGCCCCGCCGCTGTCTACGAATGGCTAGAGCATAAAGATCAGCTCACTTATGTGATTAACGCTTCAAATTGCATACATTGTAAAACGTGCGACATTAAAGATCCCAACCAAAACATCACTTGGATCTGTCCGCAAGGCAGCGAGGGTCCCTTCTATCCCAATATGTAACCCCCCTCATCATTGTTTGTTCTCCTAAAATTGCAATATACAAAACACAATCGATAAAAATATTTCCCTCAGATCAGCAATCTATCAATCACCTTATAGCTGCTCTTTCACGATATAAAAAGTTATCCTATTGTAAAGTAACCAACGATTTAAGCAAATCAACCCGAGTAAATAAGCCGTTGTCATGATAAAAATGTCCTGATAAAAATTAAGAAAAAATAGCTTATGAGTATGGATAAAATTTTGATAAGATCTTGGGGTCAAGGGAATTTAATGAAGAGAAAAAGGCATGTGTGAGAACGCATATTTTATAGGTGCGCATGCTTATTCGGCCCCCCTCATAGAGCCAGGGCTTTATCTTGTGGCAACACCGATCGGGAATCTTGCAGATATTACGCTTCGTGCTTTGCAAGTGTTGGCAGGCGTTGATATTTTAGCGTGTGAGGATACGCGGGTAACACGTGTTTTGTTGGAACGTTACGGTATTCGAAAAAAAACTTTTCTCTATCATGAATATAATGCGCAAAAAGCAGGTCCGAAGCTCTTAACGGCTTTAGCGGAAAACAAAACGGTAGCGCTTGTTTCAGATGCGGGAACACCGCTTATTTCTGACCCTGGATTTCGATTAGTCGAAGAAGCCCGTAAGGCGGGTCATAAAATTATTCCTATCCCTGGAGCATCAGCTCTTTTAGCAGCTCTGATACCAACAGGGCTTCCGACCGATAGCTTTTTCTTTGCAGGTTTTTTAAGTGCACGCAAAGCGCAACGTCAAAAACGATTAGAACAATTAAAAGATATTCCAGCCACTTTGATTTTTTATGAATCACCACATCGTCTTATTGAAACTTTACAAGATATGGTCACTGTTTTTTCGGCAGATCGACCTGCCGCCATTTGTCGTGAATTAACAAAAAAATTTGAAACCGTAGACGTTTCTAATTTAGGAAGTTTGTTGGAAAGTTATAGAAAACAGACACAAATTCGAGGAGAAATTGTTGTACTTGTTGGAGAATCATCATCTTCTTCTTTAAATGTAATCAGTGATCAAGAAGTTGATGAAATGTTATTAGAAGGCGCACAGACACATTCTGCTGCTCAAACAGCAGCTTTGGTTGCAAAAAAGACCGGTTTGAAAAAGCAGGAACTTTTCCAGCGATTAATTTCTTTAAAAAATACGTAAAATAATGCATAAGACGATACCAAAAAAACAGAGACAAAAGTCTTTTTATCGAGGGGTTCGTGCAGAAAAATTGGCTGCTTGGTGGCTGCGTTTCAAAGGATTTCACATAGCTGAAATGCGTTTTAAAACAAAGTGTGGGGAAATTGATTTAATTGCACGACGTGGAAATTTAGTATTAATTGTTGAAGTCAAAGCACGTTCAACGTTGATGGAAGCAATGGAAGCGGTTTCCCGAATGAATGAAAAGCGAATTGAGGCAGCAGCTGATATTTGGCTCGCACGGCAAAAAGATTATGCCCTTTTGTCTGTACGCTTTGATTTGATTGCAATTTTACCTTGGCGTTGGCCAAAGCATATCCCCGCATTTTTTACATCTGATCGATAAGAGGAGGCCCCGTTTTAACCATGCTCAATAAAAAACATTTCGCCTTTATGTGTATATGCGTTAAAAAGTCTATAACAATTTAAGCGCTATAAGGAGCGAAATATGGATGATTATGAAAAGTTTGCAACAGGTTTGCTCATTGTTTTTGGAGCGCTGATTATTGGTGGTTTAATGGCAATGCATATTGTACTGATGAATAAACCAGGTTTTTTATTTGCATTAGCCGCAGCTGTTGTTGGTTGGTTTTCTGCTTTTGCCGTTCTGTTTGACAAGCCAAAAATCTATTTGGGGTTGATTATTCTTGCAATGCTCTGTGTTGCTTCCTCAATTAGCATTTATGTGCGTTAAAATACCTGAAGTGTTGGTTGAGATTCCTTTTAAAAGGAAAAACTGAGGAATAAAAATGAAACTTGGCTTTTTGGGAACAGGAACAATCAGTGCTTCCATGGTGAATGGCCTTATGACAAGCGCCTTTAATGTTTCTTCCATTATTGTTTCACCGCGCAATGCACAAACAGCAGAGCATCTTTCACGCACTTATGATAAGGTGATGATTGCTGAAAATAACCAAGCATTGCTTGATATGAGTGATTGTGTTTTTCTTTGTTTACCCAATCAAATTGCAGAAGGCGTTTTGCGCTCTCTTCATTTTCGTCCAGACCAGCTGGTTATCTCCGTTCTTGCTATGGCAAAAGCTGCAGAAGTAGAAGCGTGGATCAACCATAAAGTTTATCGTGCTGTTCCGTTACCTTTTGTCGCAGAATGCAAAAATTTGACACCCATTTATCCCGATCATCCCTTTTTACGCACTTTATTTGATGCATTGGGGGGCACATTGGTGCTCGATAAGGAAGAGCAGTTTAATCTTTTTATGACGGCTGGTTCTCTTATGGGCGTATATTTTAATTTTATCGAAACAGCCCATCAATGGTTTATAACACAAGGATTAAACAAACAACAATCAGCAGAGTTCCTTACCATGATGTTTGGAAATCTGACAGATGAAATGCGTAAAATTATAGCAACAGATCGTTCTACCTCTCTTAATTTTGCATTGCTTGAAAAAGAGTTTTCAACAAAGGGGGGAACAAATGAATTTTTGTCAAATTATTTTTCTCATCAAGGGGGGAAAAGTGCTCTAACAACGGCTCTTGAGGCGACTTTACAAAAAATGAATGCTTCTAAAAAGACTTAACCAACATTTTTTCTCATCTCAAAAATAAGAATTATGGATCTATTGATTGAGCTCTTTGTGAAGATGGATTGGTAAAATTATCTGCAATCGATCTTTCAAGAATAGAACAAACGGACTTTTTTAAATACCTATCCCTTTAATTGACCCATTTCTTTAATTGAAATGAATAGAGATAAAGCTCTCAGTTAAGCCCCAAAATGTTTTTAGATAAAAATTGCTTATAGAAAGATAATTCATCCTTTAACATTTTAAATGAGAATACTGACAAAATCTTTTCCCATTGTACCTTCTCTTGTCATAAAATAAAAAAACGTTTGTTTGTCTGTTAAAAAAGGAAAAAACATTGCGATAAAATCGTTTAAAAAGAACGCAAATAGGCTCGCCAACTTTATGCAAAAAGAGAGGAAAACTTTAAGGATGCAAAGAACATAATGGATATGACTTCTCTCTTTTTATTTAAGGAGAAATGCTATGAGATCTCTACAGTTCACAGAATTTTTTACGTTCTATCATTCACAAGCACTCTCGTGAAATGAATGAAACACATTAAGAAATATTCTCTTTTCAAACAAGCACTTGCATAATAAACATAAATATATTCTTGAGAATTTTGTTGTTGCATAAAAAGCTTATCCCGATAAAAACCGCGAAAAATGAAAACATGAGAGAATACGTCATCTCCATTTTTTAAAGATCTTTCTTTCAATGCTTTTGAACGTAGAAAGACCAAATGAAAAGATGATAATAGAAAATTATTTTCTCCGGATTAAAATTCATTTTCCCTTACAAAAGGGCAACTATTTTTATATCTTTCATAAGTGTATTTTAGCAAACTCTCTTAAACAAACATATGTTCAAAAGAGTTTATTTTTTATTTGATCAACAATTGTACGATACAGTTGCGCATGTTCGCCATCAGGCTGAGCAACAAAAATAGGGTTCCCCTCATCGGAAGAAAATCGTAAAGCTGCATCAAGCGGTATTTCTGCTAAGAATGGAACCCCGCGCCGTTCTGCTTCACCCCGCGCCCCACCATGGCCAAAAATATCGTAGCGTTTTCCTGTATCAGGAGCGATAAAATAACTCATATTCTCAATCAGTCCTAAAATAGGAACATTGACTTTCATGAACATTTCTATCGCTTTACGTGCATCAATTAAAGCAAGATCCTGAGGCGTAGAAACAACCAACACCCCTGTTAATTGTACTTGTTGCGCAAGCGTTAATTGTGCATCCCCTGTACCCGGCGGCATATCCACAACTAAAACGTCCAAAGGCCCCCATAGCACATCGCGTAACAATTGCGTTACAGCGGCCATCACCATAGGACCACGCCATACCACCGGCTTTTCTTCCTCCACCAAAAATCCCATCGACATCAATTTAAGATCGAATTTTTCAAGAGGTTGAATCTTTTTTCCGCCCATGAGTTGTGGTTTTTGGTTAACAAGTCCTGTCAAACGTGGCAAAGACGGACCATAGATATCTGCATCCATCACCCCTGTTTTGAAACCTGCATCTTGTAAAGCTAAGGCGATATTGATCGCCATCGTCGATTTTCCCACCCCTCCTTTTCCAGAAGCAACAGCAATGACATGACGCACACCTTCTATGGGCATTTTTATAGGCAAGAGACTTGCTCTGCGTCGAAGCACTCGCTTTGCTATTTTTTCTGCTGTAAGCGTGACAACAACAGATTCCACCCCCTCCAAAGCGCACACCAACTCTTCAGCAGAACGGCGCAATGATTCCCATTCTTGCACACGTCCATCAGGAACTGTAATGGAAAAGAAAACCTTGCCATCAGCAATTAATATTTCTGAAAGAAGTCCCAACGATACAATATCGCTTTCAAGATCTGGCCCTTTGATTTTACGTAATACGTTGCGGACAGCCTCATTTGTAATAGGATCCACGCTTTTTCCTCTCTATAAAATACCAGCAAATAAGCAAATACAAGCATAATAACGAAAAATACTACCAGATTCATTACCCTAAAATCTCTACTTTACTTAAAGATTATAAAGTATAAATGACTTACATTTTAGCTCTTTAAAAACACGAAACCACCCTTAAATAAAAAAACGCAGACACAAAATTTGCTGTAAAAGCTTATCAAACACGTCTGTGTGCCAACAGTTTAATGAATATTTTGATAAGGGTTTTGTAAAAAACAAAACTGAGAAAAACTCTTAATATCAAAGTATTTTTTAAATTGAGCAGACAATAATCCGTCACACTTCCTTTAAGTCTTTAACGCTCTCGTCATTTATTTTGTGTAGACTCAATCGCTATTTTCTGACATTTTCAAATGTATCATAAAAAAGTGTTATAAACAGTTATAAGGTGCTTTATATTTTTTCAAGCGTAAGAAAAACAATCTAAGATTGACTTTTTTTACATTTTTTCTTATGGGTTAACAGCCGTCTGATAGGATACAATTATTCATCTCGCGCATAACTGCTCATGAAACGAAAATTAAGAAGGGCCGCACTCCGCGGTATTTAAATAAATGAAACGTACTTATCAACCCTCTAAACTTGTCCGTAAACGCCGCCATGGGTTTCGTGCACGCATGGCTACAGCTGGAGGACGTAAAGTCATTGCTGCAAGACGTGCTCGTGGACGTAAGCGGCTTTCTGCTTAACCCTTTAAATTTTCACAACCGTTGAGGATTGCTCATCATTTCTTCGTTGTGAAACTTTTGTTATGAACCTCTAATGCTTGGTCAGCTAAGCATTTAGTGAAATTGCGAAATGTTCTTTTATGAAGAAAAAACATCCCTGCCGTATTCGCAAAAGAGCAGAATTTTTGGCTGTCCGTACAGGAGAAAAACGACGGGGTCCTTTATTTTTACTCGAAGTTAAATCTCGTGAACAAACAACAGAAAGAAAATCTCCTCTTGTTGCGCGTGTAGGCTTCACTGTCACCCGTAAAAATGGTAATGCTGTGAAACGTAATCGTATCAAAAGGCGTTTGCGTGAAGCCGTACGAGTTGGTGTAACAAACCACATGGAAGCAGGAACAGACTATGTCATTGTAGCGTATCGTGATGCGTTACATGCGCCTTTCACATCTTTGATTAATGAATTAAATCGACGAATAAAACCAAAAACAAAACATCAGCAACGACAACAAGGGTGTACGAATGGAATATAATCGCAATTTCTTTATCGCTATTGGCTTATCTTTCCTAGTGCTCATCGCATGGCAGTTTCTTCATGTTGCTCCCAAACAAGCAAAATTACAAAAACAACAAGCCATCACACAGCAACAGCAATTATCAAAACAACAATCACCCCTTTCTACTGCCACAGTGGATTTTTCTGACGATACCGCAACGCATCAAGCAACATCGATCATCGAACAGCCAATGACTCCTGAAGTCCGGAAAGTCGTATTAGCCAAAACACAGCGTGTTGCGATCAAAACCAATGAACTGGAAGGCTCTATTAATCTTGTTGGTGCACAATTTGATGATCTTCGCCTTAAGAAATATCGTGTAACAGTCGATAAAAAATCACCGGAAATCGATTTGCTCAATCCTAAAGGATTCAAAACGACTTACCTTGCTGAATTTGGTTTTGCAAGTGCATCTTTGCCAGCAAAAGCCTTGCCACAATCCGATACACAATGGCAAATAGAGGGAAACAATACCACCTTAACCCCTACAACACCCATCACTTTGATTTATAATAATGGACAAGGACAAATCTTCCGCCGCACCCTTTCTGTTGATGATCATTACATGTTTACCATTGAGGATTCTATCAGCAATGAAAGTGATCAGCCGATATATCTCTCATCCTATGCCCGCGTTGCCCGTGCTGCACCACCAGAACATACAAATGCAACCTATTTGCTTCATGAGGGGATGATCGGTATTGCAGGGGGGGCGCTCAAAACTGAAAAATATAAGACCTTAGCAGAGCTTGATCCCAATCCTGATAATGGGCAAAAAAGCATGACTTTTTCCAAAGTGACAGGAGGCTGGATTGGTATTACCGATAAATATTGGGCTGTAGCGGTTATTCCCCAACAAGATAAAGAATATACAAGCCGTTTTATTTATTTTGATCGTTTACAAACGCATTATCAATCTGACTTGCTAGGATCGCTTTTAACAATTGCCCCCAATGAAACAAAAACCGTTACAAATCGTCTTTTTGCTGGTGCAAAACAAGTTGAAATCATTAATCACTATCAAAATGACCTCAAAATCAACAAGTTTGCTCTCTTGATTGATTGGGGTTGGTTTGATTTCATCACAAAACCCATGTTTGCCCTCATTGACATTCTTTATAAGCAAACAGGAAATTTTGGTATTGCCATCCTTCTTGTCACAGTGCTCTTAAAAACACTTCTTTTCCCTCTCGCCAATAAATCTTATCAATCTATGGCGCGCATGAAACTGCTACAACCGCGTTTGCTAGAGATAAAAGAAAAATATCCCGATGACAAAAACAAACAACAACAAGCAATCATAGAACTCTATAAAACCGAAAAAATTAATCCCCTTGCAGGGTGTTGGCCAATGTTGGTTCAATTTCCAATATTCTTTGCGCTTTATAAAGTTCTCTATATCACCATTGAAATGCGCCATGCACCTTTCTTTGGCTGGGTTCAAGATTTAGCAGCCCCTGATCCAACGTCTCTTTTCAACTTGTTTGGTCTCTTGCCCTATACAACGCCAGCATTTCTTATGATTGGTGCATGGCCTTTGATTATGGGGATAACGATGTTTTTACAAATGCGTATGAATCCCGCTCCTCAAGACCAAACCCAAGCAATGATCTTCACATGGATGCCTGTCGTCTTTACTTTTATGCTTGCCTCTTTCCCTGTTGGTCTTGTCATCTACTGGGCATGGAACAATATATTGTCGATCATTCAGCAAGGTATCATGATGAAGCGCCAAGGAGCCAAAATTGAGCTTTTTGATAATTTAAAAACCATGTGGAGAAAAGCCCCCAAAAAAGAAGAGCAGTCCCCAAAAGAAGTGCAAGAATGACAAGAGATTCTTCCCTTTCTGGAATTTTTTCTCGCAATTGGGTTTTTATTCGTGGTGTTCCCGCAATACGCTTTCTTCCCCCTGAAGGACCACCAGAAATCGCATTTGCAGGACGTTCCAATGTTGGTAAATCATCTTTAATCAACGCCCTTGTCCAGCAAAAAGGTTTAGCACGGACCTCAAATACACCAGGACGAACTCAAGAGCTTAATTATTTCGTCCCCGATGGCTTTAGTGGGCAACGAGGAGACCTTCCCCCTTTCGCGTTCGTAGATATGCCGGGTTATGGTTTCGCTGCGGCTCCTAAAAATCTGGTTGATGCTTGGACAAATTTGATTTTTAGCTATTTACGGGGGCGTACAACGCTAAAACGTGTATATCTCTTGATTGATTCACGCCACGGCATCAAAAATAATGATGAAGATGTTCTTACACTCCTTGATAAAGCAGCTGTTTCTTACCAAATTGTTTTGACAAAAAGCGATAAAATCAAATCAAATGCCTTGGAAAAATTAATGATAACCACACAAACAAAACTTCTCAAACACCCAGCAGCTTATCCTGAGATCCTTGCAACCTCTTCAGAAAAAGCATGCGGTTTAGAAGAATTACGGACTGCCATTTTGCAAACCATTGCATAAAAAAACACATTCATATTATTAACAATTTATTAAGCATAATTGCTAGCCGCTGGTAATGATCTTGTACTTCTAGCCAAGCATCTTTATAAAAAAGATGACTTGAAAGAATTTTTATAAACTCTATTTGATAGTGTAAATTATGCTGACACTTTTTCACTCTCCCCTATCCACTGCTTCGCGCTTCATACGCCTCATTCTTGGGGAATATGGTGTAGCCACGCAACTGATTGAAGAATATGAATGGGCTAGAAGACACGAATTTCTCGCGCTCAATCCCGCCGGTCATGTTCCTGTTTTTCTTGATGAACACGAGGTTCCATTATCAGGTCCCTTTGTTATCTGCGAATATTTAGATGAAACCCATGGGAGTTTACGACAAGAAAATAAACTCTTTCCGGAAAATCCTTTAGATCGTGCGGAAGTACGCCGCCTCAATGATTGGTTTTTAAATAAATTTGAAAATGAAGCAACGCGCCATATTGTCCGAGAACGAATCCATAAACGTGAAATGCCCCTCGCCATTGGTGGTGGAGCGCCCAATTCACAAATTTTACGCAATGCACGGGCCAATATTCCACCCCATATGAACTATCTCAATTGGCTTTGTGCCTCTCGCGATAGCTTAGTGGGTTCTACTTTGTCCTATGCTGACCTAGCAGCAGCCGCCGCTGTTTCCGTCCTTGACTTTCTAGGGGAAATTGATTGGGAACAATCGCCTGCGGCCAAAGACTGGTACATGCGGATCAAATCACGACCTTCTTTTCGTTCTCTTTTAACAGATCGTGTTCGCGGAATTGTTGCCAGTGCTCACTATGCTGATCTTGATTTCTAGCCCCCTCTTACAAACAAAAATAAGAACCCATCATCATTTCTTATTTCAAGCCCTCTTATTAATGCCCCTAAAAAAATCTTTTTTTGCCGTATCACAAAAAAATCCGTATAGAGATAAAGATATTTCACAAAGGATTTTAAAGTCTCTCTTTAAAGACAAGAGCTGTAGCACCATTAAAAGCTAGGAAAATCAAATAACGATACCATGTTATCTTCCATTCTTCCAATCTATGAAAAAACGCATTTCATGACATGCATAATTATTTACTCTTAATAAAAAAGCGCCATCATGCGTTTAAAAAATAACAATTTTTTCAATGAGCTTTCTTAAAAGATAAAGAATCCAACCAACGCTCGTGTGTCAACAATTCAACTTTTCAAGCATTTTCCTGTTTCTGATTTCTTTTATGTGTTTTTATTAATAAATAACACATTGATTTAAAATCATAATTTTTTAAATTGAAGCATAAGTTTCAAATACTTTCCACACATGCTCCTTCTCACATTTGAATCAATTAAAATCTTTTTCTTACTCCGTCATAAACGAAATTGGTGTATGAAAAAATTATATAAGAAAAGAATAAAATACCTATGCATCATTTTAAATACCAAGGGTTGCAAAGGCTAGCAAAACGTATAATGATACCAATTTGCGCTTTTATGAAGCGTAGTGATGCAGAATAGACTTATATGCTTCATGAACATTATACCATCCACGCGAACTGTCATGAAATGAGTTTAGAACATTGAGCCATATTTCTTTAAGATGAGTGCATGAATTGGCAACATAAGCGTATTTTGTTTGAAGGATTCACATAAGGAATGTGGACCCTACTCAAGAACGAGAAAAATAAAAGCGCCAAGCAATGTACAATCTCCATGAGGCTTTACAAACAAAGCCCACCCTATTCATCACACACTTTAACAAAAAACATCTGCTCTGCAAATTTTTTAATCTTACTCAACGATAGAATTTTACAGCACAAAAGAATAAATTAAAGTAGGAAATTTTTTTCTATAAAGGAAAAAGAACGGTTGGAAAGAAGGCGAGAATTTGCCTATACTACGGGGTGATAAAGTATTATAAGGAGATAAAAATGCGCCTTACAGTTGTTGGTGCAAATGGAAGAATGGGACGAGAACTCATTACAGCAATCCGGCAGAGGAAAGATGTAGAGCTTTGTGCTGTTCTTGTGCGCAAAGGCTCACCTTTTGTAGGAAAAGATGCCAGTATATTAATTGGCTCAGATTCTCTTGGAATTCGCATCACTGATGATCCCGAAAATGCCTTTTCTAACACAGAAGGTATCGTTGATTTTTCACAACCCCAAGCCAGCCTTCTTTATGCGCACTACGCTGCTCAAAAAAACCTTGTCCATATTATCGGCACCACAGGATTTAGCAAAACAGAAGAAGACAAAATTGCAGAGTTTGCGAAATATACAACAATTGTCAAATCCGGAAATATGAGCCTTGGCATAAATCTTTTAGCCAACCTTGTAAAGAAAGCGGCCAAAACATTAGAAGCCGATGATTTTGATATCGAAATTTATGAAATGCATCACGCGAACAAAGTTGATGCGCCTTCTGGAACCGCTCTTCTTCTTGGACAAGCAGCGGCTGAAGGACGTCATGTTATGCTGCAAGATGTGGGTATCAACGAACGCAATGGCTATACAGGGAAACGCAAAAAAGGCTCCATTGGCTTTTCTTGTTCACGGGGTGGAACGGTTGTTGGCGAACATAGTGTTATTTTTGCCGGCTCCCATGAGCGCATTGTTCTTTCACATACAGCCCAAGAACGCTCCATCTTTGCCAATGGCGCACTAAAAGCAGCTTTGTGGGCAAAAAACCACGCAAATGGTCTTTATTCAATGCTCGATGTCTTGGGATTAAACGATCAATTTTAAACACTCAAAAGAGGCAATTCATAATGGGACGCACACTTGTACTCATCCGTCACGGACAAAGCGAATGGAATCTCAAAAATCTTTTTACCGGTTGGAAAGACCCTGATTTAACAGAAAAAGGTCATGGCGAAGCGATAGCAGCAGGAAAAAAACTAAAAGAAACTGGCTTAAAGTTTGATATCGTTTATACATCTGCCTTACAGCGTGCCCAAAAAACGGCTCAGCACATTTTAGAGCAAATGGGACAATCAGATTTAGAAATGATCAAAAGCTCCGCCTTGAATGAACGTAATTATGGTGATCTTTCTGGTTTAAATAAAGATGAAGTCCGTCAACAATGGGGAGAAGAACAAGTTCAAATGTGGCGCCGTTCCTATACGATTGCGCCTCCTAATGGAGAAAGCCTACGCGATACCGGTGCACGCATTTGGCCTTATTATCTTTACCATATCCAGCCTCATATTTTGCGCTCTCAAACTGTTTTGATCGCAGCACATGGAAACTCTCTTCGTGCTCTTATAATGGCACTTGAAGGTCTAAATAGCGAAGAAATTATATCTCAAGAATTAGCGACCGGCATTCCTATTATTTACACCTTTAATCCCGATTCAACCATTTCATCAAAGACAATCATCACACCTTAAATTCTTGAAAATGTAATGGAGTTAGAGCATGTAATCTAATGCTGTTCTGCTTTAAAATGAATAGGTTTCTCATCTCCTCACCGTGAAAGATCAATGTTCCTACTTTCTCTCCCATTTGTCATCAGATGAGTTTCTCTTGCAATTATTCATGGTCTTTGAAGTTTCTCCACACAGTTCCAATTTCAATATTGTGTTTAACTTCGTTATTTTATACCGGATTAATAAAAAATGAAAATAAGCATGCATGATATGTATAAAGGGCGCTTCCACTATCCGTACCCCAAAACAATGTTTTGATAGTCGTATAGATAATTTTATTGACAGAATTGCTTCACACGCTTAGATGACTTTTATAAGCCCAGATGGCGGAATTGGTAGACGCGCAGGTTTCAGGTACCTGTGCCGCAAGGCGTGGAGGTTCGAGTCCTCTTCCGGGCACCATTCAGCTTTATATTAACAGTAACTTCTTTTTACACACGTTTTTTCATGTAAGGGTCATACCAATAAACATAAGGGGGTAGGACTTTCCAACATACCTCTTAATTTTTGTGAATCTGGACTTCTTTTCAAGATATTTTTTGCCATCCTACTGCCCAAAGAGGATCCATTTTTAAAAAGTCAAAATCTTAAAAAATCTCTCTAGAACGGCCTAATCTTTTTTTATTGCATATAATTTGTTGTTTTTAATGTAAGGGATACCAGAATAAAATTGAGAAAATAAATTTTTCCAACGTGCCTCGACAAAGTATATTCTAGGAAAATTCTAATAATTTTTTTAAGTGCTGGGAAACTCTCTTGCGTCAAACCATTTACAATGCTCATAAACAAGATAACAATTTTATGTTACAACAAATTAGAAAGTTTAATTGTGGAATTCTTTCAAGACAGATAGGCTTCTTTTAATCTAAGAGCTCCATGATTTTGTCTTCCATACCAAATAAGTGTAGACTTTTGCTAATCTCAACAGAAGATAAATCGGAGAAGCGATTCCAAAACATATCGAAATAAATAGGCTCAAAATACACATAAGAGTAAGGATATCAAACTCTCTATATCCTCATCCAACATTTGGATAACAGAGCCTAAAGTCATATTTATAAATAAATATGCAAAAGATTATTTTATAGTCCTTCGATGAAAGCGCCATAGCTTCTTTAAACGCTAAAACGTTAGATTCTTTGTCAGATGCTGAAGAGACTCCTGAAAGCTTATGATCCGGTTTTTGAAGTATCTCACACAATGATTGTGTTTCTTGTATTGTCATACTGGTCTCATTTTCTTCCTTCATTTTCGGAGCGTATTTCTCGCGCGTTTTCATCTCTTTTCCATCTCTCTTTTTCCGCTCTTTCACAGTTCCTGTTACACAAAAAACAAAGAGTTCCTATAATAACCGTAACAGATATGATGAATACTATTGCAAATCCCACCGTTTAATCCTTTTTCAATGAAATCGTTGTTCATCATCTCATACATTTTTTCCCATTTGCATCAATGAACAACTTTCTGTTTCCTTATCGCGATATTTTCTTCAGATTTTGAAGCCTGTTGTTTAAACGATCAACTTCGTGATTAAGCCTTTCAATTTCTTTATTGAGTCCATCAACATATCCATGATGTCTAGAAATTACTTCTAAAATATGTAATGATTGAGACTGATCTTTAAGCTTATTGGCTTTGTCTAACTCTCGAAAAGCTTCTGTTCTTTTCTTAACATGTTCAAATAGCGTAAAAAACGTTCCGATCCGCTCAAAAATTGCAGCGTTTCGCTTTTGAGTTATCTCATATTTAGAATTAAGTAGTTTGTTGTTTGGCATATTTTTTAGCAATACCAAATAGAGTTCCTGCTGTTCAAAAGCTATTCTCTCCAAATCCTCTACCGCTACCCCCAATAACTTCATTGTATCGTTCCATCCCCGTTCCGCATTTTCTTTTTCAAACTTTTCTGAATCTAACATCTGAACAGCATCATCCCGTTCCTTAACCACTTTAGAGCAGAATAATTTATCGACCCCGCTATAGCCATATGAAGCGGACACAAGATAGGCGTGCAAAAATATGATAAGCAATAAGCCTTCTCTCAACAGATTTTTTTTTGTAAACATTTTTCTATTTTCTCGTACAAAACACCTTAAAATAAACACATAAATTCTCATCAAAAGATTCGGATTGAAATTTATTCAATCTATTTAGAATAATCTACGCTAAAAAGAAAAAGGGATAGATTATACACCAATGAAATATTATAAAAATAAAATAAAGCTATAAAAGTTAATTTATTCAATAAATTAT